>CAZRBF010000143.1:0-1508 GCA_964598195.1 uncultured Candidatus Peribacteria bacterium | reverse complement strand
CCTGCCTTTGATGCACTATAAGGAGAGCTCGGATTTATTGGGGTATTTTCAGTAAAAAATCCACTATCCGGAATATCCCCATATACTTCATCAGTAGATATGTGATGGAACCTATTGAGACTATACTTTCTATGAAGATCGAGGAGATTCTGTGTCCCTACAATATTGGTCTCAGTAAAAATAAGTGGATTTACTATACTATTATCCACATGACTCTCGGCAGCAAAATGTATAATGTCCGTCGGGGAGTGCTTCTTATATACATCATCAAGAGCATTTTTATTTCGTATATCCACTTTCTCAAAAAAATAATTCTGAGCATTTTTTACTTTGTTACCTATATTTTCAAGTTTCCCCGCATAAGTAAGACAGTCGATGTTTATAAAAACTACCTCTGGATAAAGCAGAACATATTTATTAAGGAAATTTGATCCTATGAATCAAGCCCCTCCTGTAACAAGAATTTTTTTCATATTTTCACTATATCTTTAATAAGCTTAAAATCTTATAAATAAAAACTATCTTAGTATAGTTAAATTTATGTAAAAGCAAGCTAGATTTATACTTTCATTTCGCATACCTCTCAGCAATTCTAAGCTCATCTTGAAATTGTTGGTCGAATCTAGATCCACTCTTACTCGTGTGATAAAATCTAAAATTTGAAATATACTCATTTATAAAGACTGGATCATATCTTTCCCCGATTCGGAGCCAATATTCATAATCCATACAGAGATGCTCATCTGGATTAAATAATCCAATTTCATACATAACCTCTCTTTTCCAAAAAACCGTCATTTGAGAGATAAAGTTTTCTGAAAGTAGTTTGGCATAGGAATATTTACTTCAGAGGAAATTTTTATAGAGAGTAATGGGCTTTCTTATCTCATTTTCACTCCTGTCGATAATTCGACACTTTCCATAACACCACTTCTTGTCAGATTTTCAGAGAACATTGACAACTTTTTGCAAAGTCCCAAGACTATAAGTATCGTCACTATTGAGATATGTTACAATATCACCAGTTGCCAACTTCAACCCTTTATTGATAGCATCAGATTGTCCTGTATCTTTTTCTGATTTCCAGATAAAATTAATCGTCCTACATTTGATTTCAAATTTTCAGGATATAATCAGATCATTATATTTTTGTATAATTTCAATGGATGTATCTGTGGAAAGACCATCCATAATGATATACTCTATCTCAAAATTTCCAGCTTGTGATATAACTGAGAGGATGGTGCGTTCTATAAACTCCTTTTGATTGTAAGATGGCGTTATGATGGAGATTTTCATTTTATTTAAGAAGTGATTGTAATAGATATAAGCATATACTGAATATTATCGCTTTCTATCAAAATAGACTGTATTCCAACTGATTTTCATGCCTGTATGTCCGATTCTGATTCTACGTTGTAACCACCCGTAGCATAAGGAAATAAATATAATATAAAATCAAATTTAATTTCCATTTACAAACCTCCACCCCCCTTCCACACTCTCTT
>CAZRBF010000142.1:0-1539 GCA_964598195.1 uncultured Candidatus Peribacteria bacterium | reverse complement strand
GCGATTACTGAAGCCCTCTATCTCTCTGAGATCTGTAAAGAGGTTCATATTCTCGTCCGATGAAAGGAATTTAAGGCCGAGACAGTGTGGATCGATCAAATCGCCAAACATGCCAATATTCAAGTGCACTTTGAAACCGCTGTTGCCTCTATAGAGGGATGATTCGGTGTGGAGAAACTTATTATGATGGACGGAAGTGAACTCGCGGTCGATGGGATTTTCGTGGCGATCGGAAACCAGCCAAATACGAGCATTATTGACACATTTAACCCAGAAAAAGACAGTGCCGGATATATCATCGTCGATGCTCGCCAGCAAACCAGTGTTCCTGGTCTCTATGCTGCAGGAGATATTACCACCGGATCCAACAAATTCCAACAAACCATCATGAGCGCCGCCGAGGGGTGTCTCGCGGCTCACTCCATACATGAGGATCTCCTAAAATCTCGGTAGGAATCTCTGCAAAATGCGAATTTCGCATTCAAATCTTGCGTTCCTCATTCTCCGTACTACTTCGTACGGTTCACTACGGTACTCGATTTTCATACAAACTTCATCATTTTTCAGGAGATTCCTAGGGAATCTCTGCAAAATGCGCATGAAAAAGCCCAGGACCGTGGTCTTGGGCTTTTAATTGGATCGTTCCACATTCCTCTGAATTCCTCCTTTCAAGAATCATGTTCTGAATGTGCTAAACGTTTTGTTTGAGATTTCCTCCCTTTTATAAGATTTTGAATCTCTAAGATGGTGTCGGTTGAATTTTTTGCCAATTCGCACAATTCATCCGCCATGGAGTTGAATCTTTGCCACTCCGCTTGGTTACGTTTATTGTTTGTAGCTAATGTTGCCTTAAATAAAGTAATATCAGCGTTCAGTTTAGGATCCCTCATTGCTCGCATAGTATTCTCGATTTGTTCAGAAACTTTATTTGATATATCGAGTACTACCTCCATCACTTGGTTTTGATCATAGTGGTTGTCGTTCAAAGATAACTCCACTGAAGTTATATCTCCTACTTCTGATACACTATTCTTGTCAGTGTATATTTTTGCTGTATGCGTTACGCTTTTTGTACTTGCAAGAATGGCACACATGTTATCAAAAAGCTCATGCATCTTTGCTGAGTTTTGTTGAATTTTTGAGATTTTTGTTTTTAGCATTTCTATAAGTACATAATCGTTCATGATGTCTTGAAAGATTTTTTGATTTGTACGAAACCTTTTCATGAGTGATTGAATCACATAGTGACAACGTAAAATATAGAGAAGGCTCCAGAAAAACCCCATGGTAATAACCGTAAGAATAATCGCAAATAAATTGCCATCCATCTCACTAAAATAACTCATCATATTATCCTCCTAGTTTGAAACAGCTATCCAGATAGTCGTAAAATTTGTACGAACCGTCGTACTGGTACTATACAGAAAAAAATATATTTGGCAATTTTGTTTTCGGGAAAAACTCCAAAGATATTTTTTGGGAGGGGAATTATTTATAATCTTTACAAAAATACCTTATAAAATGGTAAAACCTCGATAT
>CAZRBF010000141.1:0-1686 GCA_964598195.1 uncultured Candidatus Peribacteria bacterium | reverse complement strand
GATTGATTGTGTTTCGATTCAAATCCTGGCTGGGAAAAATTTGAAAGTTCATATCGATGAAATCCTGTTGATTGCAGCCATTCGGCTCCTGAGATATATTCGGCTCTGATCATGTCTTCACTGGGAAGGTGAGTTTTCCAGTTTGCCGGATATGATTCATCCTCGAGCATATAGATACTCACATGCTTCGGAATTACATATGAAAATATCGTGTTTAGATCGCTTACAACTTGTCCAGAGTGTGTCCCAGGAAGCCCTGCGATGAGGTCTATGGAAATATTTTCTATAGGGCTTTTGGCAAGACGCTCAAGGGCTCGATAAATAGATTCATTGGAATCGGCTCGCCCTATCATGCGAAGAGACTCACTATTCAATGTCTGGACCCCAAGACTGAGTCGATTGATTCAAAGCCCTGTAATCTCCTCCAGATAATCACCTGTGATATCCTCTGGGTTTGATTCCAGAGTAATTTCGATAGTTTTACCCCCCTTATTAAAGGGGGTAGGGGGGATTTTTTTAAAAAATGTATTTAAAATCTCTCCTATCTGCTCGCTTGTGAGAACAGAAGGGGTTCCTCCGCCAAAATAAATGCTCTCGATAGAAGTATGAGGATTTTGCTCAAAAAATCATGATATTTCATTTTTGAGAGCATCGATATACGTTCGAATCTTCAGTCCATCAAACTTTGAAGTGAGCGCAAATTTACAATAGAGGCACTTTTGACGACAGAAGGGGATGTGGATATAGAAGAACATGTGTTTGTAGATGAAAGAAGACAGCTATCTTTTATGGCGTATAATTTACCTCCACATTATTTATGCCTGCAAATAATATACCTATTTGAGTAGCAAATTTTTCTACATTGTTATATTCATTTTTGGAGCTCGTAAGTCCAAGAATATAAGCGACACGCTCCTCTATTATATCCATGTTTTTATCTATCCAAACTCAGAAATAAGCAAGGATATCTACTTGCATATTTTCTTGTGCGAGGATTTCAAAAAAATCACGAATAAATATTGATAATATAGAACGATCAATTCGGAGAATAATCAAAGGAAGAGGTCCTGGGGTGAGATGTGGCTTTATCGTAGCAAAAAATTCATATGGAATGCCAGGTTCATGATAAAAATTATTTACCTTATCTCATATGGTTATAAGAGAAATATTTTCTTCAAATGACCTAAGTCGTGCAAATCAAGTAGTAAGGTCTATACGAACACATGAATCTCCTTTACATACAATAAAATCGGATCCAGAAAAAATATCATCATGGGCAGAAGCAATATGCACCGATACTTCCGGATCATATTTTAGAAAGTATTTATAGAGCATTTCTCCAACTATTGTTTCATAAATCTGATATTGATTGAATAGCTCATTAGGTTCAGGATTATCCAGTCTTACATAGGCAACACGATTTTCGTATTGAAAATCCGATGATGCATATTTCAATCTTTGTCGTTCTTTTTGCATCCAAAAGCGAGAAATCTCTGTAGGTGGAATATGAATGGATTTTCTTGTGTGTGATTCCAGTGAAACAGGGGTGTATCCACTTGGCATTGTCATGTGGGTATGTGGTGATGTTTGGTGGTGAGTTCTCATGGTGACTATAAATACAATAAGATGAGTTAATACGCTGATAAAACTACTTTAATCTGGTCATATACTGTTTCTACATCGCGA
>CAZRBF010000140.1:0-1697 GCA_964598195.1 uncultured Candidatus Peribacteria bacterium | reverse complement strand
AAGGTCTCAATATGGCCAGGATGGAGGATGTCGAAACAACCGTTGGTGGTGACGATCTTTTTGCCAAGTCTTTTGAGTTTGGTGACTTGATCGAGAAGAGATTGTTCGGAGAGGAGGATCATGGCGGTTTTTGAGATTTGTATTTAAGAAGCTGATATATAACTACATGCTTTCTATGAACTCTTTAAAGTTTAAAACCCTCTGCACTTCGTTTGTGTTTATCAAAAATGGACTTACATCATCTGCCATTTCTCTTAGAGAAATCGTTTCGCAGAAGTTAAATAAAACTTTTTTGAGTTCTACATTATCTTTTATCCCCATCTTGGCAGATAAATAGTCGAAATCAGGCTTCGTCAATTTATACAGGAATACTATATCAAATATATCTCGTCACTTTGTTCTCTTTCTGTCAATGAGGGCATGGATTTTTTTGGAGAGGATAATACTTGCGGGACAGGCATTTATTATCTTGTAGACATCAAATTTATCGATAATTTTTTTATCGGAAGCATATATGTAATCTTGTTTTACTGTATCAATTTGTATCAGGATTTTTTCATCCTCGAGAGCGGAAAATCCGAGATTTTTCAGGATTTTTGGGAGTCGAATATAGCAACGGTAAGCTCATTTATAAACATTTTTTATCTCCACTTCATATCAGAGTTTCTGGAGCTCGTTTTTTACAACCCGAGAAAGTCATTCGAAATCTTCCTCTGATAGAGAAAAATTATCGAAATCCAAATCTTCGGAAAACCTTGTAGAGTGATGCATGAGCCGGATGGCGGTTCATCCGAGAAAAGAAAGATGTGGGGCATATTTTGAAGAGAAAATAATATCCAATATCGTGTACTGGAGGTATTCTTTGAGAATAAATTGCTCAAAGATATTTTCCTTGCCCGAATAGTAGGACTTAATATATTCCAGATCGATCATGCTGTATGGAGTTTATGAGAAGCTGTGTAGTCTCTATCACTGTTTTTTTATCAAACATTCGTGCATATTTCGTAAGCACCTCTTCATTTATTTTTTCCCTGAAAACATCTTCATTTATTCGTAGTCATAACAAGTCCTCGATTCATTTTATATGAGTATTGAGGTAGAGATAATCGATAATCGCTTTTTCAGGTTCTGCTATCAGGAATTTTGTTTGATTGACGGTAATTACTCTGTATCACCAAAACAGAGAAGGTTTGATTTTCTTGTAAGTAAAAGAAGAAAAATCACTCTCAAAGCTCGTGGTTTTGTTTGGAGAAATCGCTGTAATATTAAATGCCTGTTCTGGAATGAGTCAATAGTAGGAAAAGGCACTCTCGAGCGATATATAACTTGGTCTGTATATTGTATTTGATGCTTTAAATAAGAGATGCTGGTCTATTTTGGTATTTCCGTAGACGTAGAATCATCTTATGAGTTGTCTTATATGTCCCGACTTTTTCCAGGATGCAAGTTTCGATTTATTGAACTTGTTATCGAGTATCTTCAAATCGGTTGTTCCAAAAACTTGTAGTTTCTCAAGATTTCTCTGGATTTCAGTATATTTCATTTCTTTTAGATATGAAAAAATATAACTAAAAGAACTATAATCATATTTATAAAAAAATCAAATGATTTCAGGTACGATACTAATACCTATAATGTTCCGGTTTAAATGGTCCAGTTTTACTCACTCCGATATAACTTGCTTGCTCTGGTGTGAG
>CAZRBF010000139.1:0-1701 GCA_964598195.1 uncultured Candidatus Peribacteria bacterium | reverse complement strand
TTTTCTCTACGTGACTTCCATTTTTGTCATCGATAATCTTGTACCCAAGCGATGTCATGTGGTCACGAATACTATCCGAGAGCGGGTAGTTTTTTTGTGCCTTTGCCTCATTTCGCTTCAGGAGGAGGGATTCCACTTCTTCTGAAATATCGGTTGATTCTAGGAGTGAGAAATTAAATAATCCGAGTACTTCATCGAAAGAGTGAAGTAGATCCAAAATAGCCCCCTTTTCCTCCAGAGAGAAGCTATTATTATCTATACCACTATTTATAAACCCGAGGCAATCAAAAACGATAGCAAGCGCTTCCGGAGTACCTATATCATCTTCCAAACACTCAATGTATGCCTGAATATACTGCTGAAGCATCTCACGAAAATCCTTAAAAATCTTTCGTGATGGTGGATTGTAGCGCCCCAGGCGTTTCAAGACCTCATCGAAACTCTTCACTGTCTGAATAGCTGAGTTCAGTCTATCAAATGTGAAATTAAAACTCTCTCGATACCGTGTCTGCAGGTTCATGAGTCGAAATCCTCTATACACCATTTCTGGTTTCTCATTCGGAACTTTTGCGACTATATCAGCAAGTGTAAAGAAATTACCAGCAGACTTCGCCATTTTCTTATTATCTACGAGCAAATGCCCAGAGTGCATCCAATATCTGCTAAATTTTTTACCGCTGTAGGCTTCACTTTGAGCAATCTCATTTTCATGATGTGGAAAAATATTGTCAATTCCTCACATATGAATATCAATTTCAGGACCAAGATGTTTCAAGTTACAGGCACTGCACTCGATATGCCAACCAGGCCTTCCCTTCACGATAATTTCTTTTTCGTCAATCGTAAATTTGGCCTCCCAAAAATTCGGACCATCTTTTTCTGCATCATAAGCTTTCCAGAGGGCAAAATCAGCAACACTCTCCTTCTCGTATTCGTCATTATTTATACGCACACTGGATTTCATTCCCTTTACATCAAGATGTGCAAGCATTCCGTAGTTCTTGAATTTTGAGATAGAATAATAAATGCTCCCATCGTCTGCAAGATAGGCATATTTCTTGTCGAGCAGTTTCTGGATAATTTCTACCATAGTGTCTATGGCAGTTGATATTGGGATGATGGTATCAGCAGGAATTATTCCAAGGTGTTGTATATCATCTAAGAAAAATCCTGTATATTTCTGCGTAAATTCATGAAGGGAAAGGCCTTGTTTTTGAGAATCTCGAATAGTTTTATCGTCTATGTCCGTAACATTCATAACAGTTTGCACTTTGTAACCAAGGTACCTGAGCGTACGTATAACTGAGTCCGAAAAAAGATACGCGCGAAGGTTGCCGATGTGCGCAAAATTATACGGAGTTGGTCCACAATAATAGACTTTTACTATTTCTTGTCTCAAAGGTTTGAATTTTTCTTTGGTGAGGGTGAAAGTGTTTTGGAGTTGGAGCATAAAAAATGGGTATAAAAAGAAAAAACTCCCTTCTCCTCCTGGGAGAAGGGCTGGGGATGAGGGCTATTAGATTCCTAAACTCTTCTTGAGATCGTCGATTTTTGCCTGATCTTCTCAGGTCTTCAGAGCCTGTGCTCGCTCTTGCGCATAGATATCAGCGAGCTGAATCCACCCCTCTCGTGCCTTTATCACAAGTTCTTTGATCGTATCCCCTTCTTTTTCCAGGAGTTTTTTAAACTCTTCACGCTCAT
>CAZRBF010000138.1:0-1749 GCA_964598195.1 uncultured Candidatus Peribacteria bacterium | reverse complement strand
TAAAATATTTTCCATCTTTTTTAGCTATGAATGCGAAACTCTTACTGTCTGGAGAGTATTGAAGTGACTGTGGTGCGTATTCCATTTGTGTTCCGATTTCAATATCATTGTTTAATATAAAATACTTTCAATTTTTATTGAAAGAGAAAACAAAGCTTTTCCCATCAGGGGAGTATAATAAATTATTAATATTATCATATTTTGTATATTCAATTCCATCTTTTACAAGAACATTTTTTTTTGTTACAAAATCAGTAGCAACGAAAGCAAATTTTTTTCCATCTTGAGAACATTTAGGGGAATATATGAAATCATACATTTTAGTTTCAATTCCGTCTTTTATTATAAGTTTTTTTCCATCTTTTTTAACAGAAATAATAATACATGTTTTAGAATAGTCTAAATAAGATCAAACACTGGAATCGATATCTCCATATTCTTTCAGAGAATATTGATCTTCCAAAGAAGCTGCAAATGTTGAAAGTGTAAATAAAGGAAGAATTGCTATGGCTAAAAATATTTTTTTCATAATTATAAATTATTAAGAATAACTAAGTTAGTTATGGTGTTATATATTGAAATTACAAATGTAATTATTATTGTGATTTTTATGGACTTCTGAAAAATGCTTCCGTAGGCAGTCCTTTAGAGATGAAATTTGTATGAAAGCTGCGTACTTTGATCAGGGCTGTTCATTTCTCGATAGACTCACGACTTCCCACCTCATCCCCGACCCTTCTCCTAAGAGGAGAAGGGAGAAATATTCTTATTTTTTCCTCCTCTCCTTCTAGGAGAGGACTGAGGTGAGGTGGAAGAAGGTAAAGTGTATCAATAAATTATCGTCTATCTGAAAAAGATATTAACAAGGATTTTTGCTACCTCCGCTCGGGAGATTGGATCATTTGGTCGGAAATTGGTGGCAGTGGCAGAGATAATACCCGATTTTTTCGCACTCGATATAAATGGAGCTGACCAGTCGGTTGATTTTACATCGGAATACGTGTATGCTGCATCGTATGCTATCTTCGTTCCTGAGAAGTTCATGATTATTTTCATGGCTTCGGCACGGGTAATAGGTCGATTTGGCTCAAAACTCGTATTGGTTGCAGAAATATATCCAAGCTTCTTTGCAGTTGATACAAATGGAGCCCACCAGTCAGTGCTGGTAATATCGGTATATGTATAGAGCTTATTGAATGCTACAGTCCCTCATTTTGAAAGACTTGCCATCTTCAGGAGCTCTGCACGGGAGATATTACGATCTGGTTCATAGGCATCACTCGTTCGAACAATGCTCTTCTCACTGAGTTTGGTAATATATGGACACCATTCGCTCGATGTATCCACATCTTTATAAGAACCGCAGGCAATAATAGTTGGAGCAACTACTGCTGTAGGACTTACAGCTACCGGATTTATTTCTGGGGCTGAAGTTGTAGCAGATGTAAGTGATGCCATTTTAGTCAGATCTTCTTTTCCACTCGCAAACACGGTGTATGTATCTCCAGCAATAAGACTTACGGTTTTTTTCAAAATACTATTATAGATGTCAATCTTTCCTTCGATAAGTTTGTATGTATCTTTTGTGCTATTAGAAAGCACTTCCAGGGTAGTTCCACGAATCGTTGCATACCCAGTTTTTCCCTTTACTTTATACTCGAACTTTCCACCATCTCGTTTATCGAAATGATACTGTACAGTTCCATCAAGGTTTTCATAAGAAAGAAATCCATTCCCCACTTCAGCGAT
>CAZRBF010000137.1:0-1876 GCA_964598195.1 uncultured Candidatus Peribacteria bacterium | reverse complement strand
AGATCCTTGTGGCGTTCTTGTATCTTTGGCAGGTATTCAGAGAACCACTCACCATTCTTGTCCAACCGATGTGGCGGATAGAAGTTAATTACCTTACTTTCCAGGCTCTTCGCCATTTCTACAATCTGATCAACCGCCTTTGGGGTCATACGTCGTTCATAGGCGGTTATGCTCACAACAGGTATACTAAATTCTTTCGATAGCATGGCAATATATTCAGTATTTTCCGTGTCAAAATCCACCGGATTCAGATCCAGACAAATCCCATCATAATGCGCCGAGTGAGCAAGAGAAAATATTTTATGGAGTCCATATCCACGCAGTGTGGATGTCGAGAGAAGGAACATAAAAAGAGAAAAATATTAAATAGAACAACACCAGTGTATCATAAAAAGAGAAAAGAAGCAAAGAAAATGAAGACTAGTGGTGTGCTAATGTATTTGTTACACGTGAATTTGTTCAAACTCAAGCAACTAATCACTCTTCTTTCATTTTTTTCCATTGCACGAGCTCATTACTATGTTTTTCTTCAAATAAAAGTCATTTATATTTTGATTCAATAGCTGTCCCTCTTTTTAATACAGCAATCCTATCTTTTCGTTCATATTTTCAATTCAAACTATCAATATACCATTGAATTTCACTTCTTAAAAATTCTGAGAACTTAGAAAAGTCCATTTTAAGTTCATCACCATCACGTTTTTCATAATAGAACTTTCACCAATGGTTCAATAACCGATCTAATCATCCGTTGTAAAAACGTTGTAGATAATTGACAATTGATTGTTTTGAAAGTTGAAGCCTGGCATCTTGTTCTGCCATTTCATGCTTTAGTTCTTTAAGAGAGGGCATATGAGAGAGATTAATGAGTAAAATAAGGATTATTCTTTTGGTCAAAGCTGTGGATTGAGTTTATAAATAGTATTTACGAGATCATTTTCTTCAATACTATTGAGCATCATTTTCTCCATGGGTGCTATATTGGGATGATCTGCTATATTACCTAGATTCCTCCTTAATTCTTGCATTGCTCGAACATAGTCTCATTGTAATGGTCAAATTTTATCAACATTTCATTCTATGTACTTGGATATATTTTCCAATGTTTGAATAAAATTTCCGATCCCATCTTTTGTTCGAATTAATTCTTCAGGAATCAACCATTTGTTGATAGACTCTATTGCCTTTAGATTATTTTTTGGTGAATTAATCACTGGATCAAAACTTCTCATAATTTCTCACATTTTTGGTACCGTGGGATCAGTGGGAACTGGTGGAGATTTTTTATTCATATCACCTACACTCCCTTTTTGTTTATTTCAAAGAATTCATTTAACATTTCCTTTTACTTGTGCCACAACACTCATAGTTCATGGGGCAGTTTCTCTCAATCACTCTCGAGCAGCCCTACTCATATTATTTACCACTGAAGACAGTGTTTTTTCTTCCACACTTCCAAACGAACCAACTGTTTCCAGTTTTCCAAGAGTACTGAGTGCTTTTCCAGATCAAAATCAAATAGCCAAAGCCTCTGTGAATTCTCCTACTTTTCTCGCCTGTTCTTCTGGGGAAAGCTTGCCAAAATTTACACCTGCTTGCTCCCAGTATTCCTTGGCTTGTGACAAAACTTTCGGGTCGTAGAAAGTAATTCATTTTGCCGTTTCCTTCAGGGCATATGCAGTCGCATCAACCCATTGTCGTATCGATTCTGTTGCAGGTACTGTGTATTTAAGAAATTCATCAACTCCTCAGTGAACTCATGCAGTCGTTGCATTGCCGATAAATTCTCCGCTCGAATGAATAACATTCCCAATACCTTTTATCACTCATTCTCATCCAAAGTATACTCATTTTCCAAAAGATGCAAGTAATGCGG
>CAZRBF010000136.1:0-1891 GCA_964598195.1 uncultured Candidatus Peribacteria bacterium | reverse complement strand
ATCATTGCACTACATTCTATATGCCATCCTGGAAAGCCTACTCACCAAGGACTTTCCCACTCCATCTGACGTTTTTCATTCTCCGGGGAAAATTTCCAAAGGGCAAAATCTGCTTTGTTTCTCTTGTCTCAGAAATCCACCCTTTCTCATTCACGCAAAGCTTCTAAATCGAGTCGTGCAAAATCTGCATATTCTGGAAATTTAGCAGTATCAAAATAGATTCCGTCTTTTGTATTATAAGTATATCACTTTGCCTCGAGCCCTTGCACCATCTCGATTTGAGCTGCTATATAATCTGTGGCTTTTGTAAATTTTTCCGGAAATTCTATTCAGAGCATTTTAATATCTTCAAAGTAGCGTTTGGCATACTTTTCGGAGATTTCCCAAACAGTCTCCCCTCTTCTTTGCGCACTGAGCTCCATCTTATCCTGTCCATCATTCGCATCATCAGTAAGATGTCCCACATCTGTGATATTTATAATATGTCTTATGTCTTCATATCCTATCTTTAAGAGAAGTCATTTCAAAATATCTGGGAAAATATACGACCGAAGATTTCAAATGTGTGCATCGCTATAAACGGTCGGTCCACAACTGTACATGCGAACTTTTCCTGGCTCTATGCTTTGAAATACTTCCTTTGATCGCGTCAGTGTATTATATACTCGCAGAGAACTATTCTTAACTATTTCACTTATTTCTTTATGTACGGATTTTTCAATGACATAAAAATTGGGTACTGAATGAGTATTTTTCATATGTAACAAAAATTATAATATAAATGATTCCTATTTTCAGGGATATACGCATCTTATTCGCATCCTGCAATATTTTTCCTATCGATATGAGGGAATAATTCAGAGAAATAGTAATCTCATCCATCTGGAGCGATAATAACTCACTTGAGTCAACTTTTTCATTCAAGATACCGCTTTGTTCCAGAAAGTATGGCTCATGAGGAGATTCCATTGAAGTAACCTTCTTTGATATAATCATTTATTCCAGGGATTGCATCATCCTCAAATGTCACATCGATGACTTCGTCGATAAGATGACGATAATTATTGTAAATATCTCCAATATTTCTGACGACTTTATAGTTCTTGATTCCCTCCACTTTGTTGAGTGGATTAATGGCAATAATCTTCATGTCTGGGTATTTTTCCTTCAGATACTTTCCTGTTCATAGGAGCGTTCCAGTCGTCCCAAGTCCTGCAACGAAGAAATCAATTTTTCAAATTTTTTTCTCTATATGGGGTCAAGTAAGTGCATAATGAGATTCAAAATTGGCGATGTTATTAAACTGATCTATGAGAAAATACTTTCCTGGATTTGATGCATGAAGCTCATTTCTCAGTTCTATAGCATCATCAGTTGTTCCGTTTACTTCAATGAGCTCTGCTCAATATGATTTAATGAGCTTTTTCTTACAACTCGCAGTAGACGCTGGAACCACCAGTGTTACCCGCAGGTCAAATAAATTTGAAAGATATGCGAGAGATATCCCCGTATTGCCACTCGAAGCCTCTATGACAATCTTATTAGAATCAAGTTCTCCAGATTCTATAGCTTTTTTGAGCATCCAGTATACGGGTTTAACCTTTATACTTCAACACATATTAAATTTTTCAAGCACTGCAAATACTTCATTGTTCTGAATCTGTTGGATTTTCGTAATTGGTACTTCCATAAGAAGTTTTTCGATATTGAGTTTCATAGATTTGGTGATAAAAAGATAGAAAAAAATTGTTCAAAAAAAACAGCCCCCCAAAGAGAGCTGTTCTTGTTTTGCCAATAAAATACTATTTATGGCGTCATAAAAGAACTCTCTCCAGGAGGCATCATACAACAAGCATGAGTAAGAATAGGGAGGTTCATAGAAATATGGTTA
>CAZRBF010000135.1:0-1942 GCA_964598195.1 uncultured Candidatus Peribacteria bacterium | reverse complement strand
CCACATCCGGTACTACATTTTACTCATTCGCGCCATGCGGAAGCATTAAATACATCTTTATAGGCTCGAGTAAGTCATGATTGATAGCTGGATACATTATTCAAACCAAGTGAAATAGCTTGAAATCCATTCTGTTCGAGAACGGGAAAGTTTGTAGTGTCGATAGTAGTTTTCATGAGTAGATAAGTTTAGAAAGATAAATATAAAAAAACCGCCAATTTCTGGCGGACAAAGTGTGCTCGTGTACTCGAATGTGCACACGAAAATACTTACCGCCGATGCAGGAAGTGTTGATGACGAGTATTGATGAGAAATTGTTTGCGGTTCATATTGTGAAAGAGAATATTGAATTAATTTGAATTTGATTCCAGGAGAGAGATGGCACGGGCATACCCGTGATTCTCTCACTTCAGGAATTTGGAGATGCGTGCGATAGTCGTCGAGCTCATTCCAGTCTCCCCTTCTATCTTTTTGTAGGATGCTCACGCTTGAAGCATGCGAGCGACACGGAAGCGGTTCGAGAATTCTCGAATCTCCCCTTCGGTGAGGAGATCCCTGATGAAAGCGAAGACTTCGGGCTCGTCTTTCATGAGAGAAAGTGCGAGACTGATATCTTGACAGGTATTTCGGAGTTCTGTTTCCATTTCGCTTTAGTTTAGTAAAGTATTGATAGTACTTTATCCAGATAAAGTGAAAAGTCAAAAGAATTTTAAAAAATCTATTTATAATCCCCCATATCCACATCAGAAAAAGAAATTCACTCGCTCGCCATCTTTATAACATCCACGTCATAGAGAACAAAATCGGCTGTATTGATAGAATCTATATCAAAATAATTAAGCGCACTACACTTCTCTGGTTCATTGATACGAGGAGTGCCTGTATAGTTCAAGACTTCCAGATACACATCGAAATATTCTCGTCCTCCGAGAGAAACCCTGTGAGAGATGTGGACTACTTTCATGTCTTTTTCCAAGACATCGATATCAATCTCTTCTTTGAGTTCTCGCGCCATTGCAGTAGCCATAGTCTCATTTCCATCCATGTGACCAGCGGGAAGCTGGTATCTAGAGTCCATAAATCCAGTATTTTTTCTTTGTGAGAATAGAATCTCTCACTTTTCATTTCTGATAATTGCATAGACTGCTGCGTAAAAATTTGGGGTTGCCATAAGTGGGGTGGTGAAAGAAATAGTAATATAGTGTGTCCTAAAATTTACAAAATTAAGATCAAAAATACCCATTTTCTTTAAGATAGAGTTCAAGTGGGCCTATCTGAAGAATGAATATCTTTGTGCGTTCATGGTAAACTAACTGAGCCAAATCAGAGATAGATATCCATCGGACATCTCGACTTTCTGATTCTTGTGATTTCAGCTCCCCTTCCTCCACTTCGCAGATGAAAACAAATCCCATCCATGGAAGTCCTCATTTCAATTGTTGCTGACAACAAAAACTCTTGAAAGCAAAAGCCCCATCTCCCGAGATAGAATGCACACTCGTGCAAATATCGGGCGTAAATTTTATGATATTCAATCCAGTTTCTTCCTGAACTTCCCTTTTTAGGGCATCATAGACATTCTCGTATCGCTCGATCCATCCGGCCGGTATTTCCATGGTTCACGAATACTCAGAAACACCTGGTTTCCATCTCGTCTGGACAAGAACCTCTTTTTGTCCATTTTTACCAATCCGTTCAATAATCGCAGAGACTATCGGGATATTTGGTCATGTGAGTTCACTCATATTCTATAATAGTTAATTATTTTGCCTTCGGGGGATTTGCAAAAGTTATTTCTGGAAGGGTCACGAGATCAGAAACAGGAATTCATAGTTCTTTTTCATAAGCAGCTTCTGATCAACCGTATAATCCTTCTTCAAAATGTAATCCAAATTTCTCTACCATGAAAATTACCTGTTTTTCTGTTGGGGCTTCGATCTCT
>CAZRBF010000134.1:0-2080 GCA_964598195.1 uncultured Candidatus Peribacteria bacterium | reverse complement strand
AAATATGAGAAATGAGAGGATTCCCTTGTAGGCTCGCTGCTCTTCCGCTGTGAGATCTGAGTGAAACATACGAGCATCATCCTTGAGTCCAGAAATCTTTTCTGGAACCCAAAAATTCCCGATCATCACCTGATAGAGCGACTTGGCCCATGGATACTTAACCGCATTCAGGTTAAAAAGCCCGGTTGTTGAACCCTTGATAATGGTTCGTAGTTCTACCTCGTCTTTCCCAAGCGGGTTAAAGAGGAGATTTTGCTGCATAGCGTGTGAATCTTGTGGGGTCATATAAATAGTGGATTATTCATATAAATATAATTATAGAATTCACTCGATTAAATGATGATCATAATCAGTATAATTTGTCCTGATGTTATTTAGTTATAATCATTTTAAACGAGAAAACAATTTTATTGCTTCATAAAATCATACCATCGCCGAATGACAAATTTCTTTTTTCCTTCTGGCACACTATCGTCTATAGAATTCACTGGAACCCTTGTCAACATGAGTTCATCCAGTACTTTCTGTAGCGATTCAATTTTTACGCCATTCTGAAAGCCCACTGTTCCAGTCCCATAGTCGACCTTACTTTGAATAACTTCCCATTGATTCAGAACGATGAGCGTATGTCCCTTCCAGGCGATAATATCCAGTGGCTGAAGCATAGAGATGATTTCAGAACGTGTTTTTCCCGCAACATCCATACCAGTTCCAAAGTTTACGAGTACAGAAGTATTTCGAGGAGTAGAACCTGCTGTTGCTTCGTAGAGAAGGCCCGAACAATCCACTCCACGAAACATCCACTTTGAACGAAGACCCTCTTCTACAAATCATTTTGGAGGATAGTATTCGAGTAGCTTAGGAACTCACACAGAAACACTTCCTCCCCAGATGTATGGAAGCCCAAGAGAAGATCGAAGATTGTCGAGAATAACCTCCTGAGTTGGAAGTGATTTTGCTCGTGGCGAGAGAGTAGAGAGAGGCATCCAGAAAGCATCAACAAATCGAGCATCGATAAAGTATCCCTTCTCTGTTGGGTATGGATAATCGGCGGTGGTTACTTGATAGATGACATTTTCCCGATCAAGACTCACTCATACAATCTGAAAAGTTGTTCCAGATAAAGCCACTGTTTCGAGTGGATCAATTTGGCTATACTCATCAAGCATGAGCCCAGTACCAGTTTCACCTCCAAATATAGCATGAAGGCTTCCTGTATAGAAAATAGGAGTCGGACCATGAGCACGAGCCTGAAGAGTTACTTTTCAAGCCCTTATGTTTCTATCAAGCAATGGTACATCAAATACATGCGGCAAAGGAAATGGTAGGTCTATATCTCTCAGACCTGTGATAAACCGAGTAAGGTTACTTACAGTTTTTCATTGTTTCAAAAGAAGATCAATTTTTGCCTGAACTCTTGTCGAGATGAGTTTTACCAGCGACTCTTTTGCAGACAGTTCAGTTTTTTTACTCAATAATGACTGAAGATCTGCTTCTAAGGCCGTATTTACTTCGGCAAAAAGATTGAGAGTGGGTATGAATAAAAGGACTAAAAATATACTGGCTTTAAATAATGATTTCATAAATAGTGGTTAAGTGATGTAGGATATAAGATTTATTTAGTGATTTCCTGTGCTTTTTTCGCAACAATATAAGCATTTGGTGCGACATTCGCAATATTTGGAAGTTTGTCAATATCATACCAAGCTCCTCCAGTTACATCCTCAGTCCCCTGCTTGTATCCGAGTATTCACTCATATTTTTTCACGACAAAATGCATGAGACACACGAGTTTCCAAAACCCCTCTCCAGATTGATCTTGGCCTTCCATAAGAACCCAGTCCACGAGAGGAATATCATTATACACATTCGTTACGATCGCCCCTGTTCTATTTCCGGTTCTTATAATCGCATTATCCTCAACTTTATCCACATGGACTTTCGCCACTCCATCTACAAAGTAAAATACCTCTTTGTTTGCTGGTTCCAATGGACTTCCACCAGTGAACTGGTGCTGAACTTTTCCTTCTTTCTCGGTGGTCAAAAGGTAAACCTTTTCCCGAGTTTTATCGAGAAACAC
>CAZRBF010000133.1:0-2083 GCA_964598195.1 uncultured Candidatus Peribacteria bacterium | reverse complement strand
TTTTCATATCATATCTGATTTGCATACGATAGACCACTCTTTTCTATCGAAAAACGATGTATTGTCAAAAAGAAATAATGTTATTATCCAGGTCTCAGCGAATTCAAGCGAATAAATCCACCGTCGCTTGTTCGATGGAGACTTGGAATAAGTGCAATATTTTTACTAATCTCTTGACCCTCTTGTTCTCCAAGAAATTCATTTCCACGGTGCCCATGAAAAATAGTATCTGAAATATATTTTCCATTTTTTTGAGCATACCCCAAATTTGCCTCCAAAATTTGACGCTCCTTGCCTGGGTATAGCATGCTCAGGAAGTCAGGACTTAAAATAGTATTTACTCTATATCCAACAGCCGCAGCATAAGTCAGACTTGCTTTTTCTATCTTCATTTCGGGATTCACCACAGTAAAAGCAAGTGGACTATGCTTCAAAAGATCGTCAGCAATCCGCAAAACAGCCAATATCCACTGAAGTGTGGATTTTATGTTTTGTCTCCAGAGTGGAGAAATTTCATTAATAGAATCGATTTCCACCTGAATATATGCAATAACATCAGTATATGAAGTGGTAGTATTGTGTATAGTTGGGTCATTGAGCTGTGATAATTTTCTTGAAAGAATATATATTTTCGTATTTTCAGCCAATTGTATTTCAGACATATCGCCCGCACTCATTCCTACTCGAACATCAATGAGCTCACCATTGGAATCTGTATGTATTTTTCGGTGCCAGAAATAACTCGGAGAAAGTGGATTATTATCCATAACAATATATTGTGGCTTATTATACGCATGGTCAGGGTTTTGAATTGCTTGTTCAAATGAATCAATGACTCCTTGTGTATAATTCATCTGCATAATATCTCGTACGGATTTTCATTTATTTTCTAGGAGCCCACCAATGATCCCCGTTTCTAAATATGAACCATTTGCATAAACCAGTCGTCCATCTTTAAATATTAAAAAAACTGGATGCCCGTCCTCGAGAATATAAATTCCTCACTTTGAGCTATCGTAACGAGTTTTTGTTAATGCATCAATAATGCCCGCGGCAGTCTTACAGTCTCTTGAATGCTGGTCTGTGAGATCGAGTCCAAGGGCTTGTAATTCATGACAAAGCTCATCCATACAATCAAATAATCTGGTATCATAAGCTCAACATTCAGTAGATTTATCCTTATAAAACACTTTTCACTCATTAAATGGATTCAGCTCCAAAACATCTTTTGGCGGATCAAACAAGCTGTGAGAAAGTGTCATAAATAGGCTGTATTTACAAAATAAAAAATCCTCTAGAGTTTATTCGTATCCGGAAAAAGCGAGTATAGATATTTCATAACGAAATGCAAATTTATTCGTTGTCAATTATTCGATTATCCCACTCGCAATAAGCACATCTCAATCATAAATAACTATCATTTGACCAGAGGTGACAGCGCGCTGTGGAGTGTCAAATACTATTCTCACACGATTCTCTGAAGCGAGAAAACACTCTACATCTTGATCTTCCTGACGGTAGCGGATCTTCGCATGAGCTCGAAATGGAAACTCCCGAGCTTCAGCTATCCAGTGCCAATCAACAGCTGTGAGTTCCCCCGAATACAACTCCAATTCTGCTTCTGTTCCAACTGTAATGGTATTTTTTGCGATATCTTTTGCTATAACAAAGAGAGCTGGACCACCTCACACTTGGATTCATTTCCTCTGACCGATGGTATAACTGAAAGCTCCTTCATGCGTCCCAAGAACCTTTCCATCCGTATCGAGAATATCCCCTGGTTTTTTTTCGAGGCGTTTTTCAAGAAACTCCTTCATGCTCACTTTCCCGATAAAACACAGCCCCTGACTATCTTTCCGCTCAGCATTGGGAAGACCTGCCTTTCTCGCAATCTCGCGTACCTCCGGCTTTGTAAGGTGTCCGATCAGAAATAGTGCATGCGAGAGCTGAAACTGATTCAATCGGGAGAGGAAATAGGTTTGGTCTTTGTTGGGATCAATACCTTTCAGAAGATGAAAAAATCAACCACTTTCCACCTCATCCCCAACCCTTCTCCTAAGAGGAGAAGGGAGATTTATTGTTC
>CAZRBF010000132.1:0-2083 GCA_964598195.1 uncultured Candidatus Peribacteria bacterium | reverse complement strand
ACTTGATTCCGAGGTTTGTAAATATCTTTGACATATTAGGGAAACGCCCAATATTCACGGATGATGTTACTGATTCTGTAAGAGTATTATTTTTCAAAAGGAGTTTTATATCATCAACTGCAAGAGCTGGTTTGTAGGTTTTGATGGCAGATACAAGTCAGGCGATATAGGGTGTTGCCATAGAAGTTCCTGCCCAGTTAGCGTACTTATTTCATGGGAGACTGGAGTACACAGAAACACCAGGGGCTGCTACGTCTACTTTTGATCCATAGTTGGAAAACGAAGCCTTTGCAAGATTGGAACCAACAGCGCTTACGGTAATAGCATTGGTACATCCTGCAGGAACTTGATTGCTCACATTAACATTGCTATTTCCAGCGGCAACGACGGTAATTGTTCCTTTTGATTTGGCATAATCTATAGCATTACATATAGGATCATTGGATGGGTTTCCAGCGCCACCAAGACTCAGATTGATAACCTTTATCCCATTGTTCGCAGCATAATAAACCGCCCTGTAGACATCATAGCTTGATCCATTTCCTGCGGCCGAGAGTACCTTGAGTCCGAGAACTTTTGCACTGGAGTTTACTCCAAAAACTCCACCCCTATTTACCACCCCAGCAGCACTTCCAGATACGTGAGTTCCATGGCCGTGATCATCCATAGGATCCGCATCGCCATTGATAAAATCATATCCATTGACATCATCAACATAGCCATTTCCATCATCATCTATCTTATTGCCTGCAATTTCTTTTGTATTGATCCAAGTGTTTTTTGAGAGATCTTTATGATTTCGATCCAGTCCTGTGTCTATAATAGCAATGGCAACTGGATTTGGTTGAAGTGATAGCCCACTTTGATAGTTGGTAGTTTCCATCTTGGTCATCCCCCAAAGATTTACGATCGATTCCCCTGTGAGCGATGGATCAATAGTAGCATCAGCTGTTACGAGAACTGGCTGAACTATAGGGAAATCAAAGAGTTTTTCTGGCACCATTCAGGTATCTATATCTTGAAAATATGTAGCATCCAGATTTTTACCATCCTGAAATACGACAGAGTACATATTATTACCGATTTCTTGTACAGATGCAGACTCATCTACATTGGTAATATAGGATTGTACAGATTCGAGTCCACCAGTTGCAGTAACGAGAACCTCTTTTTTATTTTTCTTTCGGTCACGAAAACCCTCTATAAGAGTGCGTACTTTTTTTGCTCGGAGAGTCGGATCTCTTTCCACGAAACTGTCACCTATATTTTTCTTGCGAACCTCTTTAAACTTCGTTTTAATGAAGTTAAGACGTTCAGTATTGGTATTGAATTTTTTTACTCTGCCATCCCTATTATTGGTCACCCCTGTTTGGGTAGTATTTACATTTGCTGATCTTGTTTGTTCGCTCAGAGCAAAACTCTGAAGTGGTGAAGTAGTTATGACGATCGAGAGTACCAGCACTGCATTTATAATCTTCTTCATAAAGGGTAATCATTAAGGAGATAAGAAATAGGCATTCTTATAAAATAGTAGAAGGAGTATAGGAGGTAAAAACAGAAAGTCAAACGGGATTGATATTATTTTTTACTTTTTTAAAAAAACTTGTCAAGTCACATTTTTTTCATATAATCCGGCTGATTTTTGAGAAAAGTCATGTTTCTTTCAAGAACATACACAATTTACTCATTTACTTAAAATTATTCCTATGACTAAAGTTCATCGCTCAATCCCTCAATTTGGTGAGGATATCCCAGAAAATCTTCAACTTGGCGTAAGTCAATGTTTTTTAAAAATAAAAAGATGTGTTACTGATATTATAAATCTTCAAAAATCTGATGTGGGGGTTCTACAGGAAGAAAAAAAACACTATATAGTATTTCGTACAGAATCCCTTACGAAGAAGATTCTTGAGAGAAGATATTTTGTTGAGGAGGCTATTGAAGCTGCAAATGAGCTTTCATTTAAGCATCCAGTTGTAGGAAAGAACGATAGACACATAAACTATGTCTTAAAAGTCCCAACAAATAAATAATTAAAGGAAATATATATTTTATACATATATTCCCATCTGAAATTCGGATG
>CAZRBF010000131.1:0-2098 GCA_964598195.1 uncultured Candidatus Peribacteria bacterium | reverse complement strand
AAGGATTTCTGGTAATTCGCATGGCACTATTTTCCCCGCTTCCTCCCATGGCAAACTCATCCATATTGAGCTTTCCTATACTCGAAAACCCCGCCTGTTTGAGCAGAGATATGATCGTCGCATCATATGGTGGTTTATAGTCCGTGAGCATTTTCGATGAGGCAGTGGTAAGTACGCCAGTTTCTGAAAATACATCCTTGACCCCGATTGGCACTCATGCAAGAGGGGAGTGGATATCCTGATCTACAAAGGTATCATGGACCAAATTAAATGCTTCGATCTTCGGATCAAGGGTCTTGATACGGTCAAAAAAATAGTCATAAACTTCTTTTTGAGTCGTTTTTCCAGATTTGATTTCCTGGATGAGTTCCTTGAGACTGAGTGTTTTGAATTCCATAAGATATTCGACTATAAAATAAATTGGGTGCATTATAGTGAAATTTAAAAAATCTCCTAAAAATTTTTAGGAGATTTTTTAAATTATGTAAATAGCAGGAGGGGGGAATCTTTTACTTTATCTCTGTTGGTACAAGAAGATCATTGATATCGTTAATAAGTTCAGGATTAATTGCCAAGAGTCAGTCAATAATTTCTTTTTGCTGACTAAGTGGAAGTTTACTTATCTTGTCTACAACCCTATAGATAGTTCATTCATTTCCATTTTCAGCCTTGCATCTAAACATATCTTTGTCAGCCCTACGCATGATATCTTCAAGTGAGAGTGATATGTCCCAGATGGCATGTCAACTAGAAATGGAAAGTGGTGAATAGTGTATATCTTGTTCAATAGCTTTTTGTTCGTTGTCCTTATTGAAAGCATCCACCTTTTCCTTTATACGAGTTCTAATTTTATCGATTTCTTTATTCGCATCATGTGTATCTATAAGCATCATAAATTCATCTCATCCAACTCTACAAACTTTGTCATTATATCGAACAGAAGACTGGAGCATGGTCGCTACTTCTTTTAAGAGAATATCTCATGCTTCATGTCCTCGGGTATCATTATATTCTTTGAATCTATCAAGATCTAAAAATACAACCGAATACGGAGTATTTTTTTCTACAACACTCTGAATATATTGTTTGTTGTATAGACCAGTAAGATGGTCTGTATATTTTACTTGTATATGGTTCAATTTCTCAGTTATTCGCTTGAGGAGTCAGGTTTTTTTAAAAAGCTTTTGGATCTTCAAGATTTCGGTTCGAGGGGTGTTTTTATTACCAAATGAAAGTATATATGTTATACCCTCAGTGGATTTTATTTTGAAGCAAAGTTTTCATCCTGCGCTTTCAATATCCTTTGAAGACTCATTGATATTTTCCTGAAGCAGGTTTTTCTCATTTGTAAAACTATTTTTTGATACTCATCAAAAAAGTACATCAAGGTTCTGAATTCGTTCATGAGCACTTCTTGCATTAATAGTTCTAACCGATTGATTATTTATATCATAAATATTTAATCATAATTTTCCATGAACTTGAAAGAACTCTACAAGACTCTGGAGCAGAATATCAGATTCTTGAAAATCAGTATCCATAACTTCGTGAAGGTTATCTATAATAGCATCACCAATACCTGTGGTATGATCGAGTGCATCTTGAATTTCTGGATTATTTTCAAGAATCCCTTTTACTTTTTCTGTAATATTTCGACCCTCAATAAAAGCTCTGCGATCAGCAGGATTACTTATCCCAACACTTTTTAGTGCTTGTAAAGTGGTACGAGTATTGGATCGATTTGATGTTCTTGATGTCATAGGGTTGTGACGATACTATTAATACATGCTTCAATATACCATAAAGTTGTATAAAAAGCAAATATTAATGTAGTATTTTATTGAAATTTACAAATTAGCTACTTAAAATAGAGAACATTAAATGTTCTCTATTTTCTTTTTTTTCAAATATCGTTGGTATTTAGTGTAGAGTGATATTTTTAGGTTTAAGTGATAAGATAATAGCTGTTCTTACTTTGATTTCTTCCTGGCATGCAGAAGAATTCCTTAGTGATTCTATTTCTTTGATTCGCTGTGGCGGTTGCATTGCTTCAACTGTCTTGCGGTATTCCATAAAGCTCATATATGGAAATATAAAG
>CAZRBF010000130.1:0-2171 GCA_964598195.1 uncultured Candidatus Peribacteria bacterium | reverse complement strand
TTATATAAATTGCTAATCTTTAATACTTAATTGCTTTGAGAGTTTCTCAGAGCAATTCGATTATTTTTTCTTTTTTCTTCTTTTTCCATACACAAATTTTTCGTAGTATTCGCCCTTGTTGTATGCTTCAATTTTCTCTTGTGTATCTAGTGGAGTATACGTCACCTCATCTGAAGAATGAGTTTCAATAAAATCACCTAGGAATTTCTTTTCTAAAGCTTTTTGAAAAGTGTGCTTGTCCATTTCAGATGTTACGATGGGTATTCTATAGATTGTTCCATTTGCCATCAGATATTCTAAGTATTCAATCTCAGTTTCAGGATCCACAAATAGTTCTGCTAGCGGAAGTGTTGTACCATTTTTAATATGTTCATCAAGTGCGAGTAAGCAAAATTCTTCTCTACCCAAAGCATCAGCTGTTTCGTAACAATCAACAAGTAGCTTTGCTCTAACCCATACCCAGTCACCTTTTGCCTCATTAAGAAATTTCCACATTTTATTGATTAGCTGGTCATCTTCTGAGAGAAGAACCTGTTTTACAAGCTCATATGCTTCAGTAATGCTTTTTGGATAGTTATCTGGAGGTACATTATTTTGCTTTGACATACACATTAAGTGAGATTAAGTCGGGATTACCTGATTCACTTGGCACGACTATTGTAGGGGAATTTATATATTCCTTGTTTAATGGATATTTGCCTGAGAAGTAAGAAATAAGCTTTGAGAGGTAGTCATAGCCCAGATGATTATCAATATAGAACATACCCGCTTTTTCCATATTATTGTAATGATCACTTCTCTTTGTTCTGAGTTCTTCAAGTGAATGTGTCCTTTTTGACTCATGAGACTTAGTGAATAACTGAGTAACTTCATCATCAGTAAGCGTAGATGTATTGGTAATTTTAGAAGGATCAAATTTATCCCAACTTTGATTTTCGATAACAACCCTAAATTGCTCCAATATATGAATACTTGGTTCATTCTGTTTGATTAGGTAATCGTAAACTTCTGAGGAAATCGAGTTGGCTTTATAAAGCCTATTAGCTTGAGATTCAATTCTGAAAGTATTGTAATCTAAGAATTCAATTGATTCATACAGGTCCTGATTTTCAAAGTCATAGTTTCTAAAGAATGCTTGAGTGGAAAATAGTCGTTGTATTGTATCGGTTAAAAGATGTTCATTTTTTTTAATGATTAAAAAATCATTGGCTAGTTGTCTGTGAACAGAAATGAGATCTTTTTTCTCTTCATGATATTTCTTATATTTAGTCGGCAGTAAAGGAATAAACTCTTGATTCCCTTGTTTTTTTATCGCTCTATCTGAATAATTAATTGCCTCTTCAAGATTTTGTTCGATTTCAGTTGCTAGGCTTTCAAAATATTCATCAGTGGTGGAATCATTTTTTCCAAGTTGACGAATAGCGATCAATTCATCAGCTGCATCTTCATGTTGCATAGCCATTGAGAAATTCATCCTAAATTCATATTCAAGTTGGTTATAGATAAAACTTGGAACTAAACAAATTACTATAGCTACCAAGGAAACTATGATTACAATCGAAATCGATTTTTTCATTCTCCTACTATTTTCGTTTCAGAGTAATTAATATTTCCTTGGCCATAAACATAAAAAGTCAGTAGTCCATTTTCATATGCAGCAAGCAGAGTTTCATTATCCTTCTTTATTTTTTCTAGCAAAAACTTTTGATAAGGGTTCTTCATAAGAAGCGCTATTAGTATAAAGATCATGCCAATAAACATACTGATAAAATTAACACTTAAAACTCCAGAGATCAGAGTAAATATTCCAAAACCGAGTGTGAAATTCTTACCAATTGAGAGGCTTTTTAGATCTTTTGTTGAAAAGATACTTTCCATGTCATTTTTACGTAGATTTTTTTTGAAAATAGGGAATGCTTTTTTAGAGCTCAACTTTTTACGAAGTTCTTCAATACTTATTTTATTCATCAGTACTCTTTCGTTCATTATTTCCTAAATTATATATCCTTACTTAATTCTGGTCATATGTAAAAGGGGCCTTGCCCCTCATTTTGCAAGGGCTTCGCAAGTCTCGACTTTCAGTCGGGACCCTTGCAAAACTCACCCCGCTATTTAGATCCCATGTAATGGAAGCAGGCAGACCTGCTTCCAATTACAAAAATTATAAATAC
>CAZRBF010000129.1:0-2277 GCA_964598195.1 uncultured Candidatus Peribacteria bacterium | reverse complement strand
TCTTTGATCGTATCCCCTTCTTTTTCCAGGAGTTTTTTAAACTCTTCACGCTCATCCACAAATACTTTTGTGAGTTCATCGATCTGAAACTGTGAAAGCGTTGGAATAGCATCGATAACTCGTTTCTTTTCTGTTACGGAAAGAGAAAGTGAATGTTGCAAGAGATCCAAAAACACTCACTCTTCAAATTCTGAAAGCGGGTGAATAGAAACAAGATCATGAAAAATAGGAGTGTTTTGTGTAACTACTTGAGAAGAATCAGACATGATAAAATTATGATAAAAATAATATGTGTGTAGTGTATCGAATTAAATGACTTTGTCAAAATCAATCCTATAAACTATGTTCTAAAACGGGTCTTACTCATGACCTCTTCTGCTTCTTGCCAGAGCTCTGGAGAGATATCTGCATTATGCCAGACGTGCTCCACATCATCATCGTCTTCAAAATCAGCAAGGAGGGCATAGAGCTTCAGGATCTTTTCCTTATCTTCCAGGGTGACAATATTGGTGGCAGAGTATTCGAGCCCATGACTATCGAGCGTGAGTCATTGTGCAGAGAGAAACTTCACCACACTCATGAGATCAGATCGTTCGGTTGAAATACGCACTTTTGTATTGTTCTCGAGAAATTCATAGTCGCTGGCTCCGGATTCTATGATCCACTCTTCGATCTGATCAACACTCTGGTCACCTATATGAGCCTCGACATACCCTTGGTATTTAAAGGCAAAAGACGAAACAGAACCTGTTTCTCAGAGATTTCAGCCGTATTGGGTAAATGTATGGCGCATATTCTTCGCCGTTCTGTTTCGGTTATCGGTGAGAGTTTTTACCACAACTGCGACTCATCCCGGAGAATAGCCTTCATAGATAATCTCGGTAATTTCGGTACCATCCTTATCGGCACCCGTTCATTTCTTGATCGCACGATCAATATTGTCAGCGGGGACATTAGCCTTACGAGCCTTTTCTATAGCATCATGAAGCGCAGGATTCATCGCAGGGTCACCACCTGCACGCGCAGCGATGGCGATAAGTTTTGCATGAATGGCAAATACTTTACCGCGAGCATTATCGGTAAGTGTTTTTTTTGGTCAAACAACTGGTCATCGTCACATAATAAAAAAGGGTAAGAATATATCGGCAAGCAGTATATAGAGAGTAGATGAAAAATCAAATCGACTAAGGGTTTCTATTTTTAAAGGAGTTTATAAAATTCATCTAAATCAAGTATTTTTACACCCAGTTCTTCGGCTTTTGCCTTCTTTGAACCAGCATCGGTCCCGACGATAAGATAATCAAGTTTGGCTGAAACAGAAGTCCGCACCTCTCCCCCATTTTCCTCGATCATTGCATGAATCTCATCTCTCGATATACTCTCAAACCCTCCAGTTACACAGAAAGATTTTCCTGCAAGACTCGCCTCTTTTTGTGTTGTATCCATGACGATAGTTGGGTGGATTTCCTCTAATAATCTCGTCATCATATCCTGATTTTCTTCGAAATAATACACAATACTTCCAGCGGTTGCCGGACCTACATCGTGGATATTTTCGAGCTCTTCATAGGTAAGATTCAAAAGAATGTCGAGTAAACTCTTGCTCGTGGTGTTCATTTTTTCAGCAACATATTTTGCGAGAAGCTTTCCTGTCTTGCGTCCAACCTGTGGAATACCCAGAGCAACAAAAAAACTGGAGAGTGGCATATTTCGACTGTCTTCAATACTCTCAAGAATATTTGAGAGCTTTTTGTTTTTAAATCCTTCTATTTCAAGGATGGATGTTGTATGTTCACCGAGGTGATAAATGGAAACAAAATCCGTCAAAAATCCTTGGTCGATAAATATGTCTATAATCTTATCTCCGAGCGTGAGCATATTTGCGCCATGTTTTCAGACAAATGCCTTCAGTGCTCCCGAAGTCTGCGCGGGGCATGTTGCACGAGCAGGACAGTACAGAGCCACTTTCCCTTCGTCCTGAATAAGTCGCGTTCCACAACTGGGACAAATTTCCGGGGGCATTATAGTGCATTCCGTTCCATTTCTGACTTCTATGATAGGGCCGATAACCTCGGGTATAACCTCCCCGGCTCGTACGATAAAAACCTGATCACCCTCCATGACCCCCTTTTTAGTAAGTTCGTCATAATTATGTAGTGTCGCACGACTGACGGTTACGCCCCCAACATTGACTGGCTCCAAAAGAGCAACTGGAGTAACAATCCCCGTTCGCCCCACTGAGTGCTCGATCGAAACAAGCTTGGTTCTGACATGCAC
>CAZRBF010000128.1:0-2329 GCA_964598195.1 uncultured Candidatus Peribacteria bacterium | reverse complement strand
ACGAAAATACAAGCAGTTTTACTATTTCATCTCAATAAGTTTTCCTTCCTTAAACTCTACAATAGAAAGCCTTACGCGCTCCATGAAGCGTTCAAAAAGGTAGTAATCCTCTTCTTCTGTTTTGAGAGCAAATATGATATGTGAGAGTCCATCTTTTCCTGTGTAGGCGTTCATCTCGTCGATATTAATTCGCATGAGAAAAAATATCTCTGTCAGATTTCTGAGTACTCAGATCCTATTCTCAAAAATCATCTCTGCTTGTATGTGGAGTCCTTTGGATTTCATGCCTTCCCAGTAGGCTGGAAGATAGCGATCAAAATCTTTTTGTCTGAGTGATGTGCAGTCCATTTTATGAATATGTACACCTTCTCTCGTTATATAGGCCACAACTTTATCGAGTTGTTTTGGAGAACAACACTGTGCAAATCGATACGGAATACCCCGCTCACCTCCGATGATAAGCTCTTTGATATCTCCATCAGATTTTGAATCGAGAGTCTTTTTCTCTTTTTTCACTTGTTCACCAAGTTCCTTCAGCTTATGAAGCTCGGAGCTGCTATTTTCGAGGATACTTTTTACGACAGAAGATGGTTTGCGTGAGAGATTTCCGAGCTGTACGAGAACATTTTCTCGCCCTTCGGTGTCTTGGGTTTTTCCATCAATAAATTTCAGAAGAGAGAGATCTTTGTCAAGAGTTTTATTGAAATGTTTAGAAAGATGCGCATTGAGCATAAAACGACCTTTTTCTATGAGTCCATCTCGATTTGTACGATTATTGTAGGCCTTAATACACTCCTTTGCTCGGGTTGTTTTTACAAAAGAAAGCCACGTAATATTTGGGTGCTTATTTTTATCGGTCACAATCTCTACACTCTCTCCATTTCGGATTTCGTAATCAAGATGAACAACTCGTCCATTGACTCGGGCAACCGCTATATGATCACCAAGTTTGGAGTGAACCGAATAAGCAAAATCTACTGGGGTGGAACCCTTTGGCAGAACTTGGATCTGCCCGCGTGGGGTAAATGCAAAAATACGATCATCAAATACCCCTATCTTCATCTGCGACATAAAATCAGCATCCTCTGAATTATCGAGAATCTCTTTGAGTTCTGCTGCCCAATATGCATCCTTGGCAGTTTTGGATTGTCCTGTTTCTGAATAGGCAAAATGTGCCGCAACTCCAATCTCTGCCTGACGATGCATGGCAAGAGTTCGTATCTGGATCTCGGTTGGTTGAGAGCGAAACTCATGAAACATCCCCACCACGGTGGTATGCAGACTCTGATACCCATTTTCTTTCGGGAGAGCTATATAGTCCTTGAAACGGTTTGGAACAGGAGCCCAAACAGTGTGTATGGTACCAAGAACATCGTAACAATGATGGGGTGTATCGGTAATAATACGCAAAGCGAAAAGATCATAGAGATCTTGCACGCGTTCATAGCCTTTTCGTTGCATCTTTTTATAGATACTCCATGGCGATTTGACTCGATACGATATATCGACCACTGGAACTCCATCGGGCATGGTCTCTATAATGAGCTGTTTTACTTTGGTCGTGAAAATCTCCTGAGCCTCTTTGAAAACATCGAGCTCTTCACGAATACGAGAGTATTCTGCAGGGTACAATACCCTAAAACACTCGGTTTCAAGGGCTTCCTTAAAATCAAAGATACCGAGACGGTCCGCGATTGGCGCATATACATTTAGTGTCTCAAGTGCGATTCGTTCGCGTTTTTCTTTACTTGGCTGAAACTCGATCGTTTTCATATTATGAAGACGATCCGCAAGTTTTACAAATATTACTCGTACATCCTCACTCATGGCGATAAACATCTTTCGGAGGCTTCCTACTGTACGCTCTTCTCCACGATACTTCAGGTGCGAAAGCTTCTCCATCCCGGCAGTAATATAAGCTACCTCATCTCCAAATATCTCGCGTATATCTTCCACTGTTTTATCGGTATCTTCTGGAACATCATGCAAAAGACACGACTGAATAGTAATAATGTCGGGCCTGAGGATCAAAAGCTCTCTCGTCGCTTCAACAGGGTGTATAATATACGGATCACCCGACTTTCTAAGTTGCCCTTCGTGAGCATTTCGAGCATAAATATATGCCTTTTGAATCTCTTCGGCAATGATTTCTTTTGGGGTGTTTTTCATATACTGTGCCACCTCGTCAATAATTGATTTAACGAGGATATTGATATGAAAATAGTCCGTTAAGACCTGAGGCTCTTGGGGCATGAATGGAAAATATTATTTACAAATATACTATTCACGGAGAGTATACAGTATTTTTTGAGGTTTTCAATTTAAAAAA
>CAZRBF010000127.1:0-2361 GCA_964598195.1 uncultured Candidatus Peribacteria bacterium | reverse complement strand
GGTATCCAGAAGGTCTTGGATTTCTTTTTTGAGCTTGATGGCAGCGATAGTATCATCTTTTTTATTTTTTTGTTCCGTGAGGGTTATCTCTTTTTCCATGGCAACAACAACTTTTTTCGTTTCTCCACGACCGAGTGTAATGCTTTTGGTCAGGGGGTTGTAGGAATCTCGCTGTGCTTGAAGTGTGTATTGTACTGCTGGTATTTTCCGGAATTCACAGGTTCTCTCGCAGACTTGAGAGTAACTATTTTTGAACTCTGAAGTGAGAGTGACAGATGTGGTCCCACTTCCATTTATGATGAGCGTAAGAGTTCCGGTACTCAGGGCAAAAAAGTAATAATATACACCGAATAATCCAGTGCAGACAACCACAAGTACCAGGAATGAGAGAACGCGATTGCTCATACGAAGAGAAAATGAGAGACTAAAATTTGCAAATAACAATAAGACGGTATAATGCGCTGGAAGTTTAATCATAAAGTCGCTTTTTGCAAATGACAAATACTCCGCTCACGGGTCTGCTTGAGAAATTTGAATCTGGTCATTCTATCCCACCGGTAGTTCTCTCGAATGAAGATGTAACGACTGTCATAAATACTCTCAAAAAGACACATTTTATTGACCTCTATGAAATGAGAAAAAACTATATAGAAGGGGTTTTTTTCTTTGAAAATGAGACAGGAAATATCAAGATCGAACGAACCCGAGAGATTATCGAGCAATCTTCCAAAAGGTCCAGTTCTGGGTATGACATATTTATCATCGAACGAATTGACACGCTGACTCTTGCTGCAGCCAACAGTCTATTGAAACTTTTTGAGGAGGTCCCCTCAAATATCCTCATCCTCCTGACATCCGACATGGGTCGCGATTCTATGATAGAAACTCTTGCTTCGCGAGTTATTTTTATATCATCCAATACGTATCATACCACCCTAGATGCAAGCATTCTGTCTAAAATAGATGACTATTTTGATGCAGGGGACTTGGCCCCACTGCTCTCTTTTCTCGCTACGCAAAAGCTCGAAAAATGAGAATACCTCGGTATTCTCATCGCACTCAAGGAGAGAATCCTCTCAGGAGATATAAAAAAACCTGACACTATCCAGAAGATAGAGTCAGGAATTATCACTCTCTCGTCCACAAATGCGAATCCGCGATGGGTGGTTGATGAGGTGGTTCTTGGGATGTAGGCTATATTATCTTTGCCAAAAAGGCTTGAGTCAGAAATTCATCTTTTTTTCTCGACGCCCTCATCATGGTCCACGTTTTTTCCATGTCGGGATGCCATTCAGTTGACTCAGAACTATTTCTCTCGTATGTTGTTTTTCTTTGTCCATACCAATAATATCGGTAAATCTTTGGAGTACCTCATGTGTGATCAGCGTAGAGGTAATAAGCACTGGAGCAGATTGTCTATCTATGCTTCCGTCCTCATTTGTTCTACGCATATTCCCACTTTCCATAATAACTCCGGGAATCTCATCGCCTAGAATATATGCTCATAGAGCATTAAAGTTACACACAGGATTACCAATGTCATCAATACCTACATAGAGCATTCAAGACATTTTTAACATAATTCTGAGTTCATCGTATGTGCCAAATACTCAGAGTATTTGTTGCCATGCTTTGTATCCAGCATGAATCTCTGCAGCGATAATACGATCCTGGTCCGTTATAGGCAATTGTTGTACCAGTGCTTCTTGAACCAAAAGTCTCGTACTTATTCTCTGTAAAGTACTTGGATTGCTCGCGAGCTCATATAAAAGATTTGCTGTAGATTGGAGTATATGTCGTTTAAATCTTATTTTTTCTCTTCTCAGAATAGGATCATCGCTCGTGTTGTCTTGAAAATAGCTCCAGCTATCTGGCGCAACCCTTTCTATCCATGAGCTTGCAAGCTCTATTGGTGATTGCCAAATGGTACTACTCGGAAGTGATGCAAATACATCAAAACTTTCTAGGTCTTCCTGTATATGAAAGAATATGCTCTCAGATACTTGATGAAGAATTTCACTGGAAGGAGAGAATTCTGGGGTGAGATTGGACATGTTTTTATGAGTTTCAGAATGAATTTTTTTAATATAACAATATTAGTGAGTCTGTCAAGAGTTTATCATTGCAAAAAATAATTATAAATAGTGGCTCATTTTTTTGCAAAAATAAAAGTAATCCCTATACTAAGGCGGTTACTTTTATTTTTTCACTTTTTTCTTTTATGGAGAATACAAATACTCCCGTACCAGAAGGACTGACAATTGATAAGATTATAGAGAAGTTTATCCCCGTTATCGGGGCATTGTTTATGACTATAGGACTGGGTTACTTGCTCTATACAAGTGTATGGGTAAACCTTCC
>CAZRBF010000126.1:0-2365 GCA_964598195.1 uncultured Candidatus Peribacteria bacterium | reverse complement strand
CCTTGCATTTCCCCACAATCATCTATAATTGAGACATTTACTCTTTTTCTTCTCTTGTATGGAAACAGTTGCGGTAAAAAAACCATTTTTTGATCGATGATATTTTCCTTTGATCATGGTTATTATATTTTCTCTTATTTTCACAGGATTCTATTTCCTGAATAGGGATGCAGCGGCTATATCTTCCTGAATATCTCAGAATGTGAACATAGCAAATATTTTTTCAGCATATTGAGTCTTTGTTGGATGAGCTCTCGGACTCGTATCGATGATAGGACTCTATCTCTTGTTTTTTATTAAACTTCTTTTCTGACTCCGGAGATTTACTCTGCTCAATCCCTTTGTTTACATGATTATATACGGGGGATTATTTTGGCTCGGATATTTTCTCGCCTATTTTGAGCCACGATATACCGATATAGGGAGGTGAATTATCGATCATTTTTCTCGGCCGCTTATGTATGCGTCTTGAGCAATTATAGGATTTTCCAGTCTCTGGCTTATTTATCTCATAATCCGAAAAATATCATGAAAAAAATAATTAACCTCGTCATCATACTCTCGTTGCCATTCTTGCTCTGATCTTGCGATTCAGTGCTCTCTTGGATAGGCGGAAATATGTGTAAACTGGCCCCAGATAGTGACCACTGCTTCCAATGGACTGCAGCACAGAGTGGTGATACATCTGATTGTGATAAGATCAAATGAACCAAGTTCAAGGCAGGTGGCTCGAACCCCCCAAAAGATAAGTGTTACCTTATGGTGGCCGAGAACACTGGTAACTACGATGCTTGTAAGAAGATCAAATGATGACTTATGTCATATACATCAACGGAATGCATATCGAATACTGCTATCAAAAAAGATGATCCCGTCGGATGTACCAAATTACCAGCTGGATCTGCTGATTATATTGCCTGTACAGGCAAACTCGCTACCACCGATAAAATAAAATCCAAGAATGATGAATTTGATAAGATGCGTGACGAGCTCGGGGATGACCCAGGTAATAAAGAACTCAGAAAAAAATATGATACACTGAAAACCGATCTCAATACTCGCTACGAGCTCATGAACCCTACCGACCGAGCCAATTTTTTCAAAGAAAAAAGAGAAGGGATGATGAAAGACATTGACGATGAGGATGTGAAACAATCGATAGCAAAATGATACAACGACTACAAGAAAAATAATACGAGCGCCAAATATACCGACCTCATCACGAGTCTTAAGGATGTCACTGAGAAACAACAACTCATAAAAGAGCTCGATGATGCTGCAAATACACTCACCGATACCGTGAAAGAAACCATGACCAATATAGTCAATGATAAAAAAGATGAATATATAGAGGGTGCAACAGAGAAGTGAAAAGAATGGCTCGATAAAAACATGACCGACGACATGAAGAGAAAGCTCGCAAAACTCGAGACATACAAGAATAAGTTTGATAAATGATCCGAGATGTACGCCGACGTCACCAAAAAGTATGAGACATTCAAAAAAGCCTACGACGAGATAAAGGGACTGAATGATAAAGCAAAAGAGTTCGACAAAATGGTCAGCGAATGAAAGATCGACGCAGGGCAAGCAAAAGTTTTGAAGTGAGCTACTCTCCTCAACAAAGGACTCGAATATACCACAGAATACGTGCCCGTATTTGGAAGTACTATCTCCAAAGTCAGCAAAGCCACTTTCGATACGGTCATAAAAGTTGCTACGAAACGAGCAGAGCGATCAAACTCGATGCAAAAGTGCATGGATGATCCTGCCAATTGTGATCCGAGTAGTATTAGTGCGTATTAAATTCAGAATATTCTAACCCCTCTTTTTTTGACAAAACACCCTATTATATGGTAGACTGACAGAACTATCTACCAAAAACCAAAACACATATGGGCACAAATCAGGGGGATATCCCCGAGGCATACCTCGAAACTGCGAAAACACCGGATGCGGACGTAGCGGGCAAGCAGGTGAGAGTGGTCCCAAATACCACACTAAATAATACCCAGTCTGCCATGTTTTCCGAAGAAGAGGCACTGCCGGATTTCAAAAGCATCTCTCCTTCCTCGTTTTTCGAGCTGAAGCGTGAGTTTTTGAAGCTCTCCGAGAGCTATATCGCCCGATTTATCGCAAAGCTCGATGCCATGCGAGATGCGTATGAGAATGACGACAGTGAACGAAAGGCTCGTGATCTTTTCGCGTCGAAAAAACTCGGGAACAGTATCGGATACGAACAGTATCTGTATTATTCCTCTCTTCTCAAGCCTACCAATCTCATCTATCGTGAGCGCATTGCTTCGGCGGTATTTGACTCCAAAGACACGCTGGATCTCTTCTATTTTCAGGTACACTTTGCCTA
>CAZRBF010000125.1:0-2435 GCA_964598195.1 uncultured Candidatus Peribacteria bacterium | reverse complement strand
TCTTCAACCATTACCTCAGCTTCTGCTTCAATTTCTTCTTCATTTTTAGGAGTTTTTGACATAGATAAAAATAATGATGATAAAGTTGACACAGTGTATACGAAATAAAATTTTTTGCAAATAAAATTCATTTTTATCTCTTTTCGTAGGCAATAATTTTTGATCTGAGTGTTTCTTGGGGCTTGGGAAGCTCTGAAAATTTTTTCATTTCTTGCTTCCTTGTTTCTTCCTGTTTACGTGCCGTAATATTTCTAAAGGTGACAACAAACCGAGGCTCAAGCTCCTGTGGCCTGGCCTTGCGAGCGATATACATTTCGTACCATAAAGACCCCTGTGGGAGCTCCATGTTAATCTGCTTTTCTCGAGAAAGTCCATTTTTTCGAGCTTCTTCTAGTGCTATCATACATATGTCTGCAGCATTTTTTGGAAGTATATCATGAACCGTCTTTCACACAAACTCTTCTGGAAGTGGTACAAATCATGATGCTTGTGGAAAACTATACGGATAATAACGACCGTCCATTCAGAGCTCAAAAAGCATATCTGGCAGGACACTAAGCAGACTATGGAGTTCTTGTTTTATTAAAATAATATCATTTTTGCTTTCAATAATTTTTGCACGCATATTTTTTAACACACGTTGTGTTTTTTCTCGTTCCTTCAAAAGTAGCCATGAAAAAAAAGCAAAAAAAGTACTAAGACCAACTCCAGAAACCGCAATGAGTGTACCCCTACTCTCCTTCCCAATCACATTTTGTTCACTTTTATAGAGCTGAAAAGTAGCGGCAAGTCCTATAGACAAAATAAGTGCAGAAATAGGTGTAGAAAGAGAAGTTTCTTTCATGGAAAAAAACAAATTTCCAGGAGATAATTTTTGTTTCATACGAGCAAAATAAATTACGTATACATTTATAATATACGTAAAATAATAAAAAAGGCAATTTTTTTAACAGTAATCACTCACAAGAGACCACTTCCAAGTGCTTTGAGATAGGGCATCCAGGAAACTCCGTCGTTACAAGAGATTTCACCCGCATCGCTTCCAATTTTTGATGTCAAGAATCTGAAAAAAACTCTCGAGTCTATCGAAAAAAATATAAAGAAACTCTCTGGGATGATCTACAAGAGTCTTCCAGTATCGACAGTCTTACCGAGAAGTGGTACAACGTAACCCTCAAGCTAGAAAAAACTTATCCTATGGTTCGTTTATTTCATACATCCGCTTCTCCTATAGCCTCAAAGTGTTTTTGCGCTTTTCTTGGATATGATCTATTGGCTTGTACATAGTTACGAAAATCATGCCTTCCTTCTTCAAACGTCCATGCTCGCAACGCCTTGTATGCATTTGTGGGTCTATTATGAGCCGATGCTATGAATTGTGTTATCGAGTTAAGTGTATTTTCTGGATTTTTTTTCCAGATTTTTTCGAGATTTCTTTCTTCTTTAGGGGTAAGTCTCTTCAATCATGCGATGAGATTATAGACAGAAAACATGTATGCTGCACGAACGTGATCACCACTCTTAAAGTTTTTCATAGAAATCGGTATGGGACGAGAAGAGTGCTGAAAATATTTTTTTTGTGCCTTGCTTACTCAGGATTCTGGACCTACAGCGAGACTGGTGAATTGCCAAAGTCCAAACGAGAGATATTTGTCAAATTGAGCAGGGATGAGATTGATATATTCGATCCCCGCCGAGTTATATATTGCTTTGAAAGCCTCTAGATTCACCGCACCTGGTCTTTCCTCAAATAACTCGGTCAAACCATATGCCAGGATACTATCGAAGTTCATTTCTCCGAGTATCATCCTCAGTATCTTGGTCTTACTAGGAGAGAGCTCTTGTTCGATATTTTGCCAATTGATTTGGCCATGCATATCATGAATAATGTCATTATTCGTAGTGTAGAAAGCATCAAAATTACGATTTTTATATTCTGGCTTCCACTTAAGAACCACTTCGTTATAAAAATCATTGACAGCCTTATTATTGGGATAACGTTTGAGCTTTTCTTGCCACATATATTGAAGATTCTCACTCCAGTTCACACAAAATTTCGTCGTACCGGTACGTATAACAACAGCATCATCATTGACATTTTTTCCAAAAAGAATCCTTCCGAGTATCGAACCCTTATGGAGCTGCATTGGAGTATTTCCATTTGTGCGTAAGAGTTCTGCAAAAGAGATATCCGAATGATTTGAAGGTGCAACAGCACAATCGATGAGAGGAGATTTCTTTTTAAGAGAGGTCACTCCTGGTTTTGATCAAGCTTTTGTATGTAACTCTTTATTGGATATGCTTCATTTTCATGATGTTGTTAGTGGATTTTTATCTTTGTACAGTAGTGTGCTCGCTGTACCAGCTCACAAAATAACAGCAACCGCTAAGGCATATTTGCGGACATATTCCATGGATGTACTCTTTGTGGTAAG
>CAZRBF010000124.1:0-2503 GCA_964598195.1 uncultured Candidatus Peribacteria bacterium | reverse complement strand
TTGTCAAGAGAAAATTCAATTATCTTTTAGAGAAATTTTGGGGGGATGTTAGTCTGGAAGTAGACATACATGGAACGATACTTGATGCCAATTATCTCATGACCCAGTATTCTGGATATTCACAAGAGGAACTTATCGGACAAAATATGAGCCTTATGAGCTCCTGAGTCCATCCCAAAGAATTTTGGATCAATTTTTGGAAGACGATTCTGTCAGGGAAAACATGGGCATGAGATATTTGTAACAAGAAAAAGCAAGGATCTCTGGTTTGGCTCTGGACGATCGTTACACCCAAGCGAGATGAAGCTGGCAATATTATAAGTTTTAAGGTGATACGGAAAGATGTATCTACATCCTATGTCCCTCGACCACTCACCAATGATTCAGTGGATCCACTTACTGGACTCGCCAATCACATGCAGTGCCTCAAGGATTTTCCGGAAGAAAAGCCTCGTTCTATGGCGATCGTTCATATCAACAATATGTTTGATATCAATAGCGTCTTTGGTCGAAGTACTGGTGATAAGATTCTGAGTCTGATGGGGAAAATCCTCAGAAATTTTGCTCTAGAAAATAATCTCAGTGTCTATAAACTCGAGTGAATCGATTTTGGAATTATCTTTCATGATAGTCTTACTGAGGCAGAAATCCATGAGTACAACAATAAACTGAATGCCATAGAGATTTTTGATAATAATGGGAAGCGTATTTATCTTTCTATCGCTCTCTGAATAGTTCTCGATGAACCAAATATAGAAAAACTTTTACATCACTCATACTTGGCTCTTCGAAAATCCAAAAAAATCCGCAAACACGTGACTTTTAATCAAAAAGGTGACACCATTAAAGAGACTGCCGAGTTTTTCGAGATGCAAAATCTCGTCAATGAAGCCTTCAAAGAAGATCTATTTACAGTATTCTTTCAAGAGATAAAAGAGAACTCTTGTGCTATCAAAAAGGGGTCCATGCGAAAGTTTGAGTGTCTCGTACGCATGTATAGCTCCAAAGAACGAACCAGACTCATACCTCCTGGTATGTTTCTTTCTGTCATCAAAAAAGAAGGGCGAAATCAAGACCTTACCACACTTGTCATCGAGAAGGTATGTGCGTTTATGGCGGAAAATGAAGGACATTATTCCATTAATCTCACCGAGGAGGATTTAAGCTCCTGGAACTTTACAGAAAGAGTTCACAAAAAACTGCAGGAGTATGGCATTGATCCATCCAGGATTACCTTTGAGATTCTCGAGGAGATAGAAAATATAGAATCTCTCAACATCCTCAAAAATATGCAAGACCTCAGAACACTTGGTTTTGAGAGTGCTATCGACGACTTCTGATCGGGGTATTCTAACTTCTCTCGAATGCTCAGCTTTGCACCAAATTGTCTCAAAATAGACATAAAATACATCCGATGAATCGATCAAAATTCTACCCACCAAAGCCTGGTACGTGCCATATTAGGACTCGCCCATGACAATGATATGATGGTCGTTGCAGAGGGGGTTGAAACCCGTGAAGAACAGAAAACGCTCGAAGAGCTCGGAGTAGATTTTTCACAAGGATACCTCTTCAGCAAGCCTGCAGCTGAGATAAGTAAAATTATCCAAAATTAATACACACTTATTCACTAAAAAATCCACCCGGAAAAGAATCTTTGCATATTTTCAAAAAAAAGAGAATGAAAAGTATTGACATATCTAATATTTTTAGTATAACATAAAAGTTATTTTATATTTCATATCTTTTTCACTATGCAAAATAGTCAGATTTCTCCTCGGGGATTTTTTAAGTTTTCCCCAAACAGTGGCAATTCGTCTGGGTTTAGCCATACTCCACTCTCTACAACCCGAGGTACCACTCTCATCAAGAAAGTCCTGGATATCTCTGCCAAAATCGAAAAACAGCGTGCCAAAAATGAAAACAGCACCCCTGTTTACATTAATCTTCTGAAAGACCTTCAGGTACTGAAGGCTTCCGTAAAATCGGAGGTTTCTGACGAAGCTCGCAAAAACCGTATTTTTTCTGATATCACAAAATGTGAGACAGATCTTACGGCACTTATCAAACAACCAAAGTTACAAAAACAACCATCAAATGAACCTGACTCTTTTTTCCAAAAACATCTTCGTCCCATTTTGATGTCCCTCGCTCTCGTGAGCCCAACTGCTGTGACCCAAGCCCTCGAGATCCCAGACCAGGATGAAAAACCTGCTGTGAGTGCACCAAATCCGGACAAAAAAACAGTTACGAGCACAGTAGAGGCAGTAAAAAATACAACTGCAGAGCAACTCAAGACACCAAAAGCAGAAAAGACCAAATCATTTGCCACAGCAAATTCTGGGGTCAGTTTCAATCCGTCAGCAACCCAGCTTGGGGCGAGTGCCTACGTGCAAGAAAATAACTACAGAATAGAAGGTTCCATATCTGCTGCCATCAATGGAACCAATGACAACAGTATCAAGGCATCTTTTGCTATGCTCCACGAAGCGGCTCTGTTTGG
>CAZRBF010000123.1:0-2506 GCA_964598195.1 uncultured Candidatus Peribacteria bacterium | reverse complement strand
TCGCAATCATTGCCTTGGTTTTCTTCTTCGACTTGTACGGCTTATAGAGCTCCTCAACTTCTTTGAGGGTTTTTGCAGCAAGGATATTTGCCATGAGCTCCGCAGTCATCTTTCCGAGTTCCTCGATCCCGTTGATCGCCGTTTGTTTGGCTTTGTAGAGATTCTCTTCCTTGGTTTGAAGTTCTATGATGGCACGGATATCCGTCTCGTCGAGATTTCCTGTACGTTCCTTTCGATACCGCGCGATAAATGGCACCGTCGCTCACTCTGCGGTGAGCTCGAGCACGATGGAGATTTGATTTTCTCTATAATCGAGAGCTTTGGAGATTATTTGAGTGTAGTTGGGGGTGGGGAGAATAGTTGGGGACATGGGTGGTGGGGGTTATTTTATTATTTTATAAAAGTAAGGATTAATGGGGGTTCTCCATATTCGTTTGATTCTGAAACTCCCTCTTTTGTTAATAATTGAAATCAGACAAATGGGAATTTTTTCTTTTCATCATAACCTAGATCGTGTAATCTTTTTCATCTTGCTGAAAACATAATTTTCAGAGGAATTGGTGAAGTAATGATTACACTAAGTAACATCTCTATAATAAGAGAAATAAAGTTATGAGGATAAAAATGATTTATCGATAAAATTATCTGGTTGAATATATATAATACAGTTATTCACAAACCTACCGCAAGCACATGAAGAATTAAAAATTCTACCCTTCCAATTCTTCATTGGTCATTAGGTACAAATAGTAATTTTAAGTATTTCATAAAAATAAATTTAAAAAATAAAAATAAGTTTAAATTTTTAACTCCCCCTGCTCCGTTTCACTTCGCTTTCCCCCTCATCCGAGGGGGATTAGGTTTTTTTACTTTTTCATAAAAAGTGGATTTTTAACAATCCTCAGGTTCTGTATATCATTTTCAGTAAGCTCATCTTCATATTTTGTATAATACGCAGTGAGTTTTTTATCTCGATCTATCCATTCGCCCTCAGTAAGATCTTTTTCAAAATCCTCTCAACGCCAAAGGAGTTTTTTGTCGTCTCAAGATTCTCTCATATCCCGTTGACCGAGCATAACAGGGAGATCATCAAATATAACACTCGTACGATAATCTTCGATAATCTCTTCCACTTCAGACTGAATACTACCTATAGGAGAGACAAATTTATTTTCATCCCCCCATCTCTTTATAAACTTTTTGTAGTCAGATTTTTCTATGGATTTCAAAATTTTTTTCTCCAGTTTTTTAACAACATTCTCTGGATCATAATCTTCTTCAGATATCTTCTCTGATTCATATACCCAATCTCAAATAGAGTAAATCTTGAGGAAAAGTTCCATTTCAGCATCTGTAAAATCAAGTCTTAACATAGTAGGGAAATTAAAAAAATAGAAATTATCTTAAGTCTTCCAATACTCTTCAAGAGTTTTTTGATACTGCTCCAACATAAATGAATAGTACTTTTTTCGGTTTCCTGAGGATACTGAGGCTATAGCACTGAAATAGGCTTGTCTGTTTGATTCAAAGACAATCATGGGGAGAAGTCCATTTGCGAGGAGTATTTTGTTCAGTAAAAATCTCCCTGTTCTGCCATTTCCATTTTCAAAAGGGTGGATCTGTTCGAATCGGAGATGAAAATCAAAGGCTTGTTTGAGAGAAAACTGGGCTTTCCCATGTGTTTTGTACTCTTGCAAAAGTGTCTGTATTTCCGTTTCTACATTTTCTGGTGCAGAAGTGGTGTTATTATTTACTACTATTGGAACTTTTTTGAATCATCGTGGATATTTTTGCCCATTTTCTTGAAGAAGTTCAGCAGTAAGAATGTGGTACAGTTTCTTTATATTTGAGACATTAAAAACAAACTTCTTGTTTAAAAATTCCCAGGCTTTTAATGAGTTCTCCACCTCTCGAATCTCATTTTGCACTTTGTAAGTGTATTTTTTTTGATTGATAATCTGTTCTACTGCTTCAAGCGGGATACGACTCCCTTCTGTTTTATTCGACTCATAAATGAATCGCATCGCAAAAGTGTCATATTTTTGACTCAATAAATCATTTGAAAATAAATCGTTTTTGATCTGATTTGAGAGGAAAAGTGATTCAAAAAATATCTCGTCTAAAACTTTCGCATTATGGAGATCATTTTTAAAATCTCTAAATGCTTGTTCTCGAGAGAAGAGATCTAACTCTTTTCGAGAAAGTTCTTCTATCATAGATATTCAAATGGCGATGCTATCTCAAATATTTACAGCGATTTTTTTTCCCAATATTTTCTTAACGAGATACTGGATTGTTCATTTCTTTTCAATATACATACAAGAATATTTATGAATAAATCCGGACCCTAATACTACTACTTTTTCTGAAAAATCAAATGATTTTTATTTTTCTTTGTCATGTTTGCTTGTATTTTAAGGCAAGATAGGCCCGGACCTAAAAACGAGTACTTAGGAGATGATTTTGGTGTTGTTGGGAGTGGGGAGAAGAGTATTTTCTGACATGA
>CAZRBF010000122.1:0-2506 GCA_964598195.1 uncultured Candidatus Peribacteria bacterium | reverse complement strand
ACTTTTTCGAGCAGATCAATCTCCCACTCATTTCGACCGAGATTCTTTTTATGATTCTCACGTATCTTATCTCTGTCAACTTCATCAATATCGTTCGACCGATGCCGATCGGATGGGATGATCTCTGAGTATACATGAACTTTCCTCAGATTATGGCCAATAATGGAGATATTGCTCAGTGAATCGGTATGATGGCATGGCAAATTCTGACAGGAATTGGTTTTATGTTCCATTCTGCACCACAGGCATTTTTCATGAATCAGATCGGAGGAATCCTCTCTATAGTCGTTCTCATGGTCAGTTTCGGAAGCTTATTGAAAAGAGAGACCGGTCTCTCTTGAGACCGGTCTCAGAGGTCTTTCCTCAATCTTCCACTCCTTGGAGCAACCATGTTTTATGCCATGCCGATGGTCATATTTCAGCAGGCAAAAGATATGAAACTGGATCCAGGGCTCTTCTTCGTTTCTGCAATCGGAATCTACGGGATGATTTATCTGTTTCTCAGGTATCGAGAAAATTTAGAAGGAAATATCTCCCATCTCCTCCTAGGAGAGGGGTCGGGGGTGAGGTGAAAAATGGAGAAGGGATTAGAGGATTCCCTCCTTTCAATAGATAACATTGAACCTCTTCAGTTCTTTTCTCATCATAAAAATCTTGCCTACATCCTCATTATCGGTATGATCGTTGGACTGGCATTTGCGATTAAGTTCACAACCCTTATGCTCATCCTTGGGCTCCTTGGGGTTATATTCTATGCCAAACTGGGACTTGCAGGATTTGTCGGGTACTTTGCACTCTTCGTTGGAGTTTTTACCAAAGCAGGACTCTGGACACAACTCAATGTGAATTATCCAAAAGATGATGTAAGCTTTCTCACGATGGTTATAGTGGCATCACTCGTTATTTGTACCTTCTGTTTTGGTATCGCATTTTATCAGTATAAGGTGGAGGCTTTTAAGAAAGCAATACTTGTATCTCTCATATTCCTTCTTGGAGTGGGGATTCCTGTGTCTCCTTGGCTCGTCAAGAATATAAGCGAAGCAGGAATGCAAGGGAATGTTATAGGAAATATACTTGGGGGAAAATGAGATATATTCACTGCTGATTATACGAAGATATACACGCCTACAGAACTGACTAAAATAGAGAGTGGTGACGTAGGTCAGGGTATTTCTTCCAGTGGTAAGTCGGCCAATGAGGATCTGGGGCGGTATTTTGGGTACGATGACGGGGTAAATAATTACCTGAAACTTCCTTTGAATCTCACGATGCAATCGAATCAACCGGGAGAGTATACAGATATTACTCCATTCTTTTTGGCACTTATTCCGATTATATTCCTCTTTCTTGCATTTAATAATCCTCTCTGGATTATCGGTCTTGTGGCGATACTTGGGTTTGAGTATGCATATTTCTTCAATCCAGATCTTTCAAAGATGATTACAGCGTTTTTTGCTTCAAAAATACTTCCAGGTGGGTATTCTTGGATCGCTTTCTTCTCATTTCTGCCACTGGCGTATTTTTCGTTTGCGCTCGATAAAAAAGACAAGAAAACTGAGCTCTTTCTCCTGAATCTCGTATTTGCGAGCTTCTATATATTTATCTTCATTATTGCGGCGTACGGGATAGTGTGGTATGGTATCTCTATGTACTTTGCATTCCTTCTGGCGATTCTTATCGGAGGATGGTATATGACGGAATACAGAAAAGAAGAAGGAGAATCCGACGGGAATATTGCTCGCTTTGCCGGGGCGGTGATATTTTTTGGTATCACGAGTATCTATTTCTTCACATCGTCTCTTCCTCATGGATGGTCAAATATGAGGGCGGCGGGATTTAATGAGTTTAAAAGTGGTATATATTCACAAGAAGAGGGGATTTTTAACTCGCATCCTGATTATTTTACCATTCTTTCTACGCTTAATGTAGAATCTGAAGCGAAGTTATTTGATACAACGATGGCGAAGATCCAAAATCCAATACTCAAGAAGCTTATTGAGAGTAATCTTGGTGAGGCAAAAAGTCTCGGAAAACTTCAGCAGATTTTGAGTGAAGCCAGCAGAACAGATCTCACAAAGCTTCAGATTTCTCAGATGGATGTAATAACTCTCCAGTCACAAATCAAGGATATTCTCGCGGATCTCTATGAAACCGTTCTCTATCCAACAAAAGAGGAGAAAAATACCGCAAAAATCTATCGAATAGGAACATTCCTTACCTACTTTATCGATAATAATCGATCACGATTCTACGATGATAGTCTCGTAACCCAGTTCGGGAAATATTTCTACGATCAGAATCCAGATGTAGCAGTAGAGCGCATGAAGAAGCTTGGACTCAAGTACCTTCTCGTGGATCTCAACGCTGCGACGATCGACAAAGATCCTCGTCATGATCTGACCAAGCGATTTGAGCAACTTCTCTCGACTTTCAAGTCGGATAAGCTCGAACTCATCCAGACCGATAGTATATGTCTCAGGGTAGCTCTTGAGGAAAAAGATCCAGC
>CAZRBF010000121.1:0-2651 GCA_964598195.1 uncultured Candidatus Peribacteria bacterium | reverse complement strand
AATTACGACAATCTCGGAAATCGAGACTCTATCGAACAGACAATGAGTTGGATAACCAAGAAATGAAAGGAGAAAGAAAAGACGAGAATTGCAGATTATACGAGTAATACTCTCAATCAGTACGCACAAGTCTCCTCACTCAAACGAGAAGGTGACGATGAGAGGCATGGAAACAGTGGGAAGTTTGTCTACGATAAAAACGGAAATCTTATCCAAGACAACAACCAAAAATACTCTTACGACTACCGTAACCGACTCATAAAAGTAGAATCCTACGAAACAAACAAGAAGTGAAAAACAGAAACCAATCTCATTGCTGAATTCAAATACGATGTCTTCGGACGAAGAACCACCAAAATTACTTATAATGACGATGATGAAGTCAAAAAGATCATCCGATACACGTACGCAAATCAAGACACCATCGAAGAAACTACCTTTGGAATCAGAGACGGAAAAGAAAGACTCAAAGATACCAAGGAGTATGTCTATGGAAAAGGAATCGACGATGTACTCGTAGTAATTCAGACAACTTCTGATGGGAAGAAAACCCAAACCAAACAATATTTCTATCAGAAGAATCAGATTGGTTCTATCACGGCAATTACTGATGACAAAGGAAAGGTTGTGGAAGAGTATAAATATGATGAATTTGGAAAGACATATACTCGAAAAGAGAAGAAAGATGAGTGGAAGGTTTTGAAGAAATCGGTAATAGGGAACTTGAGATTATTTACTGGACGTGAGTATGATAAGGAAATTGGAATGTATTATTATCGAGCACGGTACTATTCGGCTGAGTTGGGTAAATTTATATCGAGAGATCCGATTGGAGTGAGGGATAATGTGAATCTGTATAGTTATGTTGGGGAGAGTCCAGTTATGTATGTGGATGCGATGGGATTGAGTGCAAAGAGTGTACTGGAAAATGTACAATTAAATGTACAATTATGAATGGCAGATGTCTTCGCATTTTTAGGATTAAACCTGGCTTGAGTCTGATGAGAAGGTGCACAACTAGACATTTCTTCATATATGTTAGCTAAATTCATGTATTGAGATTGAGGTAGTGATTTTTACTGAACAGACCATTGGATATCACAAAAAGTCATACAAAGTAATTTTTATACTACGGAGCAAGATAAAATTGTAAATTACTTAAAAAATAATGTAAATGAAAAAAATAAAATTAATTTATGAGTATGAGACATTTGAGATTGAGTATTGAGTGATTTTCCAACAAGTTTTTGAACAGTAAGTTGGACAATGAAGGCAAAGATAATAGAAGATGGAAAAATAGAAACCACTTTTAACATTAAGGATTCTTATATTTTTAATGATTATTATGCGGATTGAAAAACGCCAATTGATAATCCTTTTAATATTTTTGCTAAATATTATCAAGATAGGTTATACTGAACACCATTTAATTGGGAATTAAATATAACACAGACTATTAATTACTAATTTAATAGATATGAATTTTCTTAAATCAGCCTTAAAAGTATCTTTCCTGGTATTTATAATATCGTTCCTCATTATTATGATAATGATTTTAAAATGGGGAATGCCAGGAATGAGCTCTGAAATACCTTGATACAATCTAACCGAGACTTACATTAAAAAGTGAGATTATTCAATATGAAAACAAAAATTTCAATATAATATTTGTCATGAAAAAGAAGGGTGTTTAAATTGAAAAATTTTGTGACTCAAAGAAAAAGAGGATAAGATATACATGTATATAAAAATCAATTATTCTAAATGAGGTTCTTTTGACGAAAAAACTTGAGAAATAGAGGTTAAAAACTATGATTTTTATCTATATAATAGAAAAAAATATATCATTGTTAATGATATAAATGAGTTGCCAACTTTCTGATATTTATCATGAAATAAACTTGAGTTTTATTCAGAAAAAGACTTAAGTAAATTACCAGAAGAACAACAGAATACATTTAGAGAGATAAAAAAGAATCCAACCATTATTATAAATGGAAAAGATTACACAAAATAATAACAACTATGTCTATTTTATTGATACTGTGCTCATCTGGAAACAGACTCACGAATATCTCTCTCGATGGAAAGAGTACTGCCATCTACTCCTACGATTCTCTCACCCTCAATGCTCTCACCCTCACCAATGGAGCGAAAACTACCTACGGATACGATTCACTTCTGAGACTGAAGGAACTCACCAATATCTCCAATCAGAGCGTTATAAGTAAACTCTCATTCTGATATGACAAGGTAAGTAATATTCTCACTAATGGAGAGAATAACTATTCCTACGATGCCATAAACCGTCTTATGAGTGTCGACAAACATGACAATCTCCTCAGAAACCTCGATGACAAGAAGCAAGAGACACTCACCATAAATTACAATTACGACAATCTCGGAAATCGAGACTCTATCGAACAGACAATGAGTTGGATAACCAAGAAATGAAAGGAGAAAGAAAAGACGAGAATTGCAGATTATACGAGTAATACTCTCAATCAGTACGCACAAGTCTCCTCACTCAAACGAGAAGGTGACGATGACAAAAATCTCTCCCCTGACAAGGGGAGGACAGGAGGGGTTTCTCTTGTCTACGACAAAGCCTGAAATCTTATCCAAGACAACAACCAAAAATACTCCTACGA
>CAZRBF010000120.1:0-2688 GCA_964598195.1 uncultured Candidatus Peribacteria bacterium | reverse complement strand
ATCATAAAAAGAATCTCGGTCGAAATGAGTGGGAGATTGATCTGCTCGAAAAAGTTCCCATTGGCTTTATGATTTGAGAACTCTATCTTATGTGTCAAGAGGCTCACGAGACTCTCAAGAATCTCTTTATACGCGATACTCACAGCAACAATGAGGAGTCCAATAACTGCCATTATATTATACTGTCCGAGCGATCCGACAATCGCAAGAGCGGTCAAAAAAAGAGTAAAACCAAGCCCGAGCGAAAGCAGGAATCGAAATGCCATTTCTTCGTCTTTAAAACTCGGAACAAAGTGCTCTATAACTTTCTTTCCAAGTCCATAAACAACGAGTGTTACGAGCGATGGAAGGAAAAGATATCCAAATATTTTGAAAAAAAGTATAAACCCTGCATTCGCACCACCAGTGAGTCCGAAGTAGACAAAACAGAGGATAAAGAGATGGAGAAAGAAATACAAGATAATCGAGAGAGGAGAAAAAGTAACTTTGTCTTTTTCAGAAATTACTGTCACCACTTTATAGATGGTATATGCAATAAGAAGTGTCACAAAATATGACATATATCCTGTCCCCGACTCACTGTGTGCAGTCAAGTGCCAAGAGTTTTTATCAAAAACTATTCCGTAGTACTTTGAAATGACAAAGAGAGCAAATATAACAAATCCAAAAAGTTTAGAAAGATACGCGAACATAATAGGCGGGTAAATGATTAAATAGTGAACAAGGGGTAGCAATGATTAACAAGGGTGTAGTAATCATGAACAAGGGGTAGCTACCCCTTGTTACTAATAAATGATATCTGTTGTAGTATATAGAAAAACAAAAGAAGTCCAGTTTTTATATATCCTTCATACTCAGTTGTATCTTCTGAGTCTTCAAGTCGATTCCGGTTACTCGTACTTTTATGCGATCTCCGACACTCACTATATCATTTGGATTGCTTACAAACTTGTTTGCCATCTGAGAAACATGCACGAGTCCGTCGTTCTTGAGCCCTATATCCACAAAGGCTCCAAATGCTACAACATTACGTACCATTCCATCGAAGATATCTCCTTCTTTTACGTCTTCCATCGCAACTTTTTTTCGTGCCTTGGTATGCGTGGAATTCACTCGTTTCTCCACTCCTATTTGAGCATAAGCCTGGAGTATAAACTGGAGAGTGTCACGATTTGTGTCAGGATACAGTCCAATCATCGCTTTTGCATGTTCTCCGAAGTTATCACTATTCACATTGTGTTCGAGGATGTACTTCGCCAGAGGATATTGATCCGGATGGATATCGGTATTATCGAGCGGCTCTTTGCTCTCTGGTACCCGCAGAAATCCAATCGCGAGCTCATATGCTTTTTCTGAGAGTGTTTTCTGTAAAACAGCCCGTGATTTGTATGGGCGGTGGTTATATATCTTCTTTGCCTCTCTTTTGTCTATTCAGGATATATGCTGAAGTACATATATTGAAGCATTATTCACACTGATTCCGACCTGATTTACTACGTCCTCCACGACATACCCGAGTTTCTCCGAGAGTTTCTTTTCCGTGATATCGTGCTGATACATTCCGACTCCGATAGAACCAACTGGTACTTTTACAAGCTCCGAAAGTGGGTCAATATACCGCCTCCCGATTGAGACGGTTCCACGATCGAGTGAATCGAGATCTGGAAACTCTTCCTGAGCCACTGGACTCGCAGAGTAGACCGATGCGCCCGATTCATTGACGATAAATACATCGCCAGAAAATAATTCGGCCACAAGAGCACAAGTCTCGTCGCATCCAGTTCCGTTTCCTATAACCACCGTGTCGATCGTATGTTTTTTATTAATCCCCCCAACTCCTCCGTCGTCTCCCCCCTTAGTAAGGGGGGTTAGGGGGGATTTTTCTTGACCAGCAAAAATCTTCTTCAACTTCACCCGGGCATTCTCCATCTCATGAAGAAAAATCTTATCGAATGCAATAGGATTTCCGATCGGGTCGATGATACATATCTTACACCCAGCCCGGTACCCAGGGTCGATTGCGAGAATGGTTTTTCCGTACTCAGGGCGAGTCATGAGGAGCGAGAGTAAATTTGTCTGGAAGGTCTTTATAGAATCGTCCTCGCCAAGCTCCGAGAGTTCTCCTCGGATCTCATTCTCGACGGAACTAAAAAGTGCATCGTAACCAAGTTTGAATCCAGATTCGAGCTCTTCTATAAAAGCAGTCTTGAGCCCCAAGATACCTCGATATGCCGATCGAATGAGTGCCAGGATCATCTCATCCTTCTCGAGTTTTACATTCAAAATCCCGAGGTTCTCACCGCGGTTGAGAGCGAGAATCTGATAGGGTTTTATGCGATTGATACGAGAGTTGAACTCGAAATAAAGGGCAAATTTTGGGATCTGTTCGGTATCTTTTTGATTGAGTTTCTCAAGCATCTTGTCGCTCTTCTTGCTCGCAGAAATATCTCAGGTCTTATTGAGTTCAGCGATGAGCGAATGTCTGAGGCTCGCATTCGCAGAAACCTCAGCCCCAATAATCTCGATAGCACCTTCTATAATCTCTTCTCGAGGGAATTCCACCAGGAGGTTCTCTGGAATAATGAGCGAATTCTTCTTGATAGCATCAGCCACCACCTGAAAGCCTTTCTCGATCGCAATCATTGCCTTGGTTTTCTTCTTCGACTTGTACGGCTTATAGAGCTCCTC
>CAZRBF010000119.1:0-2771 GCA_964598195.1 uncultured Candidatus Peribacteria bacterium | reverse complement strand
TATGTTCTCCCACCTTTCCTGAACTATCCTTACTATCGAAGAATGAAAAGTAGACTTAGTCGTGACCGGAACGGGCCTCGGGTTTGAGATCTTGGTTCCGGTGAGGACTCTGGCGAACGTGAGTGTGGGGAAGGAACAGAGTTTCTATATCTACCACCATATTACTGACGTCTCGGAGGTGCTTTTTGGGTTTGAGACGAGGGAAGAAAAAGCATTGTTTCGAAAGCTCTTGAAGGTGAGTGGGGTGGGTGGGAAGACCGCACTTGCTATGCTTTCCCTGGGAACTCATTTGCTCATAAAGGCCATCGATGAAGGGGATGAAAAGTTCCTGTCTTCGCTTCCTGGAATCGGAAAGAAAATGGCTCTGAAAATTATTGTTGAATTGAAACATAAGGTAAGTATCGATGATATCACGGAAACGAATGTAGAGGCGTTTCTCAGAAACGCCTCTACCAAAAAAGATGTTGAGATTACCGATAGTCTCCTGTCTATGGGGTATGATCGAAAGGTAGTGGATAGGATTGTCGAGTCCATTCCGGATACACTCGTAGGATTGCAAGACCGGATGGTGTACTGTATTAAATCATTGGCAAAATAATATGAACTTCTCACTTTTTACTGCGACCGGAGCCTACAATCTTGGCGATGAACTTATTTTGCTTCAGGAATATACGTATCTCAAGAATCGCTATCCGGAAGCGCATTTTTCGGTTTTTACGTATGATGAGAAGAGCTCTCTACTTCCGGACGATCCATCGATAGAGTATCTTTCGTATTTTCCACACCATCTACGGAAACGACCTGTACACAATATCTGGTATGCTCTAAAAACCATTTGGACTCTCTATCGGTCGGATTATGTGATTGTCGGTGGTGGCGGTCTCCTGTATGACAATGAAGAAGGACAGTCCCTTGAGAGACTTCTCGGGCCTTGGCAGTTTCGAGTATGGCTCATAAACCTACTCCGAAAACCCCTCATCTATTGGTCTCTCGGGATTCATCTGAAGGAAGAAAATGAACAAAAGATACTTTCGCTTTTTCGTTGAAAACGGACCTTTGTGTCAGTTCGTGATACTGAGAGCAAAAAAGTTTTGGAATCACTTGGGGTGAAGAGTTTGCTCCTTCGTGATCCCGTTCTCTCATATGATCCAGAGATTCCCAAGCTCCTCATCAAGCGCCGACCAAAAATTGGACTCTCATTTCGAGCGGGATTTCTCGGGAATGAGCTTGAAAATATTGAGAAGATTATCACTTTTCTCATGGCGCATGAGTTTGAAATAGTGCTCCTTAATCACTCGCTTCACAAAGATAACCCCTCCGCTAATGATGACATTTTTCTTGCAGGATTACAGGAGAAATATTCTCTCTCGTCTACCAGGGATATACGAGAGACGCTCGAGGTATATAAGGAACTCGAATTTGTTGTCGGTATGCGACTCCATAGTCTCATACTATCCTTTGTGCATGCCATCCCATTTTTTGCCATAAGTTATGGAAAAAAGACTGATGAGTTTATACGAGGGATCAATTATGAATACGCTCTCGCCGCACGCATATTTGATATTGAAGTGTTTAAAAAGCAGTTTTTGGAGCTCGAAAAAGAAAAAAATGAGCTGAAATTTGCTTTAAGTGCGAAAAATGATACAATAAAGCGAGAAATACTCATTACTACTAATAATTTTTTTGATGGACTGGAAAAATCTGAAAGATAATGCCCTCATCTGGGGTGCGAAGGCAACCGATATGGCAAAAAAATGATTCGAGACAAGCAAGGAGTACGCTGAGAAAACAGGTGCCTGGAGCTATGATCGACTCAAAGAGAGTAAATTTGCCCTGAAAGATACCACTTCTTACGAGGCTCTGAGTAAAGAAAAGCGATATGCTATTTTTTGTATACGAAATGAGGATGCTTTTACAAAATACCTCCTTCCACTCCTCCCAATACTTTTTACCAAGGCATGGATTGAGTCGGCCTCTCTACGAATTGTTATGGAAGAATGAACAGAAGATCTCAGAAAAACACTCAAGGTTGATGTTATTCCTGCGGTTGTTGTGAAGATGAATGACGGCACGATCAAACAGATAACAACTGACGAGGAAATCCGACTCTTTATACGAAACTTTTCTTTTTACGATCAAACAGATAATTCTTAATCTTTTCTCCTATGGATACCCGTTTTATTCTCGATATCATACTTATTATATTTTCTACAGTCATTGGAACGCTTCTTGCGCTCGTTCTTCATCGTGTCTATATGATACTCGGACGAGTAGAGAATACACTCGATTACATCGATCATGTACGCGAGATCGTCGAAATGTGGGAGCGAATCCCTCTTGAGCTCTTGAAAAAATTCATGAATTTCTGGTCAAAATAATCCATACAAAAACCCTCCCGAGTACTCGGGAGGGTTTTTGTATGTTTATGCCATAGTCTCTATTTTCTCCTCGATATATCTTCTGAGTTCAGATATCTTTACTGTTTCCTGTGCTCAGGTATCGCGATGCCGAACGGTTACTTGTTCCATATTATAATTATCGCTATCGATCGCGATCGAAAATGGAACCCCGATCTCATCCATACGATAGTACCGTTTCCCGATCGCTCCGGCATCATCATATTCACAGGTGAAGTAAGGAGAGAGAAGATTAAATACAGACATAGCCTCTGTAGAGAGTTTTTTCACTACCGGAAGGATGGCCACCTTAATCGGCGCAATACTTGGCTTAAACTTCATAATAACACGAGATCCTTCCTCGGTTTCTACTCG
>CAZRBF010000118.1:0-2793 GCA_964598195.1 uncultured Candidatus Peribacteria bacterium | reverse complement strand
GAAATTGCTTGCAAAAAAGGAGAAACGAATATACTTACAATGATTTCGTGCAAAGTATATTACACCAGGCTATTTTTTATCATCTAGTTTCCCTTTATTTATGACACCCTATTTCACCAATCTCAAGCGGATTTTTTTGAACATTTTTCTGCTCTACAAAAATTTCCTCCACTGGAATATCTCTAAAGTATGTATTTTTCTCTATGCAAATATCGTTGGATTTATTGCATCTCTGCCACTTATAGGGATTATCGTATATCAGTATTTTACAAAATACATCAATCTCAGCACTCCTGCGAGTCAAGAAGAATTTTTGTTCAATAACCCTGGAACCGTTATTCTCACCAATATTCTCATTCTCTGTATTGCCGCGATTTTTATCTGTACTTACACCTATGGGAACTTCCTCATGATGAACGTCTACAAGTGATATCTCGAGGAAGAGCAACTCCCCTACACGAAAAATCTCTACTTCTCATGGAAGCATTTTTCTGCCTACATAGGTATCCTTGGGTGGATATGACTCTACATGCTTATTCCGATAATTATTGGTATTATTCTGGTGATTCCATTTGGAATGATTGCAGAAATGAGCACTGGAATTTATGCACAGATTATTTGAATCATTTCTCTGTTAATTTTTATCATACTTTGCGTCTGATTTTTCGTCCTGATTCTTCGTCTTTCATTCTCCTACTACGTACTCCTCTATAGTGAAGAGATCAAAAAAGCAAAAATATACACCCACGAAAGTTTTCAAATCACCAGAAAAAAAGTATGGAAAATTATTTTTCTCTGTCTCCCTTTTTTTGTTATTATAGGTGTAATGTTACGATTTATAGAAATAGCACAAGCAAATATTATAGAGAATCGTGATGTATTTACAGGCTTATTTGTTCTGTTTTTATTCCTAGTATTCGAATGAGTTACCTCTATGATCTATTTGGCAGTGTATCAAATCCTCAGAGGAGAGTATCATGAATCGATTTGGCTCGGATCAAGGAGATAGTCCGAGGTTCCTTCACAAAATCTTCACAATTATCTATTGACTCTGGCAAAAAGTACCCTACACTATCCGCGGTAATTTTACCATTTTTATTCTTTTTCTTTTTTCTTTATGATGAACACGAAAAAAATTATAGGTACCTCGAGCGCTATTATTATAGCCGGAGTAAGTATGATGTCTTCTGTTTCTGCTATGATGAGCATGGAATCAACAGATGGAAGTATGTCTATGTCGAGTGAAGCACCAGCTTCCGATACAGAGTCAACAAATATGGATCAGGGAAATAAGGTGGATCTTTATGCACAATGTCTTGCATATGTGAAACTCAAGAATCTGACAGGAGTTGATTGCAAAGCAAAAACAGAAGCTATGCGACAGGAGAATCAAGCAGGTCGTGCACAGATGAACCAGGGTATAAAAGACGACCGAATGAAGATGGAGCAGGGAATCAAGGATGATCGCATGAAGATGCAACAGGAAAATATGCAGAATCGTCAACAAATGGGAAGTGGACAGATGATGCATCCTCCTATGGGAACAGGAGAACTCAAGAACTTTCTCAAGAATCCCCTTACCACAGAAGAACAAGTAGCGCTCAAGGCACTTCTTCAATCTCAACAAGCAGAGCATGAAGCTATCATGAAAGATGCCACTCTCACTCCAGAACAAAAAGCCACAAAAATGAAAGAGCTCATGTCTGCGCACATGACCGCACTTCTTGCGTATGTAAATACCGATAAACAAGAAGCATTCAAAAAAATGATGGAAGAAAAAATGGCAATGATGAAGAAGAATCAGGAAAATCGTCAAGAATTCCGAGACGGTGCAAAAGAGCAACGCCAAGAGTTCAAGGATGGAGCCAAGGAACAACGCCAGAATTTCAATACTCAGGTACAAACAAAGAAGCAGGCTCTTTCAGAGAAGAACAAAGCACTCCTTACCAAGGCAGTGAATTCTCTCTCACTCGAGAAACTTCAGTCTATTCTCGCAAAAGTTGAAAAAGTCCTTTCAGTAACCAAGAAAGAAAAGGTTCTCGCTCAGCTCAACGAAATCGCTGATATTGTTCAGAATAAGATCGATGAACTCACCGGAACTTCTTCCGAAGATGACGTCGTAGGAAGTATTCTCGGTGGAGATACTCAAACTACAGTAACTGGAACGAGTACCGTGACACAATAAGAATAACCAATCTGAGACCGGTCTCCTAAAAGAGACCGGTCTCTTTTTTGCCACCATCCAAAAAAGATCAATTTTTTTTCTCTTTTTGAAGATTTTTGAAAATTTTTGAAAAAACATTTGCATATATTTTTTTTTCATTATAATACCCCTCGTACTTTTATCTTTTTACCAATTCTTTTTATGAATTCACTCAACAAGGTACAACTTATTGGAAACCTGACAGCTGATCCCGAAGTAAAAGAGACACCGAATGGACAAAAGGTTGCTAACTTCTCAGTGGCAACAAACCGTGTATGGAAGGATGCTTCCGGAATGAAGCAAGAACAAGTAGAGTTTCACAACATCGTTATCTGGGGGTCTCTCGCAGGTATCGCCGAACAATATCTCACCAAAGGAAAAAAAGTCTACCTCGAAGGACGACTCCAAACTCGTAGCTGGGACGATCCAACAGGAGCCAAGAAATATAAAACCGAGGTCGTAGCAGATAATCTTATCATGCTCTCCGGAGGAAAAAGTGAAGGAAGTGACTCTTTTGTTCAAGAAACCCCAGAAGAAATCAGTCCTACCAAAACTAAAAGAGCAACTCCCAAAGCAGAAGAAGAAATCAA
>CAZRBF010000117.1:0-2869 GCA_964598195.1 uncultured Candidatus Peribacteria bacterium | reverse complement strand
TTGTTGACCAAAAAGTGATAGAATTTCTGGGCATAAAAAATGCTCCTGACCATAAAAGTCAGAAGCTAGTCTGCGAAGAGACAGAAGTCAAATAGTTCGCCTAGGAACGTGAACATTATATTTAAATCAAACGGAAATGCAAATTTTTTAATTCATTCTTATTTATCTTATGTTCAAAATGATAGCTTTCGATATGGATGGAACCCTCACACCATCCAAATGAAAAATGGACCCTGAGATGGTCGAGCTTTTCAAGAGGCTTCTGGCAAAATATCAGGTAGCCATAATTTCCTGAGGAAAATACGAGCTCTTTCAAATACAGGTCTTACCTCTTCTCGGAAACGATGAAAAACTCCTCTCAAATCTCTATGTCTGCCCGACGTGTTCCACTGCCATGTACCTCTATAGAGCAGGGGAATGGCAGAAACAGTATTCTCTCGATCTCTCAATAGAAGAACGTGAACATATTATAGCAGTCCTGAATGATGCTATCGACACACTCTGACTCCGACCGGAGCGACTCTGGTGAGAGATGATCGAAGATCGAATCACCCAGATTACCATATCAACCCTTGGGCAAGAATCACCCATTGAGGAAAAGAAAAAATATGATCCAGATTTTTCCAAGAGAAAACTGATTCGAGACTATATGCTCCCAAATCTCGCTGGATTCAATGTCCTCGTTGCCTGATCTACCTCTATCGATATAACCCGAGAAGGAGTCGACAAGGCCTATGGAATACGCAAACTCATGGAAGTTTCTTGAGTGGGACTTAACGAAATTATATTTGTCGGAGATGCTGTATTTGCGGGTGGAAACGATTATCCACCACTGGAGATCGGGGTTACGACGAAGCGAGTTTTTACTATAGAGGACACAAAAGAATATATACAAAGTTTAATAGTCACCTAGTCAGCATATGAAAAAATATCTCACACTTAATAACTTTATGCAAGTTGGACTCATTGTCTTCTCGACCTTGGGATTTCTTCTTGTGTCCATGAAACTTCCAGAATACTGATCCATAGTCAGTCTTTTTGCCCAGATATTTTGGCTATACGCTTCGTACAAAGCATGGAAGGAGGCCTGACAGATCGGAATCTTCATCAACACCATAGCACTGACCGCGATATTTGGATATGGAGTGTTGAATTATTGGGTGTTGTAGTTTTTTTTAGAGGAGTTTTTATTTTTTTATATTAGATGAATTATGAACAACAAAGAACAACGAAACAATTACGTTTTTATAGATAGTCAAAATCTTTATTTATCAATAAAAATGGAATGATGGAAGTTGGATTACAAAAAATTCTTTATTTATTTACGGGATAAATTTCATTCTCAAAAGATTTTTATGTGTATTGGCTATCTTCCTGGAAATGAGCTTCTTTATGCGCAACTGCAAGAAATCTGATATTTGCTCATATTTAAGCCCATACTACAAATGAAAGACGGGAAAATAAAGGGAAACGTTGATACGGAGCTTGTTTTGCACTCAATGATTCAGTATGAGAATTTTGATAAGGCAATAGTTATTAGCGGTGATGGGGATTTTCATTGTCTGATTGAGCATCTTTTGAATAATAATAAACTTGAACGTGTGATAATTCCAAATAGACAGAAATTTTCTGCTTTGCTGAGGAAATTTTCACATAAACTTTTTTACCTAAATCATCCAGATCTCATTAAAAAATTGGCAAAATAAAAGTAGGCATGGTGCTCAGGACGGAACCTTTCGCTTAGCCTACTATCGTAATGTACGATCCATTATATGAATAATTTCTCCAAATGCAAATTTTTTAAATATTGCTTCCCTCTGAAGAGGGGATCCTACACCGAGATTGCTCTCGTTAGGACATTGTAAATAGAATATGTCTCGCGTGAGCGAGAACGATCCCGAAGGAATAGTGCTAAAATAGCATATTCAAAACTTAAATAATTGCAAATTTTTTATTAACTCATAACTTTCACTTCTATGTCATTCCCAACCGTTAATTCCCGTCAATCATTTCCAGTTCTTGAACAAGAGACACTTGCATACTGGAAAGCCAATAACACATTCAAGCGTTCGCTCGAAATCCGAGAGGGATCACCTGAGTTTAACTTCTACGATGGTCCTCCGTTCGCAACCGGGACTCCGCACTATGGTCACCTGCTTGCAGGAACGATCAAGGATGTGATTCCGCGATACCAGACCATGCAAGGCAAGTTCGTAGAACGACGCTTTGGATGGGATTGTCACGGTCTCCCGATCGAGAATATCGTCGAAAAGAAGATGAATATCTCTGGAAAGAAAGATATCGAGGACAAGGTCGGAGTTTTTGAGTTCAACGAGCAGTGTCGTGCGAATGTGTTCCAGTATGTCGATGATTGGAGAAATACCGTTGAGCGTATGGGTCGATGGGTCGATATGGATAATGACTACAAGACCATGGATACTGACTTTATGGAATCTGTTTGGTGGGTTTTCAAAAATATCTACGACAAGGGATATGTGTACGAGTCATATCGAGTCGTGCCATATTGCCCACGTTGTTCTACTCCACTCTCCAATTTCGAAGTCAATCAAGGGTATGAAGATAAACAGGATAAGGCAGTGACCGTAAAATTCAAGGTCAAAGATACCGCGAGCAAATATGTGCTTGCTTGGACGACAACCCCATGGACACTTCCAGCAAACCTCGGACTGGCCGTGGGAACTGAACTCACCTATGCTGAGATTCTCGATAAAGCATCGGGCGATACGTATGTGCTCGCAAAAGACCGCATCGCCACCTATTACAAAAATCCTGAGGACTATACCTTGGTCCGCGAATATCCAGGATCTTGTCTCGTAGGACTTTCTTATGAGCCATTGTTTGATGATGC
>CAZRBF010000116.1:0-3047 GCA_964598195.1 uncultured Candidatus Peribacteria bacterium | reverse complement strand
TCCTGCGATAACCACGATGCATAATATTTTCCAATCAAAAATAAGAAGGATTCCTCAGATTCCACTGAGGCGAATACCTATTGAAAGAGTGTCCTTTGGCACTTCAACAATCGTTTTTATGATATCATCGAGTTTATTATCGACATATCGGAGCACATTCGCAAAATTCGAAGAGAGCGAATGTCCTATCTCCATTTTCGTAATCCTATTATAGAGAAAAATATCCGTCTCGTGGCGGAAAATCTCCTCTCTTTCCCGAAGGAAGTCCTGGATAACCTCCTGAAAGAACTTATCGAAGAAAGAAACCAGAAATACTCCCGAAAGTATAAGAATAAAAGTACTGAATGGAGAAAAATCCAAGAGAAAAAATGAAAAACCTCACTTTGAGACCAGCTGATCGATCTCCAATTTTGCAAGATACGGCAAAACTACCGAAACAATCGCCCCAACACCCGACACAACCAGCCCCAGAATAAAAATCGAACGACCGTTTTTTATGGAACTCATGATAATCTTAATAGATTCTTTTTGGAAGAATTGGTGCATATCTAAATGATTACTTTGTAATCTTATCATCTGGAGGATCATCAAGATTCGTGAGCTGTTCCATGATGCTATCGATTATCTTCGAGATTCCAGGAGGCAGGGGCTTATTTTGATCTACCAATCTGACATCTGGTGGGAGTATCGATCTATTTACTTTTCTCGAAATACCTTTCTCCTCAGATTGTTTTCACATATTTGAATGCAGATATTTTTTTCACATACAGGAAAGCTTAATGAATAATGGTGTTCATTCTCTTTTGAATCTTATCTATAGCACTGAGTATCGCTTGCTGATGTTTTGGTTGAGCTCGTAGTATATTTCTCAATATGAGGTATCCTTGCCCCTTTCCTATTTGTCACTCAGTGGCTATGCGTTTCATGTATTCAGACAGGAATGTTGCCATAACTTCAGGTGGAAAGGCAAAAACAACTCGATCTATACGTCTTTCACCCAATTGATGAACTTTGTTGAATTCTCGACAAAATGTCTCTGTTCGTGCCTCTTTCTTATCTAAATATTTCTTGTCCTCTGATACAGCCACATCAATTCCCATGTATTCTTTTCCTGTAGGAGTGTTATAAGTAAGAATGATATCTGTTCCTCAGAATACATCATCAGCATCGCTTGTTCGGACGAGTGTAGCATCAATATCTGCAAATCCCATCAATTCAGTGAGTAGTCCCTTGGTTGCGAGCTCTACGATATTCTTCAGGTGATAGTATTTGTCTTCACGGAATTTCTGAAATAGAACCAACCATTTGTCCTGGACCTTATAGTCTGGAGCTTCGTAAGTACTCTTGTTCTCTTCGATATACCATCTCTTAATATTCTTGGCTTCAAGTATTTTTTTATTGATAAAATCTGGTGATCTATCTCTGTAAAGTGCCTGAATGTCCGTTTTATTCCCCTGTATGGAGAGTTGCCAAAAATTAATATCAACATCAATATCCTTCTCACGACCTCTGAGAGTATTTCTGAGAGTAGAAGCTCATAGAGAGCGTTCACGAATATCGTCGTATTCATTGAAGAAATTTGGACTCGATTTTATATGTATTTTTGTACGAAAGTTCTCTGAACTCGATCTATTATAATTATTCCCTCCTCATCTGCAAATATTTTCCATAAAGTAAATATTAATAAATAAAATGACTATTTGTCAATTCCCATTATCATTATTTACTCAATATGGCAAATATAGGGTCAAATCATAACAATATACACTTTTTATTTTTCCCTTTAAATTCAGCAAAACAGCACAAAATAAAATGGCAACGATTTTGCTTGCCATTTGGTGATTTCTATACGATTAAGGGGGTAAATTTACTTGCTATTTTTCCTATGTAATGATTTCTTGAAGTCGTTTAGTATTTTTTTATTTGACCCCCGCATCTTTATTTAAATTCTAGGAACTCTTTATTATCATATTCTCTTTTAGATACTTTGTATCAACCTATTATGATAAGCGTCACTTTCGAGTGGCGTTTTTTTTGGCAATTTACTCTTCCTAAAAACCACTCTGCAAATCGAGCAGTTTTCTTTGACTTTTACACGAAGTAGCTATAATGGCTACTATATATTCCTCATAAAAATAATTATGAACCTGACTACTATTTCCGCAAAGGAAGCGAAAAATTCGTTTGGTAACTTTCTCGATAGAGCACAGAGGGAACCTATTATGATAACAAAAAGGGACCGTCCTGTTGGAGTGTTTTTCTCCATGCACGATATCACCGCTCTTATGCAACTTGGTGACACTTTCAAGGCGGATATTCGTAATGGAATACTTTCTGGTATCTCAGATGTCAAAGCTGGTCGTATAGCCAAACATAGCTCGGAACATACAGATAGTCTCAAAAAACAACTGCAAGAAAGATTATTACTTGCGACTAAATAATTATTACGATGACTACCACATACGATATTATATTTACTGTAACAGCCGATGAATGTCTTCTGAATATTGCTGAATATATTGCCCAAGATAATAGAGAACGCGCAGAAACTTTTATCGAGGAGATTATTGAGTCCTTATACAAAATTCTCTCTATCCTTCCTTTCTCTGGCAAGATATATGAAGAAATTGAAAATATTGGAGAGATACGAAGTTTAACATACAAAAACTATGTGAGCTTTTATAGAATAGTAGACGATACTGTCGAGATACTCTATATTTTTCATTCTGCGAAAAATATTCAAGAGATTTTTGGTTCTATGAGCGAGCATAGAGAGCTCCTCTAAAACCCACTCTGTAGATCGAGTGTTTTCTTACCAACATATGGTCTTAATATTTGCGGATACAGCGGACAGTGAAGGAGCCATACTTATCGTAAGCTCATTGATTACCATCCCAAAAGGATTGACGATTAGCAAGAGTGAAGTCGGTAACATATTCCGTACTTGTCCAGTAATCACTAGCGGCAAAGCCTCAGATTGCTACTCGATTTTCATATAGCTGGTTCAACTGATTTTTTGCTGGGAGAAACCAGTCATCTTTACTTCA
>CAZRBF010000115.1:0-3084 GCA_964598195.1 uncultured Candidatus Peribacteria bacterium | reverse complement strand
TTTCGGATGGCAACCTTTCCGTCTTCTGCGAGCTTTTTGGCAATCTTTGCGAGATCACGACGTCGTTCTTCGGTGAGGGCTGGTATTCGGATGAGAACAGATTCTCCATTATCTTGAGGATTGAGTCCGATATTTGCGTCGTTAATCGCTTTCGAAATATCACGGAGCACGGCCTTGTCCCATGGTTGTATAGAAATAGTCTGGGCATCGAGCGTGGAAACAGATGCCACATTTCGAAGGGGCTGAATGGATCCATAAGCCATAACAGTAATGCTTTCGACAATAGCTGGATTGGCACGCCCTACTTGGAGCTTGGCGAATTCGTCATGAAGGTGTTGCTCTGCTCTTTCGAGATCTGCGGAGAGTGTATGTAACATAATGTATAGAGTGAGTAATATAAAATTATTATGAAATCTACTTTTTTATAATGCTTGCGTAGTATATACATTTTTCACTATAAGAAAAGATTTTTTTGACAAAAAAGAGAAAAAACATACAATCGCGCCTGTATGTTATTTATTTTTCTTACTTTCTTTTTTATGAATACTAAAGGTTTAATGGGTATAGTTTTTCTGCTTGCGACAACTCAGACTTTTGCAGCTGTCGGTGATTATAAAGAAACTGCCTGTACTGCTGAGTATTTTACAACAAATAGTTGTACTGCATGTTTTGAAGGAACAGCTCTTTCTGTCGGTGATCAAGTAACTGGATTGTATGACTCTTGGACAAATAAAAATGCCAATGAGCAACTTATCTACAAAGATGAACAGGTAATGCCTCAGATGGTCCCAGTTTCTGCCGGAACCGTTTTTGCAGCAAATCCTACTGATCCGATGGCTTATTGGAAGTACGGTAGTCAGGTTATCTGGACAGATAGTGCAACGGGAAGTGGTAAACAAGAATTCATGCTCGATGCTGGAAAATCTGTAAAATTTCTCGAAGCAGACCTTGGAGCTTCCTACACACTTACTTCGACCGATAAGAAAAGTGGTGCGGTAGTCGGAGTAGCAAAGTTCCCACTGAGTTACCATAATGTTGATGCTGATGGAAATGAAGGAAAGAAAGAAACTCATATAGAATGTGTTGCATATACTGCAAAAGTAGCAGCCATCGCAGCAGCACCTGTAGAAGTAGTAAAGCCAGCTCCACAGTCAACTCCACAGCCAGCTCCGAACGTACCAAAGCCAACTACAGCCGTAAAAACTGGACCAGAGTCACTTATTTTTGTAACACTTGCTCTGCTTATTACTGCTGGATTTGTAGTTATTCGAAGACGAAAAGCGTAAAGTTACAGTGGAGCTCATCTTACATTGAACGCATAATATCCCTCGATTTCTTGAGGGATATTATATTACATACAAACCATATTTTTACCATGCTGAATCCATCACAACAACTTGCCATTGATCACTTGACTGGTCCACTTTTGATCCTGGCTGGGGCATGAGCCGGAAAAACTCATACATTGACTGAGCGTATAGCGACGCTTATAGAGGATCGCGGAGTTGTTCCGGAGAGTATTTTGGCGGTTACCTTTACGAATAAGGCAGCCAAAGAGATGCGTGAGCGACTCGGGAAGAAGCTCGGTCGTGATACTGTCAATATGAATCCGTATCGATCAAGTGGGTTTCCACTTGTGGGGACATTTCACTCGGTGGGGATATTTTTCCTCCGGTCTTTTATCGAGCATATCGGATATGATTCAAAGTTCGTGATCTACGATGAAGATGATAAGCTCCGACTCATGAAGTCGCTTATCAGAGCACGGAATCTGGACGAAAAAGAAATCGCCCCAAGGGCGGTTATCGGGGCGATCAGCCAGGCAAAGAATCAGGGACTATCAGCACAGAAATATGATACGATCGTCAATAATTATTTTGGGTCGATGGTTCGGGACATCTATTTGGATTATGAGAAAGCTCTGCGGGAGAATAATGCTCTTGATTTTGATGATATCCTTCTCAGGACTCATGATCTCCTCATGATTCCTGAGGTATTGGAGCGGATTCAGAATAAATATGAGTATATATTTGTCGATGAATATCAGGATACCAATGATATCCAGTACAAAACCATTAAACTTCTCGCCAGTAAATCCAAAAATCTCTCAGTTGTCTGAGATGATTGGCAGGGGATTTACGGTTGGCGAGGAGCCAATATTAAAAATATTCTCTCTTTTCAGAAGGATTTTCCCGGAGCGGTTGTGGTGAAGCTCGAACAAAATTATCGTTCTACCAAGACGATTATTGCCGGAGCAAATGCGGTGATAAAGTGCAATAAAGAGGCACTCGACAAGACTCTCTGGACCGATAATGAAGAGGGAAATAAGATTCTCCTTATCGAGGCATTGAGTGAGAAGCAAGAGGCCGAACTTATTGTAAAACAGGTAAAAGAGGGAACTGCTGACTACAGCAAGTGGGCAGTGCTCTACCGAACCAATAGCCAGTCTCGACTGATAGAAGAAGGTTTTATACGAGCAGGGATTCAGTACAAGATCTACGGGGGAGTGCGGTTTTATGAACGAAAGGAGGTGAAGGACATACTTGCCTATATGCGACTTATTTTTAATCCGCTTGATACTATCAGTCTCAGACGTATTATTAATGTGCCGAGTCGGAAAATTGGGGAAAAGAGTGTGGATACCTTCCTCGAGTATGTGCACAATTTTCGTGCGCCATTTTCGGAGGTGACCGAGGGGATTGATGAGATGGACGAACTGACTCCACAAGCTCGCCGAGGGATTACAGGATTTAGTGCTCTTTATCGTGAATTGACAATATTCCTTCAGACACATTCCATAAAAGAAACCATGGAAGAGATTATCAAAAAAACAGGATATATCGACTATCTTCGTCACGAGTACGGGGAATCGGAGAGTGAATCCAAAGAAGAAAACCTGAAGGAGTTTGCCAATATGGCCTCCCGTTATGACGGGATGGATAATAAAGAGGCTCTTATGATGTTTTTGGAGGATATTGCCCTCATTACAGATTCAGATAGGGATGAGCCAGGGCAGAATAACTTTGTCTCTATGATGACGATTCACTCAGCAAAAGGGCTAGAATTTGAAAATGTCATTATCGC
>CAZRBF010000114.1:0-3114 GCA_964598195.1 uncultured Candidatus Peribacteria bacterium | reverse complement strand
GCACCAACAAAGACTACTTTATTCTCAAACACTCCTCTACGTGGAGCATTTGGACTTGCCTTATCAAGAACATCAATGAAACTTATTTGATTATACTCTTTCGTAAAAAAATTTACATTCACAAATTGTTCATTATCTAGTGGGATATTCTCGCCATTATCAAAATGGATGGACTCTTTCATAATCTCTACGTCATTTATATTTCGTGCCCTTTTATATGCCTCAACTCCAAATGGAAGTACTGGATTTTTTCATTTTATATAAATTCCCATTCTATTTCGATAATCGGGAAGAGAAGCTCAGAAGATATTAAGAGAATTATGTGATGTAAGATTTACAAGAGCTGTATTTTTTACATCAATTTCCCCACTACCATCGCCAAGAAGTCCTCGATTAATCTTTTTTTTCTTTTCATCAAATTCCACTCATACAAAAACATTGTTATTCTTCCCAATCATCTCTTTTAAAATACGATCACAAGCTTCATTTCAGCTTTTTCAAAAAAATACAGCATCGATTCCAACGACCTTGGGATCATCGTATAGAATATTTTGTAATACCGAAGCATAGTCACAACGATCAATATCCTGGTAGCTCTTAAATTTGTCAGAGTCAATAGTTTTTTGATCCAGTGCAACGATAACGATATCTTTATCGACTGCAGGCTTATTCATGCCAAAATACGAGGATATTATCGTATAATTGGAATAGAGAGATAGGATATATAAGAGCAATAAGACGATCAAAGAGATGCTTGCGTAAAAGAAGGCATCGCGTTTTTCTATTTTTTGAAACCAGGCGGTTATTTTATGAGTCATCGGAAGTGAAGTTGAAGTTTATTATTTGGGGTATTTTTGGTAAATATGAGTGTCGTGAGATCCACATCAAAGCGCTCTGGATTGGCGTACATGAATCTATTTTCGGTTATGAGTGCCTCGTACTTCTTCTCTCCACTTTTTGCATCTACAGAACTCAATGGAATCTCGGAAACGATGTGTGAATCGACGATCTTTTTCTCTTGTAAATCCATAGTTCCAGCAATGGTGAAGCTTTTTAGAAAATCCTTATTTCCATCAAATTCTTTCTTGGCATCTTCACCACCATTGATGATCGCCACTTGATTCAAGAACTTGATGACATTCTCCGGATTCAGGCGCATGGTCAAGCGAGAGATGCCATCTTCTTTCTCTTCTCAAGCAGTCACCTCAAGCACCTCACTCTCGATAAATGCCCGAATAATTTTGGCCTCTTGCTCGGGGGTGTTTTCTTTGAGTGGAGAGTTCTTCTCACTCATAACGATAGTGGTGAATATCTCCTTTAAGAATTCTGCATGCGCATCAGATGTTATGAGTTTCCCATTATTTTCCTCGAAAGAGAGTATGAGCTCGTCTATCATTTCTTTTGGCGCCCCAAAAAACTCGAGCGCCGTTCGGTCGAGATTATTCAGACTATAGGCAACCGATCCGCTTCCATCGATCTTAAAAGTTATGTCAATATCACCCGCTCCAAAGCTTCGTTTATTGAGGAATATCTTCATGGTTGCATCGAGCGATGGATGCTCCAGATCTTCAAAGTTATAATCCCCCAGAAATCCTATGTTCATACTCGAAAATTTTTCCTTGAATGGAACTCATCCAAACTCCGAAAGTGCCTCCCCACTTCCACTCACCATCGCCCCAAGCTCAAAGTCAAATTTTCACTTCTTGGGAACCTTAGTGATAGCCGTCTGATAGGACTGAAATGTGTCCTTCCAGAGATTCTTGTAATAAGTAATATCCTTGATAGTTTCTACAGTTTTTGTATCGGTAAAACAGGAAGCCAGACCGAAGACAAAAACCAGTGCAACAAATAGCAATAAGAGGAACTTTTTCATAGGAATGGGTTAGAAATTAATATTGCTTTTCACCCCTTCCCACCTCATCCCCGACCCTTCTCCTAAGAGGAGAAGGGAGAAATATTCTTATTTTTTCCTCCTCTCCTTCTAGGAGAGGACTGAGGTGAGGTGGAAGAAGGTAAAGTGTATCAATAAATTATCGTCTACTTTGACCGTATTTTTGAGAGCAGACTTTTTGCAATTTCATAATTACGAGTTCATTCTTTTTGTTTTGCCAAAATAGTTTCGATCTGGAGCCTGATTTTCAGTCTTTTACTTAAAGTCATTTTATTGATCTTATTAGAAATTGCATTTATTGCTCGTATAGTTTTTCCTGGAAGGATAATTTGAGGCGGAACTTCTGTATTTGCATTTATAGAAGCCTCTTCTTTTTTAGATGATGAGGAATTTCAATCTTTGAGAGTATACACAACTACCATCATTCCTTTTCAGTCTTTACTGACTTCAAAGGCAAAACTTTTTCAGTCTTGAGAGTATTTAGGGAAACGAGCGCTATTATAGTATTCACTTTTTAATCAATCTTGAATTATAAGATATTTTCCATCTTTTTTAACACTAAAAAGAATACTCTTACTGTCAGGAGAATAAACAAGAGGATTCATTATATTTTCATACTTTTCACCTTCGACTCCATTTTTCACTATAAAATATTTTCCATCTTTTTTAGCTATGAATGCGAAACTCTTACTGTCTGGAGAATACATTATTGAATTTACTTCATCGTATCGATTTATTTCCACTCAATCTTTTATAATAATTTTTTTATTATCTTTTATTATCATAAAAGCAAAACTCTTACTGTCTGGAGAATACATGAAATTTTCTCATTTTCCATCATACTTTTCACCTTCGACTCCATCTTTCACAATAAAATATTTTCCATCTTTTTTAGCTATGAATGCGAAATTTTTACTGTCTGGAGAATACATTACACTATATAGTAAATCATACTTTTCACCTTCGACTCCATCTTTCACAATAAAATATTTTCCATTTTTCTCAGCGACAAATGCGAAACTCTTACTGTCTGGAGAATAAATGAAATCACTTATATTATTTTCATACTTTTCACCCTCGACTCCATCTTTTACAATAAAATATTTTCCATCTTTTTTAGCTATGAATGCGAAACTCTTACTGTCTGGAGAATAAATAGTATTCACTATATTTTCATACTTTTCACCCTCGACTCCATCTTTTACAATAAAATATTTTCCATC
>CAZRBF010000113.1:0-3201 GCA_964598195.1 uncultured Candidatus Peribacteria bacterium | reverse complement strand
GCGATCGCTCATGAGAAGGGAATTGGATGAGATGAGGAAAAAGGTTTTTTTGAGAAAATATTTTGTGATTAATTATTTGATAAATTTGTAATAATAAGGCACTATAGAGGTGCTTTATTATTTTTGTATGTGAAATTTGGAAGGAGCAAAAGATCGTGAACTGAGTAAATATGAATCCTTATTTGCTGATCTCTGATGGTCTGTGGTAAAGGATGGATCTTTTTACGTGATTTCTGATGCTCGCCCACGAATGATAAATTCTTTTGAAAATAGACGTGTTTCACAAATCTGGATTGATTGAGTTCAACAGTCCTTGCCACTTAAGTGCAAGATACGTTTAGACCGTTTGAGAGTAGATGGTCTTAACTTAGTTGAGATAGATGGCAAGAAAAAACAGTTCAAGATTGTTCAAAAATATATTCCGAACAATCTTGATACTTATAATAAACTTGCTTCCCAGTCTTTTCATATTGGTGGGTGACAATTCATAAAACCACAGATTCTAGTAGAGCGTATGGGCTATAAACTTGATATTTGAAATTGATATGATCCTGTTTTTATATCCTGTGATCAACTTGAGCGATTAGTGGAAGGGAAGCTTTTGTTACAGATAGGATACTTAGAACTATCAAACACTGACGGAAACTATAATCTTTTCGTGAATCCAATTAAGAAAATCCAACAAGAAAGATACAGCGTATTTTTCAACGGAAAACCGATTGATGATCTTCGCGATCAGATCTCGATACCTACCACGTCTGATTTTTTTCGATTTAATGAGAGAGGTGGTTATTTTCGCATCACCGATTCAAAATCAATTCACTTTGATCGAAATGGAAATATAGCTCCAAACCAAGAATTTGATATTGATTTTTTGGATGTATTGAGTTTGAGGGTATTTGCTTGATTTTATCCATTTTTCCGTCGCTTCACCGGCCTTACGACAGGTACTTATCGTCTTATCGTTGATTCGACACGTAAAATTATAGAGCTCAAGAAAATGTAGGTATAACTCCCTCCATTCCGTTCCTTGCTTTGTGTCTATTTGATTCGCTGGGCTTCTAAAACGATCTCCTTATCAGAGGGATAGAATACATCCCCGACTTACAACGACTGTATCACTGTTTATAAAAAAATATCCCACGCCATTGGCGTGGGATATTTTTAATATTACTTCGTTTCGCTCATATCGCTATCTTCTATCTTTCGGTCTTCTCTCTTATCTTTTCTTACCTCTTTCCGAATTTCGACTCGTTTCATCGGTCAAACTTTTTCTCAGCTTGCTTTTACTTCTTCAACTCGGTTCTTCACTTCAGTGTGTCGCTCTTTCCGTTCCGTAAGCATCACTTTTGCTTCAGTTTTTTCAGCATCAGACAATGATTCACCCGCGAGGAGCTTATCAATAATAGCATCGCGCATTTCCCATTTTATCTTCATTTGCACTTCTTTTTCTTGTTGGAGTTTCTTTCGTTCCTGGAGTCGTTCCATTTTATTTGCTGATCCTGTACCGTTCTTCACTTCAGTACAACGAACTGCACCCGTATTGGAAGTTGCCTCATTACAGCGTGGTTTGAATCTTCCAGATGATGTTTCTGTTCCACTTGTAGTATGGATTCTTTCAATACCCATAGCCTTATCTGTGCGCATTTCACGAGAAGATGGTGCATCCATCATTGCGTAAGCTGCGAAGGTGCTTGAGAGTGTCATGCCACCAGCAACAAGTAAAAGAACGCTATATTGTTTCATCATATTGGTATTTTTATTGGTAAAATGTTTTGAAACACAAAGAGATTAGCATATATATAATATTATTGCAAATATTTTTATTATTATGTCAATAAATTTAGAAATTACATAAAGAGAATGCCATATGCAAGCGAAAAGATTGCATTTTTTTTATAAATCTTACTATAGGTCGCAATAGTGATTGCAATGTCAACAAATTTTTCTTTTCATTTCTCGAGAAGGTCCCGAATAGTAGCCTTTTTTCTGCTTCTTTGTTTTTCTGCTGTCGTGGTTTTTGGATACTGGGTGTGATCTCAGTTCAACCAACTTCCTGAGGAAATTCGATCGCAATATACACCTGTAAGCTATGGTTTGACTCTTGCTCAATGAGGTATCGATTCCACGTGGTCTTATGTTGTTTTATGAATCCATTTCTTAAAATGAGAAGTACTCCAACTTGATCGACCTGTATTGTTTGAAACAAGCGCACAAGAAAGTGCTCTTGGAGAACAAAGCTTAGTCCCATCGATACAAAATTCACCACAACAAGAAGGCACTAACTCTACCACTGATATGTCCTCTGATGGTGTTTCCGGATCTGTTATTCCATTCTATAAAGAAGTCCGCTCGATCGTATGAGCATCCGAATCAATCCAAAGGGAGATGCTTTTACAAAAAATTCGAGCACTTGAGCATGAAATTACTTTTTTGGCATCGTTTTATCGAGTGAATCATGATGGAGATATGGTGTTCGATGATGTTACTATTATGCAGTCGTATCATGATATTTTTTCTGAGGAGAATTTGGTAAATGTTTCCTATCAGAATCTCAAGGATTCCTATGATTCTTCCTTTCTCGCTTTACAAGAATATCGTGATGAATCGGAGAGATTGCGTAATATCGCACGTATCAAGAGACAAGATCTTGTTCTCTCTGAGAAACAAAAGTGGGTGGACACTACACCACCATCTGCTCCATTTTTTGATATATATTCACAGATATTTATATCACTTCTGGATCAGAAAATGTATGTCTATGAAGATGGGGATCTCATACTCTCAACACCTATTACGAGTGGAAGAAAACGATTTGAAACAGTGACATGAGTTTTTCAGGTGTATAATAAGCAAAAAAATAAAATACTCAGATCTCCTTTTCCGGATGAGAAATATGAACTCTGGGTTGATTACTGGATTGCATTTTATGGTGCTTATGGTATCCATGATTCTTGTAACCGAAAAAATTGTTGGCGCAAAGAATTCTGAGTATCGAGCTACACTTCAGCAGGCAGTCATGGATGTGTGAATACTCCTTATGAAGCGGTAAAATGGATATATGATTGGGCAAAGATCGGGACGACCGTATACGTGGATTAAGAAAGCAACTTTGTGTATAGTTAGGTTCTACTGTAAGAATCTATTTCAGGTCTAAAATAAAAAATTGAAGAGATGAGTTTACCTTACTTGTCATTTTTT
>CAZRBF010000112.1:1452-3202 GCA_964598195.1 uncultured Candidatus Peribacteria bacterium | reverse complement strand
AAGTGTATACTATGTTTGGGGGAATGCAAGTTTATTTGGATTGACAAGGATTTAAAATTATACGCAAACTACTATCGGAAAAACCATTTCCATATTTTTTGCTTTTTTTCGGAAAATAGGGTACCCTGATAGCAGATCTCATAATTTTATCACACACTTCTATGATAATTCAAAAATTTAAGCAACTTCTGGACGATATGATTCAAACACAGATTCCAGATATCCACTTTACCGCTGGCTCTACCCCGCATGTTCGCAAACACTCGGGTGACATAGAGGTGCTCACGAGTTTTTGAGTAACAGAACAAGCCGATGTTCTTGCTATTGTTACAGAAATGATCGGGCAAGAACGAGCAGATAAGCTCATAAAGGCTCATGAGGGGGATTTTAGTTACGCACATGGGATTCACAAATTCCGTGTAAATGTATTTGAAAATGTAAAGTGACTCGGGATCGCTATTCGATACATTCCAACCAAGATTCCTACGTGCAAGGAGCTCTCTGTGCCAGAAGACATTATTCAGCTACTTCACCGAGACAAGGGCCTTATAATCGTGACTGGACCAACAGGAAGTGGTAAATCTACAACTCTTGCGGCAATGATCGAGTACATAAATACGACCATGAAAAAGCATATTATCACCATCGAAGATCCGATAGAGTTTAACTTTCAGTGAAAAGATTGCCTTATTCATCAGCGTGAAGTCGGAACCCATACCGATTCATTTGCTCGGGCTATTAAGTCAGCGCTTCGTGAAGATCCAGATATTATTATGGTCGGGGAAATGCGGGACCCAGAAACGATTCAGGCAGCACTGACCCTTGCAGAAACAGGACACTTGGTACTTTCCACGCTCCACACAAACGATACGGTTCAATCCATAGATCGTATTATTGATTCATTTCCTACGGCGCAACAGAGCCAAGTTAGGGTACAACTCGCCATGAGCCTTTCGGCAGTTATAAGCCAAACACTTCTTCCAAAGAAAAACTCATGAGGTCGAATTGTGGCTCGTGAGATCCTCATGAACAACGATGCTATTCGCAGTATTATAACCCAAGGACTCACTCATCAGATCTACTCTATGATCGAGCTTGGTGGATCGGAAGGGATGATCCTCATGGATAAATACCTCGAAATGCTCTACAATAAAAATATGATCACCAAGGAGATATATGCCAGTCGAGTCCGCGATAAAGATCTGGTTGCAAAATTCTAACCCTAACCCCTCTCATTCCGGAGGAGAGGGGAGAAAAAAGATTATCCACTAAAAAGATTGAGTATATGCCAAAAGAAATCAAACACATCACAGAGACATCACAGGCTCCAGAGGCGACTCATCTGAAGCAGTCTCTTGGTGCCCTTAAACAAAGTCTCTCTATCCACCCCATTCTTGCATTTTTGGAAGGGTTTGATAATTTTTTCAAGAAAAAGAAGCGTGCGCTTGTAAATAATGAGGTGCTTTTTACTCCATGAGAAAATCCATACTTTTACATCGTTTCTTCTGGTGCTCTATCTATTATCCGACTCACACCAACCGGGGAAAAGAAGGAGGTAGGACGGGCGTATATGGGAAGCTTCCTAGGTGAAGGGGTACTCTTTGATCGAAACCAGAAAGATGTCGAGGCGGTTGCCATCGGTGAAGGTACGAGCGTCGTAACTCTGACCAAGGCAGATATCGCCTATCTCGAGTCACAAAGTCCCGAGAAGATTGTGGCCCTCTATAAACATATCATAGAGATAGGAAAT
>CAZRBF010000112.1:0-1352 GCA_964598195.1 uncultured Candidatus Peribacteria bacterium | reverse complement strand
GGTATTTAGGTCTTCTCTAATTCTTCCACTCGTGCAAGTGCACTCCAGAGTTCATGAAATATCTCAGAAAAGGCATTCGCAATTTCTCGGTGTTTTATGAGTATTCATATAGGAGCATTATTTTCAACAGAAGAGATAGAAATTCTGTCGTCTATAATCTGGATATCCACTTTTAACTCTTCCAAAATACGAAAATATTTTGTCTGCATCTTGACAGAGTCATTCGTATGGAGCTGTCGATACTTTTCTGAACGCATTACTTTAATGGCTTTGTATTGTTTTCAAGCATTTTTGCGAAAATTCGTGACAATCTCAGGATATTTATCCCGCAAATAATCCCCCGCACCAAATGAGACCATATTTGTCGGGTGTTCTAATATCTCCTCGAGTAACCGATCAAGTCCATCTATTCCCTCATAAAAAGTCACTTTTGGGAGGGTTGTGTAGGGATTATAGAGCTTCTGAAAATCTTTCACAACTGAGCCGAGATCTTCTCGTTTTTTCATAAGAGCTTCCTCCTGTTCTATAACCAGTGAATACAATTTAGTGGGGTTTTCAACCGTGTATATCTTCGTACTGCCCTGTATAGCACCGATCATAAGTCCTTTTTTTATAAGGCGTTCACAGGTATAACGCGCAGAGGACCGTGGCACACCAAGCCTATTTGCTATAATAGAAGCAGGAACTGTTCCAAGAGAGAGTGCTGCTTCATATACCTGAGCCTCGACCGTCTCAAGTCCGAGAGATTCCAGAAATGCGATACCTTTTTGCATGGGAGTTTTGTTAAAAATACGAGTCTATTATATCAAAAATCATCATAGTGTCAAATGTTGTTGACACTATTTTTTGTGTAATATTTTCCTTTTCTAAAGCCAAAATAATGTATACAAGAAATATTTACAAGTGTTTGACATTTTGTATATATTACTTTTAGTGTAAATTAATGAGGCACCAGAGATATGAAGCAAACAGGAAAAATCTGGTGACACTGATCATTAACATACTTAAAAACTTCTATCTCGGAAGATACGTGGTGCCAGAGAAAATTTCTTTGGCATCCTACAAAAATATTAGGTGCCAGACGAGGATGACAGCGTAGAATGACCTGTGGGACAGGATATATTCTATCAAACAATCGTTTGCAAATAAAAGTGCAGATACCAAAACAGTTTCTATGCTTTGCAATGCGTGAGTCCTCAATACCAACAACCCAACCAATTCAATGGATTTTCCTAAATCCACTACCCTCTCATCCATAATACCTTACTTTATGATGATCTCCCAAATGATCCCATGAATGTGAGTATATGAGCTGAGCTTACCCTGGGCATCACATACCTTCCGAGATGGAA
>CAZRBF010000111.1:0-3230 GCA_964598195.1 uncultured Candidatus Peribacteria bacterium | reverse complement strand
GTGTAATTTCAATCGGAGAAGATCTATTTATATTTCTATGTATTACTTTGCCTCCACTCGAAGTAACACTGTTTGATATCTCAGGTTGTCAGAGGCTTTCTGTCATATCCTGAACCATACTTCCAACCATAGGAAGAATCATAGCTTTGGTTTTTGTTTCAATAGTAGCGGAGATTGCATCTCTCGTCTCAGCATTTTCTGGCAAGCTGAGATAATGAATACCATACACAATACTTCCAAATACAGCAAGTTTTACAAACAGTCAAAACCGCCTTCCATTACGCTCAGCACGAAGCATGCTATAAACACGATCTATCTTTTCTGCGTCAGAAAGACTATCTTTAGAAAAAAACATACGATATTGATTATAAAGTAATTATATGGGATTGTAGAGATTTTTAAAAAGAAAGCAAAAAATAAGACGATTTACAGTGTTTTCATGAATACATTGACATTACATCGAAACGACTATAATAAAAATCAAGATTTTCTTTCTAACGTATAAATACCCTCTATATGACCGCACTTACAGCAGAAATTTCAACTCCCGTAGATGCTCCTCATGATAATATAGAAGCATTGTGTCATGCATTACAAAAAAGTCTCGGCACTACAGATAATACCGATTACTGAAATAATCTCAACCACCTCATTAAAGAAGGGGAAATAAACAAGATTCTTCAGTCCATTATCAGTAACGATCATAAAGAGATCAGCAACAAAATATCCACTATAAACGATCTGCTTAGTACTCCTCCCGCACTCGCTATACTTGAGATTATGGAGAATGTAAAAAAACAAATTTTTACGGCAGTCTTTGGGCACAGCTGACAAAATGTAAAAAACTACTATGACACCTGATATGGTGTAGTGTACGACAAAAATGGGGTAATTCTCTTACAAGATAAAAAACATACATCTCGACGTATCCAACTCTATTCATGAGAAGAGATGGAGATGAAAGGGGAAATCTATCACGAACTAGAAATCGTCGACAGTCACCCGAGTGATTATTATCCAATAGACAAAATTCCTCATACGAAATTTACTGCCCCCCATGATTATAAAAATACTCAGTGACGCAAGATATCTATATTAAAAAGATTTAGAACCGACGATATTATAGTATTCAAACATACTCATGCTATACACTATCGAAATCTCGATGGAAGTCACGTGTATTTTCAGGATGAACAAGGCAATCTCTACTCCTTAGTAGATGTCATAGATAGAACCACCTGAAAACTCATAGTTAGTCCTATAAAACATCCACTCACGAGAGCTCAAAATCTCCAGCAATCCCCATCCGGTGATCTTAAACCAGCGCTTCTTCATGACGACGGGTATATAGAAGTTGGGGAATAGATAGAAAATATGATAGGTACAAAAGTTCTAAAGGCCATGCATTTTGAGTTCTGACTTACAAATTTGGGAGTACCTTCGTGGTACTCCCTATTTTTTCTCCCCACCTATATCTGACTCAGAAATCAAACAACAAGTCTGAATGGCAGGGTTGTAATTATTTTCGAAATATTTCAATATTTGTTATAATTCGTATTTTAGGCTCTTTCTCCTCTTTATAGGAAAGAAAAAGTCGTCGACTTCCAAGTACGGTAGTTATCTGATAGATATCCTCGGTGGCATTGTAAGAGTATCCGAAAAGTTTTTCCAAAGAAAGACTATTTTTTATCGCATCATAAAGGGATATTCTCAATATGTCTGCTCATTTTATGTACTGCTCTTTGATAACAATTTCCGCATCTCACAAACCCGTATCATCGTACAGGTTAATAAAAGCATCGCGATATCAAAGAATGAGTCACTCAATACGCTTTTGTGCGATGGGGCTGATTTCTATTTTATACATATTGATTTGAGGATTTATTCTTTTTATCACGGAGAAGAACTGGTATTTCTTGTGCTGTTTTTTCTATAAAAGAAGAAAGTGTATCCTGAAAATACACATCTAAATCGACAGATTTTTTCGCAGTTATCATACAAAGTAAGTATTACAAAATATACAAACAGTATAGAGAAATCTCCAAAAAAATCAATTTTTTTGCATTTATATCCCTATTCTCGTCTCTCGAAAATTTAACAAGAATCTCCTTTCTTTTTGACTTTACACAACTTTTTCATACACTGTCAAGTGCCTATAGTTCAAGGGGCATAGTTTTTTGAACATACATTTAGAGGAATTAACATGAAATCCGTGCCTGAAAAGACCACGTTAAATGCTCCTACCAAGGGGCAGGCCACCAAAATCGCACAATCAATCCGTGCGGTCTTGAAGCCAGAAGATATTGAGAAGGTTCTTGCAGATCTCGGCATCGATAAAGATGCTACTCAGCGAGTAATTGGTTCAATGAGTGAACTCCAAAGTGATATTACTGATGTTTTGGCAACTTCTCTGAAGCGCCTTTCCGTTAATAATCAATTCGTCGTCGAAGAGGTTGAGTCCAACTTCGGTTATCTCTCCGGCTACAAGCCAAAGGAGATTGTCGAACAGGTACATAAGCTCAGCGAGCTTTTTCCGGGGATTGGTTATGTCAATAAAGACCTGCTCGCGCAGATCGAAAAAGGCGAGGTCGTACTTCCCACTGGTGCAGAAGGGTGGTTCGCTATTCCTCACTGGTCCAAGATTGGAAGTTCGTATCAGGAAGCACTGGAAAAGGTACTTGCTCTCCTTGAAAACACTTTCTATGACGGTTATTTTGAAAACTACCGTCAAGGACAACTTGGAGAATGTTGGCTTCACGAAACTTCTGATAAAGAGGGTGAAATGAAAACACTGCAACAAAGTCAGAACGCGGATATTCTTCTCGTTCCGGCTCAGTTCGGTCTACGTCATCGTGGTCGCTCGGCTGATCGTGCTTGCGCCGTCATGAATACTGGTGAGTTCAGTCTCGGGGCCTATGAAATTGTCATCATGCTACTCACCCATCCAGAACGCTTACAAAAGCTGAACGACCTATGGATTGATTGCGCTGGCGACAGATATTCACTCGGTATCTTTTTCTGCTCGGTCGTACTGAACTTCTGGTGTGATCATCAAGGATTGCACTTCGACTGCCGCCCTTGCGACGATCCAGACAGCAACTTTGGTTCAGTCTCGGGCTTCATGCCTTCTTTGAAATAAGCCTCAAGCTCAGTTCTTGAATGTTTGATACTCTCCGTATCTTTGCATTTTGAGTTCTGACTTACAAATTTGGGAGTACCTTCGTGGTACT
>CAZRBF010000110.1:0-3324 GCA_964598195.1 uncultured Candidatus Peribacteria bacterium | reverse complement strand
CAAATCAGGGATTGTTTCAACAAAAGGACTGGTTGGATATTGGGATATGGAAACACTTACAAGCGATGGAAAATTAGCGGATTTGAGTGGGAATGGGAATAATGGAACATTCTCTGGGGGTATGAACTATGCGAGTGCGCTTACGTGAGGAATTATGTGAAAATGATTAAATTTCAATGACAGCAATTGAGATGTAATAGATATGGGAAGCTCAGAAAGTCTAAAAATTTCAAAAGAAATTACAATTTTTGTGAATATTAAATCACGAAAAAATGAATTGAAAGCAGTTTTGTCTAAACAGTCAGCAGGAGTAGTAGACGCATGAACTAATTGTGGTGTCAATAATTATTGTGGATATCAAATACAAGCATGAATAGATAAAATATGAGGACGTGTTTATGATACATCATTAAATTGATATGCAACTGCGGATCGCTCTCGACTTGCAATAAAAAGCTACGCTAACTCATGGATTCAAATTGCGTATCGTGTTACGGATGGTACTTTTTGAGATGTTTTCATTGACTGAAATCAATCAACTAATATAGAAGGAAATTCTTTCAAACAAGATAGGGTAGTTTGAAAAATGAATGTAAGTAATGGACCTTTATTGATTTGAAAATACTGGAATGATACTACGTCTTGATTGAATTACGATTATTTTGATGGAATTATCGATGAAGTCCGTATATATAACCGAGCTCTCTCCGACTCAGAAATTCAGACATTGTATAATACAACAAAATAACATTTTTTATCGATTTCCGATTTGCAATTTACGCATTTTGAAATATACTCCCAACCGAATGTAATCTGTGGAACGTATTCCACCATTTAGTATCACTAAAACACTTTCCCTGTCCATTTTATGGCAAATTCACACGGACTCTCGTCAAGACTTGTTAAGAAACAAGCAGCCGCACGTAAGCTTTCCAAAGGAAAGAAGAAGTCTTTTCTCGTGTATACGGGAAATGAGAGCAAGGAGTCCAGGTACAATATGAGCTTCAAGAAACGTACACACTATTTTCAAAACAAACAAGCCTTCCCACCAAAAAAACTTCCGAGTAAGAATATCGATACCCTTATAGATCTTGGTATTATCGATGATCGAGGATTTTTCCGCAAAGGAAAAAAGAAGAACTACATCACAAAACGAATGACTGATCAACGAGGGTTGGATTTCTATTGACTCCCACGATAAAGGAAACTGAAACAACTTCAATCTTCATATTCAAACTTTACGCTCCTTATTCTCCGTACATGAGTACGGTTCACTTCGGTGCGCAGTTTTCATACGAATATTATCGTTCTTTCAGTTTCCTCGGTTACCTAAACACCAGACACATTTAATATTTCATTTCTACAGAATTATGTCTCAACTCGAAGCACCAAAATCAGGCGATACGGTTGCCATCATCGAAACAACTCTCGGAACGATTAAGGTTAAACTTTTTGTCAAAGAAACACCGAAAACTTGTGCCAATTTTATTGCGCTTGCAGTAAAGGGGTACTACACTGGAACCGTTTTTCATCGAGTGATCAATAACTTCATGATTCAGTGAGGTGATCCGACTGCAACAGGAATGGGAGGGGAGAGTATCTACGGACAAGAGTTCGAGGATGAATTCGTACAGGAACTCACACATGTGAAGTGAGCACTTTCCATGGCAAATGCCTGACCAAACACGAACGGAAGCCAGTTTTTCATCGTTCAAGCAAAGTGAACCCCACATCTCAATCGTCACCACTCAGTGTTTGGTCAAACCTATGAAGGTCTCGATGTTGTAGATATGATCGCAACCGTCAAAGCAGACCGCAATGACAAGCCACTTGTGGATATAAAAATCATATCTCTCACAACGGAAGAGATAAAATAATTTGACATATGTAGTATTTTACGTATGATAGAAAAAGTTACTCTCAAAATAAGGGTAGCAATGAGTCAGTGCATTTTCACTGATAACAAAAAAGAGGAGACAAAAAATGGTTAATATTCAGAGGATTCTCGTAAAGACTGCGAAGGTTTTTGATATACCCCTTGATGACTCCTGGTTTGAACCAGAAGTTGCCAAGGTATTCGCAGCAGCGGCCGAACCACCACTTGCTGAGCCAGTAAGTAATTCCAAATGGGATTATGTAGGACAGTGTGAGATAGAGGGTGCCCCAGTGTAGCATACACGTTATGCAACGACACCCCACCCAAAAAGAAAACCCCTCCAAGTGAGGGGTTTTTGCTGTCTGGAATTACCCTCTTGAGGGGTGCCTGAAAGGCGGGGTGGATCCCTCCTCTCGTCAGAAGAAGAGGAGCTGGGTTGGGGTGAATATTTAGAGATTTCCCTAGAATATGGACATAAGTATCTCCTCGTGGATAACATCCTTTAGGTCTATATTTCCCTTGTCCACGAACTTTATATCGTCCGAGGCGATGGGGTCGTATTGTTCCTTGAAGGTGCGAGCGACATTTGAGAGAGATATGGTGCGAGTTGTTCATTCATACACTACTTCAGTCTGAAGTATCTCAAATATCACCTCGATTCCATCATCGAGTGCGATGAGTTTTACCTGAAACCCGAGAGGCTTGGTAAATTGGAGGTCTGGGTAATATCCCGGCAACACCTCACCCTCAAAGGCAAGCTCCCGCGAGTCTCCTGCGTAACTCGAGAGTAGATCTGCAACATTAAGTTCAAACATTTTAAAAAAAGAAATTTAATTTTTAATATACCCTTGTAATTCTAGCATTTCACCTATCTTCGATCATCGTATAATTCATGGTAAGAAATGATAATGCAGATGTTCTATGCTCCTCTTTCACATAGTTTCCCGGATAAAAGAGAAATACTCTTCTTCTCAATAAAATCACTTCATGAATAATTCTACTTCATACAGTTCTCAAAATTCTTTTTTACTTAATTCGTATGTAAATTTTTTATGATCATAGGGAATTACTAAAAGATGCTTATTGCTTTGTATATACGGGGAAAGAGCTTCTACAATATAGAGGAATTCTCCTTTCCACAACATTCGCTCCTTCTGAGTTTCTAGAGCACAAAATGGGCAATTACCTCTTCATAAATCTTGTAATTTCTCATGCTTCAAGATCTTATATTCTTCTTTAGAAATATAGGACATAAGAAATAAATATCTAGTTAAAAAAACGAATCTTATCAGCACTGGGATGGCTCTTGAGTTTTTCGAGGGTCTTGGCTTCGATCTGGCGGACACGTTCGCGGGTTACTCAGAACTCTTTTCCGACTTCTTCGAGGGTGTGGATCTCTCCACCATCGAGACCGAATCGCATGATGACGATCTTACGCTCACGAGGAG
>CAZRBF010000109.1:0-3385 GCA_964598195.1 uncultured Candidatus Peribacteria bacterium | reverse complement strand
AACTCTCTGGATTTACTACACTTTATCGTGTACGGATTTGAGAACGACGCATCGTTCTCAAGAAAAATGGTAAGTTCTATGATATTATCCGTATCGGTCCACGAGGGGTTGTGTATAAGAATTTGAGTAAATAAGGGTGAATCATGAAAAAAATCCCCTCGGGTCGATTGTGTCGAAGGAGGGTATTTTTTTGAGATTACAATCTATTTTACATGAGTCATTCAGAAAGAGTAGATTTTAAATTATCTCCTCCATGGCATTCAGCCTCCTCATTCCAGCTCCATCCATCCATGCCCATCTTGAATTCCAGTCATACGTAACACTCTTTTTCAATCCACTAGAAATGGTTGATATTTTCCACCTTCCCAAGTATAAAAACCATTTACCTTAGAGGACATCCCTGAAAAATATTGATATTTCTTGTCTCAAAAATCTAAAATATCTTCAACATGGACAATTTTTTCTCCTTCAACGAACAATTGTTCCCATTTACCATTTTTTAATGTAAAATATCCTTTTCTATTACTAGCTCATTCTCCTATCCACAATCCTATTATTTCCTCGCCATTAAGTCATTGGATCGCCCCTTTATCATGATGTAGATGACCGGTTACTTCCTCACCATTAATACTCCATTTTTTAAGTACACCATTCTCTAATATATACGCGGAATGTTTAGTTTCTCATTGAAGTTGAATATATGGATGTTCTGGGAACTCATTCAATATGCCTAAATGTGTAACTTTTTTTCCATCAATCAATAGAGGAGTATATTTTCCATTCTCAAGAATATAGTATGCTTGAGGCATCCATTCCCATTCACCCACATTAAAGAAGAATTGCTGTACATTTTGTCAATTCGGAAGTTGTTGAACTTTTTCTATTGCACCTACTCGTTTGCCATCTAGAAGCCAAGGCTTGCCATCTTTAAGAAGTCCCAACGAATTATTTATTTCAATTTTTGACCCATCAAGAAGAGTATGATTATCAAAAATTTTAGAAACATTATCAGTATTATTTCGACTCGCTTCCCTTAAGAATTTCAATAGATTTGTTTTATCATGCGGAATAGTCTCTTCTATAATTGGTGATTTAGATTGAGACACTTTACCTTTTAGTACTGCCATGATTGTAGACTGATCCATAGGATTTGCTGTAACCTTTGCTCTCAGTGCATTTAAATCAATTCCTCATACAGTATCTCCAGTCAAATTCTCTGCTTTTGCAGGAATCCCTTTCTGACCGAGAATCTTAAGCGCAGCATTTCGGACTGACTCATCGCCATCACGACTGAGTGCTCACAAAATCCAGCTTCATTCTAATTTAGGGTTAGATATGGCCGCTAACTTAACTGCTTTGGTGTCATCAAGTACTCAACCAAAAAATGCGATATCTTCTTTCCATGGCTGTGAATAAAGCCACTCTCTAGTATTTTCAGATTTTGATGCTACTAAATGCCTTTTAAGAGGCTCAGGAATATGCCCTCAATTATTTATAAAGTGATCTATTAATTCAGTCAGAATATATTCATCTTTTGCATTCTTAACAAGACTAAGATAAATAGGATAGTTTTTAATATTTACATCTTTAATTCTGCTTAAAACTCTTGACTGGACAGAGGCTGATCAATTCAGGATAAGCGCCTCATAAATTTTCTCAGGAAGGGCGATACTACGTTTTACAAGAGCCAGTAAAACTGTGTCATATTTACTTTGGGCTAAGTTTTCAAAAATATCTATTGGAGTATTCATATTTAATATATGAAGAGTCAAATAAGACTGCACTAGTTCAGACGCATCTTTCGACGCTTCTCTAACTATATCTTCTGGGATTCTCGTTGGAGAAGTATCCATCTTTCGCAATACCGCAAGACGCACTTCTGGTGAATCCGATTTGAGAAAATTTCTCAACATCTCAACAGGCATGTTTTCAGTGGATTTTATCATTTGTAAAACCAATTCAGTATCACTTCCTAGCACTCCATTTTCCATCAATTTTCTTCCCTGCTCTCTTGAAATGCCAACTTTATCAAGTTCTTCAACCATAGCTCGCAATTCTGGATGACTATTTTCATAAATACCCTTGCTTATGCCTTTCTCGGCACTATTTTCAGCACCGTGAATTTTTCGGATAGCCTTTTCTTGTGCTTCTGTAAGCTTATGCCCAAGAAGGTTTGTAGCAAGCTTAAAGCGCTCAGCCTCAGGCAAGGCAGAGTTACGAAAAACAGTCTCGTATGGCACTCCAGAACGAGCTTCGGCTTTTGCAATCTTGTCTGCAAGTGCTGCTTTTTCAGCTTTTTCCGAAATTTTTCCTTTCCCTCCTGCTCCCATTTCTCCTGCATAACGCACTGCCGTACCTCCAGCTACAGCAGTTCCTGCAACCGCAAGCTCTCATGTTCCGAGCGTAATAGTTGCCATTCCCGCAGCAACAGCTCGTGCTCATCATTTTTTCATGATTTCTGCTCCTGCTTTTACGGTCGCCATTCCCGCTTCTCCGACAGATTTTGCAGCAGTTACTGTCTTGGCTCCGATTCCAAGTGGGGCTATGATCATTCCAAAGAACTTTCCAAATCCTTCTGCCTGTACATCAGGTTTTGCATTCATAAATGACTCGAGTGCTTTTGGGAGAAGGGCTATTGCCTTTTGTGCATTTTTAAGAGTGAGAAGCGAAAAAATCCGAGCAACATCGGCAGAAATTTGTTTTCCGACAGATGCATCAAATTTTCCTTCGGATACTGCGGACCCAATATATGCAGTACAGATTCCAATGGCTTTTCCTGATATTTCCATAATACCTGCAACACTTTCATATCCACCCTCCATAGCACCAAGTGTCATATGAAATGTTTTACTTCCAAGATCTGAAGGAAGATTTTGATTATCGTCCAAACTATTTGATACGGCTCGTGCCCAGCCAACATGCTCGAGTCTTGCTCCAGTTTGTATTTTGAGCTTCTGAATAAGTTTTTGAATACTTGTTTTCTCATCCTCAGAGAGAGTCTTTTCACTAAATTCATTGATTATTTGTGCATGAAGTGCCTTTGCACGATCTTGGATCTGCTTAATCTGTTCCTCGTACGCTTCCTTTCCCGTACTGTAAGCTCCAGTCTTTTCACCAACCCAATCCCCGATACCTCCGACTATTCCGGTATTTTCCTTACGAGCATTATTGAGGGTTGTAATCTGTTCCTCGAGATTATTTGCCCATTGTGCATATTTTCCAATCACAAATGTTTGTGATTCTACCTGAGATTTTACAACCTCGCTACCCCCCCCCCTTAGTTTTTGGAGTTTTTGGAGCGATCTCACCCCTACTTCCTGTATCTAATGCTCCCATATATGTTTTTATAAGAAGTTAAAATAATGTAACTTCTTTAAGATATCAT
>CAZRBF010000108.1:0-3398 GCA_964598195.1 uncultured Candidatus Peribacteria bacterium | reverse complement strand
CTCCGACTTTTCTCAAGATGATATTAGCCACAGAGACCGGTCTCAAAAAAGGAGACCGGTCTCGACTCAGTTCGATTCGATATGCTGTGGTAGGGGCAGAAAAGTGCCCAGAGAGCGTGTTTGAGAGTTTCGGGAAACTCTGTCCAGAATGAAAGATTCTTGAAGGATACGGAATTACTGAGTGTAGTCCGGTCATCTCTATCAATCCACCCAGACTCCCGAAAAGGGGATCAGTCGGACTTCCGATTGAAGGCCTGGAAACACTCATTCTTTCACTTGATGGAAAAACGAGAATGGAAACAGGAAAAGAGGGGATGATCTATGTCCGCGGACCGAGTGTATTTGACGGGTACTTGGATGATAGTCTGGAGAGTCCGTTTGAGGAAATCAGTATTGATTGATATCCACCCCGGTCTTCGACCACCCCTCAAGAGGTCAAGTGATATCCACCCCGGTCTTCGACCACCCCTCAAGAGGGGAGTTGTTTGGTGGTAAATTCCCCTCTTGAGGGGTGCCTGAAAGGCGGGGTGGAGTATTATAAAACCGGAGATCTCGGGTATCTCGATGCTGACGGATATTTGTATATCACTGGTCGACTCAAGCGATTCGTGAAGATAGCAGGGGAGATGATCAGTCTCCCATTTATCGAAGGAATTCTCCTGAAGAAATACGGAAGCGAGTCTGAACTCACCATAGCAATCGAGGCTCGCGAACTCAATGGAGAAGTAAAAATTGCACTTTTCAGCATTAAAAGTATAGTACTCGAAGAAGTACAGTCATACTTACGAGAAAATGGAGCAAGTAATCTCGTCAAGATTTCCGAAGTACAGGTTATCGAGAGTATTCCCGTTCTTGGGACTGGAAAGATTGATTACAAAGTTTTAAAGGGGATGATTATGTAGTTTTATTATTTCTAATGTTTATATTTTATGCAGAAATTTTCATTATTCATTTTATGTACAATATTTCTCGTGTCTTGTGGTCAGGAGGTTACACCATCCACTCCCTCTCCAGTTCCTCCTGTAAAAACAGAGGCGCCAGCTCCTGTTTCAGAGGTGCAGAGTGGCTCAGCTTCTGTAGAAAGTAATTCATGAATTTCAATCATTGATAATTTGAAAGAATTTAATTTGGATGATTATCTTCTCAAGTGAACTTATTCTATTGTTCAGAAATTTGAGAAATGAACATACGAAGTTCTTGTTATAGATCCAGTGAATAACTCTTTATCTATATATTCCAAATGAAATATTACAGATGCAAATAATTGATTTAGTTGTATCTGAAATTGAAGTGTTTGATGTGTAATATTTGTTTTAAAAAATAATAAAGTCTTTTTTACTAATCTCGCAACAAAGTGAAAATTTCTGGAATGAAAATCACTCAGTGATGATATCGGATGAGTATATAAGATTGCAGATAAGTGAGTAATATTTGCCAACTATGGTTGAAATGGAACGATAGATGAATGAATATTATCTTCCTGAGTTACGTATACTTTCACCTACTTGAATCTATCAAATCTCAACACGATATATGAGGATTATATCGAGAGCACCAGTTGTAAAGCCGACAATAGTAATAAATGTATAATTTCAACAAAAAAAGTTACCACGAGTAAAGAGTTTTTTGATCTTCCAAAATGAGATTCAAATAGAAAGAAGCTCAATCTTAAGGCTAAAAATTTAGAAGATGCATATTTTGAATATTATAAGGAGAAGACATCGGGTGATGCTGAGAACAATGTTTCTTTCTCCGATACTCAAATCCAAGACATCCTCGTCAAGATTGATGCAAATACGAAGAAACAGCAAGAAATTGCAAAAAATGCTTCTGGAGTATTGATTCAAGGGAATTACAGGGCTGAGTATTTTCCAAGTAAAGATAATGTGGACGATAAAGTCAAAATAACAGCAAACTGAAAGGAAAGTTTTATAAATCTAGATGAGATAAATATTTATAATAAAAAGGTTAACGATTTGAATAATAAATGAGTATGTAGTAAAAAGAATTATGATACTCCCGAGTGTATAAAAATCTCTTTCTGAAATTTTTATAATTTCTACAAAGATTGAAAATACCTTTGATATACCACCTCATGATATGAGGTTGGTAGTTTAACTCTGATAAGTATAAATGATTGAAAAAAAATAATTTCTATTTTTGATTCCTCAGATTGTCATGACTATTTAAATGATCAATATTTGATATGTCAATATTATCGTGGTGATGGAGAAATTTGAATAATAAATACTTCAATTTGAAAAGAGAATAAAGTCTGATCTAATGTAAGCTGATCCTACTTGGATGACAGCTATGTATACACAAAGGAAGGGGAGATCCTAAAAATCTACTCTCTTATCACCCTCAAAGAAGTCTTCTCAAAGGAGATTAAATAACTTGTCATAGGAAGTGCGGTTGATAATTGATCCTCGTTCTTGGGACTGGAAAGATTGATTACAAAGTTTTAAAGGGGATGATTGGAATGTAGGGATTTTATTTAGTTGATGACTGAGTTATTTGTAATTAAGATGATAGTTTAGTTTAACATAATCAAATCAAAATATGATTTATCTGTATTTGGACGAAAGTGGGGATCTGGGCTTCGATTTTGAAACGAAGCGACCATCTTCTCACTTTACTATTACTATAGTGGTAGTAAAGGATATAACTACAAATCAAAGATTGAAAAAAGAAGTGGAAATTGTTCTAAGGAGAAAACTGAATCCTAAAAATAAACAAAAAAGAGTTACTGGTGAACTAAAATGAGCTAAAACAACCATTGAAATTAAGAAGTATTTTTATGAACGTATCAGAGATCAAAATTTTGACATTTATTCAATTACATTTGCAAAGCGAAAAGTGAATGAAAATTTACAGCATAAACCAGATCGCCTTTATAATTACTTTGTAAAACAACTCATCGACCAGATAGATTTTAGCACAATAGATGATGGGCTCACCATAGTTCTTGATAAATCAAAAAATAAAGAACAAATAAAAGATTGCAATGATTATATTGTTAAAAATATCGAAGGGAGAATTCCATTGGAAGTAGAGGTGAATATTATTCACGAGGATAGCACTTCTATTAAGCAATTACAAATCGCAGATATGTTTTGCTATGGATTTTATGAAAAATATCATAAAAATGAGTATGATTGGTATGATGTATTTAAAGAAAGAATTATAGTAGACAAATTGTGGTTTGGGCAATAAAATACTAGCCTACATTGTATACTTCTGATGTCTTGATTCAGATCCGACCGATGGAAGGAATTCTCAAGAACAGTACACTTTAGTTTTACGGCTAGTATTTTAAGAAAATCTCACCCTATCCAAATACATGTGGAACGCGCACATCCATAAAGGCGACAGTTCGGGTGGGATTCAATTCCATG
>CAZRBF010000107.1:0-3496 GCA_964598195.1 uncultured Candidatus Peribacteria bacterium | reverse complement strand
CCCCATTTTCTATCTTGATCGTCCCAAGATTCATGGAAGTCTCGACAAGATCTGGGATTTTTTGACTCATGGCGTATACTCCTGTTTTGATAACATGAATGTGCTGAAGGAGTTTTTTGCCATCTAAAATTGGTGAAATTTGGTCATTATTTTGGAGGAGTGTATAGGAAATATCTGGACAATCAAATCTCTTTTTCATGTCCTCAAGAAATGACTCTATTTGGGTTGTAAAATCTGCGATATCAGCTACAGTAACGATCGCCTCTGCTTTGGAGGGTATGACATTGCAAGCAACCCCTCACTTTATGTCGTACAAGGTCTCTATTGTTGGACATGTGGTAATAAATTCCAGAAGTGCTACGATAGTATTTCCTCTATTTTCATGAATCTCACAACCTGAGTGTCCTCATTGCATTCATGAGATTGAGAGGGTATATTTGTGAGTATCCGTGTTTTCGGCATATTCCAGCTTCTTCGTCGCAATAACCCCGATTCCACCAGCAGAACTGATAGTAATCTCGTCATCGTCCTCGGAGTCGAGATTGATAACTTTCTTTCCGGACAGAAGTGAGAAATCGAGCCCTTCGATTCCACTCATTCCCGCCTCTTCATCGATCGTAAATACGAGCTCTAGGACTGGGTGTGATTCAAAATCCACCGCAGCCATCGCAAGTGCGAGTCCGATTCCATTATCGGCACCGAGAGTTGTACCTCGAGCATAGAGCCAACCATCTTTTTCATACGTCTCAATCGGATCATTCAGGAAGTCATGAGTACTTTCTGGAGTTTTTACACAGACCATGTCCATATGTGCCTGGAGGATAACGGGAGTTTCTGAAAAATGCGAACTTCCTGTTCAAATCTCCGCGTCCTCATTCACAGTACTATCTCGTACAGCTCATTCCGGTTCTCGATTTTCACAAGAATTTCATCATTTTTGAGAAACTCCAGTGGGTCGCTTTGCAGGCACGTAGATAACGAGATTTCCTGTCTTATCAACCTGAGATTTGAGTCACTTTTGATCCGCCCAAGAGATGAGAAAATTTCTGATTTTCGCTTCTTGCTTACTTGGTCGAGGGTACTGGGTGATTTGATGGAAATATGAAAGAGTTTTGGACATGGGAATTGGGGTGAGTGGTAAGATATGGAGAGTATATTTGAAAATGAGGAAAAAGGAAGGGCGAATCAATGAATCCATTTGAAAAAAATGAATATTCATGTATATTCATTTCATCGCTTACATTTTTAATGATCATGTTATTATGAATTCGCTCATTTCAGACTGAAATAATACCCCCATCATGCACGATTCTTATCTCAAAAATACTGAGTTATGAACCAGTACAGAAGAGACTGCGATTAAAGCATTGCAAGCAAAACTCACACAACAATGATGTCAGGAAAAATATCTTAATCTTGATGATGTGACTGAAAATTACAACACACCTCTCTTAGTACTCATGCTTGTAGATAGAGCAGGTGATAGATTTAAACAAATAATTGACGAGACGAGAAATGCCAGAGGCTTTTTAAAAGTCTCTGGCAGTACATCAATAAAAAATGAAATTATAAATATTACCGTAGATGTTGTAAAAAGAAGAGATATAAAATTGCTTGACTATATCTATGATACATATTATTTTACCCCTACTGGAAATCTAGAGTCCAAAGAAAAAATGTTGGAGCGATTAAAAAAAACGGATTTCATTGCCTATGAAATAATGAAAAATTGACACAGTCCTGATCAAAGCACATGAAATAAACCAAAATGAACTGCACCTAATGTTGGGATTATTGAAACCATTAAGGATCAGGTAAAAAAATATATAAATCTAAAAGGTTAAATGGTTATACCTACAACACCCATTATAATCATTCTATATTTATCAGCAATACGCCCCTTTGTTATAAAGGGGCGTATATACTTTGTAAGCCCATTCTGTTGTTCAGCTAACGTAAAGATATCGAGCAGTTGATATGAAAAGAGGTCCTGATAGACCTCATTTTCATGTATATTTTACTTACTAATAATGAATAATGTTCACAAACTTTCCACACCAATATTAATTCTACTCAGTCACAATCTCCACAAACCCCTCCACTCCAATCTCATTTCTATTTCTAGCAAAAAGTATTTTCCCAGTATTTTGAGCATATACTAATTCTTTATCATCGTATCAGATAAGTTGACCTTTCCTGATATCCTCAAAATCTGCAAGTACATCTACGACACGAAAGTTATTGGTTTTGGTTATATAAGCATATTTTGCTGTAAAAATTTGTTGCTGAGTTTCTCATAAATCCACTTCCTTTTTCTCAATCATATCAAAGTATTCAAGAAACTTTTGGACGCTCATCAGAGCTTTGTCAGAAGCATCCTGATCATTATGATTCCCACACTCCACACAGATTCCTATTTTCCCACGAGAATTCATGTACCCATCGGTTCCTCCTGGTTCCATCTCGGCAAATCCATAACATCGAATGGGGAATGGGAATCCCTTTACTACATCACTGCAATTTTTCTCACAGATAATGAATGCTGGGCTTCCAATAGAAGGACTGGAGTGAAGATCTAGCGAGGCAACTGAGAGATCCAGATATGGTATAATCTCACGAGATCGTTTATATTCAACGGTCTCTTTTTCACTCTGTGTAAAAGTCTCCTCTCATCGAAACATACGATTGAGATTCAAATCTATCTGACGGACGCCTCGCTCCATAGCCTGGATATTTCCGTACATGAGGAAAAGCTTTCCTCGCTTGAGCTTCAGAGTGCTTCGAAGCGAATCTATCGCCTGAACCCCACAGATTTCATTTCCGTGGGTTCATCAAATAATTGTCAGTATTGGGCCAGGTATGCCTGAATCGATTATAATGGGTTGTGATTGTTTCATAGTTATGAAAAATTAGAAATTATTTTTTGCAAAAAGTACTCGTTCATCTGCATCGTTGTAAGAAAATACTTCTGTATATCAAAGATTTTTACGGATGGCAAACATGGGAGAATTTCGACTTGTTCTTTGAATAATAGCAGATACTTTATCTTTGTTTGATTGAAGTAAGATTTCATTGATTCATACAAGTGCTGCACCAACTCATCGAGTTCTATATGCTGGTACGATTCCTGTTTCCGACTGATAATACCACTTCTCATTGTCTCCAATATCATTATTTACGAGATTTTCAGAGAGTTTTTGAAATTTTCAATCATTCTTTGAAAGTCCGAGTTTTTCTGTATTTATTTCCTCAAGGGAATCATTCCATCCCCAAGTAAATCCTGCCACTGCATCATTTTTCAGAAGGATAAGACATTGAAAATAGGTTTTACTCATGACCGAAAGAACAGAATCAGCAATCTCGGCATCAGAATAGTAGTCTTCGATTGCCCCCGAGCAATCTGGACACCGTAACGGAGCTTCCTCAAAAGTGGCTTTATACCCACATCCGGTACTACATTTTACTCATTCGCGCCATGCGGAAGCATTAAATACAT
>CAZRBF010000106.1:0-3498 GCA_964598195.1 uncultured Candidatus Peribacteria bacterium | reverse complement strand
GATCTTCTCATTGGCATTCTGTCCTGGCTTGTACGGATCGTTCCAAGGAAGCGCCGTCAGAATGGCATCGAAGAGTCGCGAAGCCTCTATATCGTCGATCGGAGTCGCCTCGGCGTAGTCGGAAATACGCGAACGATAGCGGTTCAGTATCTCGTTCCCGAAGCTATGGAAGGTATGAATTGCCACCTTGTACGCATCCGCACCGATGACACGAGAGAGACGCTCGCGCATATTCTTCGCGGCATTGTCCGTGAACGTGAGACAAAGGATATTACTGGGATTCACATCCGTCTGCATGAGAATATTCGCGATACGCGCCGACAATATCTGCGTCTTCCCGCTCCCAGGCCCCGCGATGACGAGCACCGGACCATAAATAGTATCCACCGCTTGCTTCTGGCGGGGATTGAGGGTAGAATAGGTGGTTTGGAATGGAGTAGACATAGGAAAGTTTATAAGATTAGATGGAAGAAAGTTTATAAAAGACTTGCTTTTAGGAAAGAAATGTATATTGTATCAATACAAACGTTCCCCCTTTGCAATAAGAGCCCCTGGGCTCTTCCTCACGGATAGCAGAGGGGGTCAATATTTTATATGTAATCCCTTGTCCCATTTCGGAATATATTAAATTCCGTGTTTGGGACTTTTTTTATTATATCCAATGGACGATATTCGCTTCTTTCCAAAGAAATGTATTTTGCCCATGCAAAATAATCAGCGATTTGACCATTAAAATCAGAAACGGTATGATGAAAATAGATAGCATATGGTTTCCCAATTTCTTTTAGTTTTGGTTTCACCTCAGAATAAAAAGCGTCTTGTTCTTTTTTTGTAAGTGCCTTATCGAAAACAATAATAATTTTCTCGTATTTACTTTCCTTTCATTTTATGAGGAGATATTTTGCTATCGAACCACCCAAGAGGGCATAAAATTTATCCCTCGTTCGGTAATTTGGATGAGTTTTTGATTTCTCAGCCCAAAGCCAATTGACATAAATCTTATCCATATTTCAAATAGCATCAAGTACCGAATCTCGTGTATTCTGTCTGTCTTCCGAGGCATGAAAATGCTGAAAATCATTTCCTCCATGATTTTCAGCGAGTAATCCATATTTAAGCTTCTGCATTGATGTAGAACTTTCGATAGGTTCTATAGTTGTAACTGCCGCAAGAACAAAATATTTTGTTCATTTATCACTAAAATCCAGATTTCCTGATTCATCAATAAAAACATACAAAATATTTGAGCTCATAATCATTTTTATATTTTTAAATTAAAAACTTTCCCTCAATTATACCCATTCCCCCTCCCCTTCCAAATCTTTTCCCGAAAAACCCACTATCCCACTCGTAGTGTCACTTTCACTTCCTGACCCTCGACGAGTCCTTCCTGTTTGCGGATGAGAGCCTTGACTGGCAGGATGTAGCGCTTTTCCTTGGTCGGAAAGATAGAGGTGTGCCAGGTTGATCCGCCGATAGTGACCTCCACGCGTACGGAACCGAATCCTTGGGTAGACTTGCCCTCGATATGACGGACGAGCGCAGCATCCTGTGCTCCGAGAGTTATGAAGTACCAGGATGCCTTGCCTCCTGACCAGCGCCAGAGGGTTGAGGGGAAAGTGAAGAGTGTGGACATGAGATTTGAGAGTGAGAGAGTATGTCTCTTTCTGTTGAGAAAGTATACGTATTCTCCGTTTGTTTCCAAGTCATTTAAAAAAATTCCCTCTAAAGCTAGTTCTGAGGGAATTTGAGATATATTGAGAACTAGAGAGAATTCTTTTTCTTTCCGAGAGAATATGCGTGTTTAAATAAGGCTTTGGTAATGAAATTATCAAAGAACACCTTTTCTTGTTTCTGTATACTACCCTGGAGACCTCGCTCTATCAGGGCTAATTTATTTTTTGTCATAGGGTTTTTGCTTTAAGAAGTAATACAAACGAAGAGCTGGTCTGAGTATATTGAGCCAGGAGCGAAAGCCTTCAATTGTTTCTCGTATATTGTTTTCATTTTCAAATGTGTCACTCTCAAGAGTATATGAAATATTGAACTTTTTGCAAAAGGTTTGGATGTCTTTTATTTGTTTCGTGTCATAAATCATATATTTCTTATTTATAAGTACTCAATTTCCAATCGTTTTCTCACAGATATACAGATTGACATTACTATGTCCATTCTTCGCAAGGAATATATTTCGAATCGAATTATAGAAACATTCCACAAATCCATCAACGGGTATATTTCGAGTCTGTTGTATCTCCCGAAGATACGTGTAATAGTAGGAGATAAGTGGTGGTTGAAAAAGAAAATATATATCCACCTCTCTTCCATGTACTTTGCAGGCTTCTATATTTTTGAGGGAATGTTTTTTACTCTTAAATGTTCCATCTAATATGAAACGGATATTATTTTGAAGACAATATTTCAAAACCAAATCTACCACTCTCGACATAGATTCTTGGTATTTTCTGGCATTACTTCCACTATATCACTCAAATAATTCACGATAGCTATCAATATCTATAAAAAAGAAATCGTCCATAAACGAAAGTGTCGACTGAATAAATTCAGTCTTACCACTGCCAGGTGCTCAGGCAAGAAAAACCGCAGTAGTATTGTTTTTGTCTTTCTCTTCATAAATATATTTGTTCTTCTTCGTCTCTATTTGAGATATAACAAAATCTCCAGCAAGTGAAATTCCTTCATCGGTGAGTGGAAAAATCGGTTTTGTAGTCATGGTTCCAGAAGTACTTAATAATTTTTTCGATTATACCCATTCCTCCTCCCCTTCCAAATCTTTTCCCGAAAATCTTCTACCACTTCCACCGATAGTGCCCGATAACCTTTGTCGGCCAATCGAGGGGGGTTATGAGGATATTGGTCCCGTAGCCGTGGTTATCGATGATATAAGGCACTCCTTCGTCACTGCGCTCGTGCGCGACGATACCGATGTGCCACAAGTGGCTCGTGGGCAGTTCATCGAATGAAGAAGTACCACCATTTCTGATCTGATATACTCTATACCAAATTAGTTCTTAATAAACTCAATCATTATGATAGTATCCAAAACAAGATTATTTCGTACAAATCTTCGTACTTGCTCTTTTTATTCTTTGGTAAGTTTTCCTGTATAGAGAACATAGAAGCCTTTGGCAAACTCGTCTATACCATTAGAGAAAAATCGATCACGTCATAAGAAGTTCAGAATTCCCTCTCACCGAAGTGGTGGTTCTCATTCATCATGGAGTATTTCTCTCTGAAGAGAACAGAGAGGTGATCCTTCCAATGCTTATGCGAAAACTTTCCGGTAATACATAATATGCACACAACAAAAACCTCCTGGACACACCAAGACGTTTATTCTTATTTCACCTTAAATCTATACACCGTATCCCAATCGGGCGCTGGTGGATTTCTGATAAATTCGTCGCAGCGTTCTATGAACTTTTTGGAAGGGGTGTCCCCTATTTTATCGAATAATACTTTTGCTTCTCCGAACTG
>CAZRBF010000105.1:0-3534 GCA_964598195.1 uncultured Candidatus Peribacteria bacterium | reverse complement strand
CAAATTTTTTGTATTTTTAGAGAAATGAATATAATCAAGATGTACGTATTTTATAAATCACTTATTATGGGTAACAACAATATAGGCAGCAATAATAGCCTCTATACTATCGCAGAGGCTATTGCGCATACTGATAAAACAATCGAGAAAGCAGGAAATCGTTTACAACAAAAAATTCAGTCTTACTCTCTTTCTCACACTCGTCATGAAGACAATCTTATTTCACGAACGTAGTATCCAAACTATTGACACCTATATTGATCGATATGAAGCATATTTTTTTGATCTTTTTACAGATACTGGTCTTTTTAACGAAGAGACTATCCGAGAAAATTATATGAAGGAGGCAAGAAATAGAAGAGATGATATTTTCGAGCGCATTATAGCGAGATTCTCACCAGAGATAGTACTTGGACGCACTCCTGAAAATACACTCTTTCTTCCATGGAGGTCCAAGGTATTGTTTGTCACATGGCAAGATGAAGGAGAAATACGAGTGATTACCGATCTCAAAATATACGAGGATTAATAGTTGCAGTTCATATAGGAAACTCAATGTTTTTTCATAAAAATCTCTCTCTCGAGAGATTTTTTGTGCCTTAAATACCTCCCCGTTATATTTTATTCACACATCATATGAGATTGTAAAACCCGCACAGATTTCCCAAATAGTGGCAAATTTTGTTGCCATATTTCATAGCCTATTTAAGCCTTTGTAGAAGAGAAAATTACGAAATAGCACATAGTGATATTGACAATGTATTTCATTTATTCGTCATATATTACATAATACTTATGTATTTCTCCTGTTCTATGGTACCAATAGCGCTTGAGAAAGAATTCTTTAATCCATTATAATTATATATTATGACAAAACTTAATAGTGCACCTACAGGAGGTGATGAGCCGTTGATACCAACTATTCCGCCTACATCGAGCGAAGTGAAACTTCAGACTCAAAATGAAATTACATCAGTTCTTTCTGATGAATCCAAAGAACAAGCTCAGTGAGAAATAAATGAGCTACAATCAAAAGAAGATCAGCTTGCAGAGTTCATTTTAAGCAATATTATGTTACATGGCCCTATGCTGATTAGTCCTGATCATTTTTGCTTTTACGAAGATCAATTCCTCTTTTCTGATAAAGAAATAGCAAACTATATCGAGAATGAATTTTTTCGAGAAACTCGATGGATCGAATCACCTATTGAAATGGATCCAGAGCTCGAATGCAAGACATTTTGAAATTCTTGAAATGACCCAGAGCTAAACAAGGCTCATATGCAGTATTTAGAAGATAGTCAACTTACTCGTGAGTATGGTGAAATAAACGAATCAGGAAAAGCCTTTTATGCATACATAGATATGCTTATGATAGGAAAAAATGAAGAAATGAGGGAACAATTGAAGATTGAAAAAATAAAGGAGTTACATGAAATAATACTCACAATATCGAATAAAAGTATGATTGATCAATGGTGATTGTCTAGGATATTTACGCCTGATATAGAACCACTTAAATACTTAGGGTATTTTGAGACCGAAGAGCAATGGTTATCTGATATTAAAGAGGCTGGAAAGTCTGGGTATAGGAAGTTAATTTTTGGATGATTCTATTTCGACGACTCTGAAGGTAAGAAAGGCATAAATACTCTCATTAATCTTGCTAGACAAGCTTGACTCTCAGGCTTTCGAGCATTGGATTTTGGTCATAATAATTTACTATATTCTCATGTTGATGTCAATGATATGATTGAGTTTGTTAGGCAGGCTGGGCTTTCTGGAATTATGAGCATTGATCTGAGTAAAACTCACCTTGACGCACACCTTAGTATGGAAAATTTCATCGAACTTACAAAACAGGCTGGACTTTCTGGTATTAAGTGTCTGAGTCTTGCGGAAAATGATGAATATTCATTTAAGCATCCGGATGAATGGCACGAACTTATTATACAGGCAGCACGATCAGGGATTCGAGTATTGGATATAGGAAAAAATGAGGGCCCAGCCTACGATGTTGATCTTAATGAAGAACGAGTAGCTGAAGATGATGATGAATGGTCTAAAGATAACCTGAAAAAGCTGTCAGAAATACCAAAAATACACGTTAATTGTTGGCCAAATGACGGTGCTTGTTTCAGAACATACTGATCAGATTAAAGAATATTTTAATCCATTATATTTTAATACTATGACAAAACTTAATAGCACACCTCCAGGAGGTGATAAATTGAATAAAGTAAATTCATCTCCTGTGAAGTGAGGATGAGGACAATCTACTCCAGTAATCACCGATGGTGTAAAAACTGACGTATCTGAACTCCTGAATCCACCCTCAGTTGATGAGCCTCGCCTTACTATTACAGAGATGAAGAAAATAGATGATTTGGTAAAATCGGGAAAAAAGATGACGGATAAGTGCCTGAGGGAATTTCCAGAGAAATTGAGAGGAGAATACCTTGCCTCGAAACTTATAGAAGACTGAAGATGATCCGCTGTTGCGATTCATCTTGAGAAATTTCACTGAGTAGACCATAAAGTTCTAGCACGTAAACTTATAGAAATTGGAGAATGAAGAGCGGTTGTACAAAATCTCCGTAATTTCAAATGACTTGATCACAATGCAATAGCTAACGAATTCATAAAAACCAGAAAATGAGGTGTTGTTGCAGAAAATTTACGAAAATTTCAATGACTTAACCATATAATAATTGCCAATGAGCTTATAAAAGTTGGAAAGTGAAAGCATATTGCGGCAAATTTATGAAAATTCCAATGACTCGACCAAGAAATAGCTTATTCGCTTGTGAAGATGTGAAAATGGAAAGAAGTTGCATTCTACCTTAAGAGTTTTCATTGAGTAGATCATGGAACATTAGCCATTGCACTCATAGAGCTTGGGGAGTGAGATACAGTTGCGAAAAATCTCCATAATTTCGAATGACTTGATCATATTATGATAGCCAATAGCCTCATAGATTCTTGACAGTGAAAATCTCTAGCTGAATATCTCAGTAATTTCGAATGACTTGATCATGGAATAATTAATCACCTCATAGAATTATGAGAATGAGTTACTGTTATCAGAAGTCTCAAGCGATTTTTACAAGAAGATCAAAAGGTTGCAGCGAGCAAGCTCATCGAGAAGTTATTATGAAGTGGTTGAATAGATAGTATGTATTTGGCCAAAGAGCTTCAAAAACAATGATTATCGTGGGTTGTCGCAGAAAATCTCGAAAAATTTCCTTGAATCGAATCTTTGTATGAAAATTTTCATTTGGATAATTCTGTTTGAATGACATTAAAAGATTATATCTATTTAGAAATTGTTCGTCTTAAAAAAATACGTCTAGTCGAGTATTATAGAAATTCTTATGATTATGATGACCCTATGCTTTTACCTTCTATCGATGAACTTCAGTTATCGACGCGCGTAGTTAGTGTCCTAAAAAATGAGAGGATATATACTCTACGAGAATTGGTTCAATGTACAGAAAATGAGTTACTCAAGTTTCCAAATTTGTGACGTAAGTG
>CAZRBF010000104.1:0-3591 GCA_964598195.1 uncultured Candidatus Peribacteria bacterium | reverse complement strand
AGCGTGGGGAGCGAAAAGGATTAGATACCCTTGTAGTCCACGCCCTAAACGATGATGACTAGGTGTCGGCGTAAGCCGGTGCTATAAGCTAACGCGTTAAGTCATCCACCTGAGGAGTACGGCCGCAAGGTTAAAACTCAAATGAATAGACGGGGACCCACACAAGCAGTGGATCATGTGGTTTAATTCGACAATAAACGGGGAACCTTACCCAGGCTTGACATCCTACGAATCTGGCGGAAACGTCGGAGTGCTCGCAAGAGAATGTAGAGACAGGCGCTGCATGGTTGTCGTCAGCTCGTGCCTTGAGGTGTTCGGTTAAGTCCGTTAACGAGCGCAACCCACGTCATTAGTTACTATGTCTAATGAGACTGCCTGAGTTAATCAGGAGGAAGGTGTGGATGACGTCAAATCAGCATGGCCCTTATGCCTGGGGCTACACACATGATACAATGGTCGGTACAAAGGGTTGCAACACCGCGAGGTGAAGCTAATCCCATAAAGCCGATCTCAGTCCAGATTGGAGGCTGCAACTCGCCTCCATGAAGTTGGAATTGCTAGTAATCGTGAATCAGACATGTCACGGTGAATATGTTCCTGGGTCTTGTACTCACCGCCCGTCATGGCATGGAAGGTGGTTCTGCTGGAAGCCCCCGAAGCAATATTGGGGTCCATAGTAAAATCACTAACTGGGCTAAAGTCGTAACAAGGTATCCGTACGAGAACGTGCGGATGGACTATCTCCTTATCGAACGGTTTATTTACTTCCTCTCTGTTTTATCTTCTGGTGGGTTGGATGCTAGAGTTCTCAAAAACAATTTCAAAAACCCCTTATAGTTCAATCTATAAGGGGTTTTTTAATGAAAACTTTCTATTTACCATTTTTCAAAACTTTCTTGGTTTCTCGATCAAAATCCGATTCATATTCCTGAAGTCTCTGAGAAGAGAAAATGTCATATTCTTCGCTTGCTTTTTGGTCAGCGATGAATTTTGAGATCTTTCCTTTATTTTGGAGAATTTCTTTTTCATTGAGACGGAGAAAGTCATCGAGTTTCATAATCCATTCTTTCTGGGACATGGCTTTTTTATTTCTTGCCTGAAGTTCAGCGAAAGAGAGATATTGATCGACAATCAAATTGAGTTCTTGTATCTCTGATTCTGTCAGATAATTTTTTGCTACAAATACATCTTTCCTTTTTATTTTCTCCTTCGAGATACAAGTAATACCCAGGGTTTCATGACGACTATCGACTCGCTCATAGATAACCTCGGCGGCTGTTTTTCCATGGATACCATAGTGCATCTTATTTTGTACGGTCGCAAAGAAATTCCTCGTCTCTTCGGACTCCTGATGATAGTCTGTGCTGGTAGCATAGATATCCGTGATCTTCTGATAAAAATTTCGTTCGCTCGTCCGAATTTCACGAACCCTTTCGATAAGTTCGTCAAAATAATTCTTATCAAAGTGCTTTCCATTTTTCAATCGCTCATCATCCAGCACAAACCCTTTTATGATGAATTCCCTGAGTTTCTGCGTTGCCCACATCCGGAATTTGGTTGCTTTTTTTGAATTAACTCGATATCAAACAGAAATAATGACATCAAGATTATAGAATTTTGTTTGGTAGTTTTTTCCATCTCGGGCAGTATATTCCAAAATGGAATATACTGAATTTTCATCCAATTCACCACTCTCAAAAATATTTTTCAAGTGTTTTGCAATAGCAGGCTGTCCTATTTCAAACAACTGACTCATGAGATTTTGAGTCATCCAAATGCTTTCATCTCGAAAATAAACATCGACAAAAACTTTCTCATCGCCCGACGAATAGAGGAGGAAGCTGGATTTTTGGAGTTGAGTATCTTTCATAGTGAAATATATGTTTATCGGGATAATATGTCTTTACTATATTCAAACTCAGAAAAAGACAAAAAGAAAAGACCCGCCGCTCCACGGAAGGTCTTTGACGATTTCGGAAATTTCCGAAACCCCAAAACTCCCGTATTTCACTAAATAAGGTTCGGTTCATAATCTATAAGGGGGTTTTCTTTGCTTACTTCCCACAAAAATGCTCGACGATTCTTCTGAGTATCTTGTTTCTCACTCTCCCAATGGCATCATGGGCCTTAAATTTGCCATAATCAATGGCACTTTTGAAGAGTTTTTTTCATTTAAACTCGACCGTAATACTAAAATTATCCTCCTCTTCTTTTTCAATAATTTGAAACAAATATTCCTCATCGTTCGACAAAACTTTTGTAACATGCAGAAGTGCGAGTACAGCCTTGGCTTTAAACTTTCTATCATCAAGGAGTGCCTTTTTGAGGTACTTTTTAATCTCTTCATCTCCAGAAACAAGGAGTACTCAAATTGCCCAAGCCCAGCTAGATTTGGACCCATTTTCTAAATCATTGATAATCTCATCAACTACTACTTTTGGCATCTTATTCCCGGCTCCGATAGTATCCCGTATACTTTGGGTGAAATGAGAAATGTTCAAATGATCCCCATTTGTTTTCTTGAGCTTGGATACGAGCTTTCTTCATCGAAGCTCTCTGTCTGTTTCTTTTCCGAGAATGTCGACAACCGTTCGGGAAAAATTGATATATTTTGCCATGTCTCCTATCTCATACTGAGAATAGGGAGTCTCTTCTCATCTAATGTGTGCGATTTTTAACACTCTGTGGACCACTATATCAGAGTATCTTCTGATTGGCGAAGTAAAATGGGTATAGTTTTGCAGGGCGAGTCAGGCATGACTTCCAACGGCATTATGATAAAAGGCACGCTCATCATAGGCCTTGTGAAGTCGAAATATAGAATTGTACCCATGTTTCACAGAAATGGTTGCCGAGGCGATATTTGCAAGGATCATGAATTCTTCAATGATAGTGGTCGGAATAGCCTTTTTTCAGGAACGAATTTTTTCTTGTTTTTCTCAGATAGACAATTGTCTATCTGATTCATTATAATCCATATTCGCTCACTCTGTTTTTCGCGTAAGCCTGCGTTTTCTGGCTATCTCATACATGATCTGAAGTGTCTCATGATTTTCGCTGTCAGGATTCATAAAATCATCAACAAAATTTTCATAATCATATCTTTTTTTGTTTTTAAAAGTCGATTCATACACATGAAAATCAGAAATTTGTCAGTTTTGATCCAGATCTATCTGCATACTGAGTGTGAGCTTTATCCCATCTTCATTGAGAGATAAAAGGTTTTGTGATAATACCGGAGGGAACATATTGATAACCCCTTCTCGTCTATAGATACTCGTGGTTCTTTTGAGGGCTTCTATATCGAGCGGAGTATATACTTTCACCGCCTCGGTAACGTCACTGATATGCACAAATACCGCGTAACCTTTCGAGGTTTTCTCGGCCCAAATAGCATCATCCAGATCAAGAGATTCGATTCCATCGATACTAATTCATTCCTCATATTTTCGCCTCACTGCCTGATCGTCAATTCCATTTCGCTCAATAAGCCTTGCTTGATTGAGTGCATACGGGGAATAATCCACTCGAATTATCCCTTTGTGATGATTCTCTCAGGCAATATAATCCATTATTTTTGACGACATAATT
>CAZRBF010000103.1:1601-3654 GCA_964598195.1 uncultured Candidatus Peribacteria bacterium | reverse complement strand
CTCTTTGGTGATTCTTGGAAATACTGAATACACGGAGGAACTTGCTAAAAACAGCAAATTTCTCGCCGAGCATCTTACGAGTTCTCCTCTCTATAGTGCGGAATCTTATCCTGGTATAGGTTGGTATATCGACAATGTACACGCCTACTACAGCCTCTATTTGGTTGATATTCTCAGGAAAAAACACTGAGATACTCCGCTCTATGGGGAGCTCATCAAAAATTGGGTTGCTGGAATGAAAACCATGAAGGATTCGCAAGGGGTGACTCTCGCGGAGGCCTATGGGTATAATCCATGAGAAAACCAATCCAGATGATGTGCCCAGTCTTGGCTTCTCGTCTATATGTACGAGATGGATCGTGATTATTTTAACGAGCAATATCCGCTCTTTAATGAACATTTTTACCAAGAAAAGATGGATCTCTGACTCATAACTGATACTGCTGATAATACCCCACGTATCAATCAGTTTTCATGAGGACCATCATTATTTGGGTATAGCTCCTCCGCCGTTGCCTTATCCCTTCCGCTCTATAAGCTCACGAAAGATACACATAAATTTCAGAAGATCATGAGAACCCTCGATTTTGGCTTAGACTATGATTTACGCAAAGGGGAGTATACATTTCTCCACTCGAGTCTCCTCGAGAGTCTAAATCTCTGGGGCAAGACTCATGTGACTTGGGGGGATAAGTTGTAGGAAGTGATTATCTCTCATACTCCACATCAACCGGGTGTTTATATTTTCTATAGAAATCATCGTAGGATTCGGTGAGTGTGGGGTCTTTTCACTCTACAATGATATTCTTTTGGTATTCTAGATACTTATTTGACCAATCACTTCAGACTTTATAATCAGAATTGTATTGATTCTGTAGCTTCTCGAATGCCTCCTGCGGGGAGAGAGTGGGATATATTTTTTGTGCGAGTTTTTCTGAATATTTTGTAATCTCTCCACTATTTGGGTGTTTCATATTCACAGCACGAGTGTATGAGGCGAACGCGAGTTTGTATTCTCACATGGCCGTAAGAATATCTCCAACGGTTACAAAACTATAGGGGCTCGGTCCTCATCAGAATCGGACCATTCAGATGACTCACTTGAGGGCCATGGGGCAACTATCATATATCTGTTCATCCACTGTTTTTCCAACTTTTTTCGTGATGGGGTAGATATCATGGTACTTTTCTCAACAAGACTTCCAGGAATTATCGCTGGTGAGCAAGAGTGGATCTATACTGGTTTTTTGGAGCATATTTTGCGAAGTCATAACCAGAGGATTTTTAAATGCTGAGATTATCCAGTCATTCGCAATAAGTTGGTAGTTTTCTCTTCAGAAATGAGCATCTATATTAATCTCGATAGCTTTTTGGATATCGTTTCTTCCCTCAACGATGAGATCTTGAGATTTCGTGTCACTCTTATCTTTGAACCATCCTTTAATCCCATGGTGGATGAGGAACGTTCAGAGATTTGCATAGTATCTATACCAATTTTGCATATCATACTCTCGTTTCTCCATCAAATCCTTCTTGATCTTATAGATTTCAAGTGCCTTATCGAGCTTTCAGATATGGTCGTAAGCAACGGCAAGATTGTCATACAGGATAAGATCTCAGGAGTAACTTTTCAGAGCCTTTTCGTCCTTCTGTATCCTGTATGTATAGTATTCATCACTGTTTTTCTCATACTTATCATGAATAACGTCATCTACGATATCCACAGAAAAAGTCGTACTAGAATCATTACTCCTGAGTACTATGAAAATAGAGATGAAGATCAGTATCAATCATACGAGAGTGAGTTCAATTTTTTTCATAATTCTGGATTATCTAAGGTTTACTTTATTTGTACTTTCACTTCTCATGTTATCCAAAGAACGTATTTTTGTTATTGTCTGAACATTATTTGAGATTTTTAAATATACCGGAAGGGAATAGATTAAGAAAATACTGAATATGGCAATTGTATATATTCGATAGTTATAGCACTTAATTACATACATTGAATACAATAACATGAAATTTGTAAGGAGTACCATAATTATGGCAT
>CAZRBF010000103.1:0-1501 GCA_964598195.1 uncultured Candidatus Peribacteria bacterium | reverse complement strand
TTAATTACAAAGGTATTCTTCTGATATGACTGCCCCCAAAGTGTTTCTGAGTTTGCTGTATATACATCATTCATACAAGCAAAAGTCGAAGTGCTGAGTATGAAAAAAGTGAAAAATGTAATACAGAGTTTTTTGAGAATAGTAAACATACACCGGAATGTTATGACATATAAATATTTCACTGATACACTCTTTAATACCCAAGCAACTGTAGAAAGAAATTTCCGATATGTTGCGTAAAGAGGGCGACTGGTAATATCTGAGGTCCTCATCCTGACTGAATTATGAGGATGATGATGAGCCCGATCATTCCGTATTTTTGGAGCATCTGATAGCTCGGGTGATTTTTGCAACCACTGAGGAATACATGAGATCCATCGAGTGGTGGGATGGGGAACATGTTGAACACGAAGAGTCCCCAGTTGATAAAGATTCCAAAGTAGAGCATTTTTATAAAGAATTCATACGACATAAGGGTAGATCATGGGACAGTGCTTACCAAGAATACAAAGATTGCCGAAAGAACAATGGCCAACAGAGCATTCGAGAGAGGTCAGGCGAGTGCTATTATAATAGTATCACGGTCTCTATTTCGGAGATTGTATTCATTGAAAGAAACAGGTTTCGCCCAACCGAACCCGGCAAATATTATGAGAAAGAACCCAACAGGATCAATGTGTTTTATAGGATTAAGCGAGACTCTTCCGAGATCTTTCGAAGTAGAATCCCCGCAGAGATACGCTGCATAAGCATGTGCAAATTCATGAATAGTGAGTCCTATGATAAGTGCAGGAAGGATTTGGAGGATCATTATGGGATCAAAATGAGGCATTTTTATCGAGGGTTGAGGAGTAGAAATTATCGATGAGTATATGAAAAAAATGGTTTCTGTAAATATAGAAAAACAAGGAATTTTGACTTGAATGGAAAAATTAAAATAAAATTATACTTCCGAGAGCATTTTCGTATACTTCATACAAATTTATATACTATTGTCCTATTATGATAGCCAGCTCAGAAAGATACGCACGAAAATCCAAGGAACAAGCACTGACACCAGTTCGCTCCACCGTCATGTTTCAGGGAAAGTACAAGGAGGAACTTCAGAAGACTATGGATCAGGTTGAAAAAGCCATAGAAGACGAGTCATGAAAGCACTATATAGTGGATTCTATCCTCGGAGGCAACAATAATCTGAAAGTTCGGATCGATGACCCCGAGCAGGGGATAGAGCGTATCGTGAATTGCATGTTTCGCCACCACCATACCGATGAGCGATACGGAAACATCAATATTGATCTCGTGACTACAGGACTCAAGATACCATCCACACTGCGAGAACTCGGAAAGTTTCGTGTTCTTGATCGAGAGAAGATACAAGAAAGAATCTTAAAGGAGTTGCTGGTTTGCATAAGAGGATAAATCTGAAATATATCGGTAAATGCAAGCACTTTTTTCGCCCGAATCGCAGAAAAAGTGCTTTTTCGCGTCTTTCTTATGT
>CAZRBF010000102.1:0-3695 GCA_964598195.1 uncultured Candidatus Peribacteria bacterium | reverse complement strand
ACCACAGACATATTTTCCGATACATCGGAAAATATGTCCTTTTTTTTGACCACAAAAAAATTATATGCTATATTGGATAAGTATAGGAGACTTATTTACTTTATAAATTTTAGGATATATGACAGAACAAGTAAAACATTATGAAACAAAGCCAATTCTCACAAAAGCGGAATTTATAGAAAAATATAAGGCAATTATTGACATTCCAGATGATAAACTGAAAGATTCTAAAATGAATTATTCTACAATACAGAAGACTTTCCCACAAATTACTTCGGAAGAAGTTAAAACGATTGCTCTTCTTCGTATGGAGAAACACCGAAAAGAGATAATAGATTGGTCGCGAGAACAGGTCGCTTTTCTCAAAGAAGTAGTAAAGGCAAATGTTCCTGTTGATGCGATTGCCAAAACATTAGCTCCTGCATCTATTAGTTCGCCCGCTCCTTTTGAAAAACTACCAACAGAAGCAAAAGGTATAGATCTATCTATCAACATTCCTGAAAAAGCCAAGAAATTTGGTGTTACACCAAATATGGTAGAACTTCTGACAAAATATGGTATTACCGCAACATTCATACCAGCATGGAGGGATGGTGGAAGTGCATCAAATGATAGAATTAATATGAAGAAAAAATGAGGAGATGTAATTAGTCTTTTTACTGATAGATCAGTAGCAACGTCGACGGTAGCAAGTATTAATCTTATGTCAAATAACTCCAATGAACCATTAGATAAAAATCCAACAATTACAGAAATAACAGAAAAATGAAAGACAATGTTGTATATCAAAGCTTGACCTTCTGAATACCGGATCAAACAAGATGCAGGTGCCACGGGTGGAAAATATGAAATAAAAAATAAGAAACTTGTATTTACTCCTGATCCTATCAAACCAACATTAGACAAAATCGACTACACCAAGTCAAAAGAATGAACCAAAACAATACTCACAAATCCAAGTACCAAAGATGGAGAACTCAATGATGTGCCATGAATGCCTGGAGTATCTTTTGTAAAATACAAAGATCCAAAAGAAATGAATAAACGTTTTGGGAAAATTACTGCTTTCACAGAAAAGTGAACTACGGACTTCAAAGAAAAAAAATCATGGAATTATGCTGGATGACACGATCTCTCTTCAGAAAGTATTGCAGATTTTTTCAATAAAAATTTCTGAGACACAGAAGAAGCGCAATACTTCATCAAAAATAATCTTATTTCTGAGAAAAAAAATGGTAAATATACCGCTATTCCAAACAAAGCAGTACTTGTCATGAGTTATGATGTAAGTATGTCTGATGCAAGAAAAGAAATGATGATATCATCAATTCCTCATGAACTAGCTCACGGTCTTTATTTTACAAATCCAGAGTTTAAAACTTTAACAGACAGTGTGTGGAATTGACTTGCTGAGAGTCAGAAAAAACTAATATCTGAAATGCTCAAGAAAAATTATCAGAATCCAGTATTTCATGCAACAGAGTTTCTTTCCTACATCCTCTTTACTGGAGACAAAGATACTGTCATAGATAATCTTGTAGGATATACTGACATTAATAAAGATGACCCGAAAGCAAAACAAACGTATATTGATCAAAAATATACTGAGATTATTACCCCATTAAAACAACTGGTTATAGCCAAGATTAGCAGTACACCAAATTTGAGTCATGCAATCAAGGACTTTATAGATTCAAATAAAGTATAGGCCCTCAAAATAAATAATCACCACCCCCTCACTATGTCCCCCACCCACCAATCAAAGAACATAACAGAACTTGCACAGGAAAAAATCCTGCAGGTTAGGACTGATGCGCTCAAGGGATTTCTTGGGAATCCTGGTGGCCAGCCAAGTGCGCGGGTCAATCACCTCCCTAAAAAATTGACTTTCATACTCAAATTCGTATTATACGCTCAATTCCCCAATCTGGATCTTATCAATCGGTAAGAGAGAAATGGGATGTAAACAAAAAGGAAGAGAATAGTATGAAACTTGCTCAAATCGCAAGAAGGCTTCTGAAAATAGTCAGAGGGGGAACGATCCAGAAACGGTCGTCAAGAACTCCCAATAGAAATGGCCCAGAACTGGAACTATTTACTCTTGAGGAAGTCATTCATTTGGAACATCTGACCTATCGCATCACAGATAGTGTCCAAAAAAATATGGCACCACCCTTGGTGGCGCAGTTTCGGGAGACTGCTTTTTTCATGAATGGGCGAATGCAAAGCTCACTTGATCAGCATGAGATCGAGTTCTGCAAGCAGATCGTGATACTTGCAGATAGGTGTCTCATTATTGAGGTGTTCAAAGGCCGCTACCCCGATGCCAAATGGCTACCAAGGCTCAGAAAAGCTATCGAAGAACATAAACGAGACATCAATGAAAAAGAGTTGGAAATTTTCGGCAGCAACGAATCTTTGTTCGTATTGGAATGGTGCAGAAACATGACCACACTACTCAGCCACATGAATCAGGAAAAAACTGTAGACATGTGTTTGGGAGTTTAACCAAAATGACCGCCCCGGCGGTCATTTTTTATGCCATAAAATCCTAAAAATTGACTTTTACATTCAAATTCATATTATGCAAATAATTCCCTGGATCCTTTCTATATCAATCGATAAGAGAACCAGGGATGCAAACAAAAAGGAAGGTATGGTATGAAAATCGGTCAATTATTTGGGATGCTTGGGATGCTTCGGAAAATACTCAATGGTGGATCTATTAAAAAACGGTCGGCAGAAACCCCCAGGAGAGACGGTCCAGAATTAGATATCTTCAAGCTTGAAGATATCATTAATCTGGAACCCATGATGTTCTATGTCCTCAGATCTGTAGAAAACCATATGACAGAATCACTGCAAGTGCAACTGCGTCAAACGGCTTTTTCCATAAATGGAAAAAGACAGGATGTCCTCACTCAGTATGAGATACAGCTGTGCCATCAAATTATCATTCTTGCAAACAAGTGCCTGGTCTCTGAAATCCTAAAAGGTCGCTACCCAGATGCCAAGTGGCTGCCAAAACTCAGGAAAACGATCATGCGAAACAAACGAGAAATCGATGAGGCATCCCCCACGATACTTGGAAATCACGAACGTGTCATGGTATTCAAGTGGTGTACACACACGGCTACAATTTTGAATCACATGAGTCACGAAAGTGCACAAAATGTGTGTTCTCATAGCTGATCAAACCTCAAAATGACCGCTTCGGCGGTCATTTTTTTTGGCATTCTCCAAATCTTCACGCTATATCATTTGAAAAATCCTATTTTTCCATATACTTCAAACCATGAAAAAATTCACTTCTCTCATTCTCGCAATTTTCCTTCTCCCCATCATCTTTCCTATTTTTGGGAGCTTTCATGTGGTTAATACCTACACCTACCAATCTGAATGACAGAGCCAAAAACTCCATTTTAGTGAGATTCTTGAACCGACCGTCAGCACCGAAAATGGATTTACATCCGTTGCTATCTGGAAACGAGCAACTGGAGCCACTCAGTTCACCTCAGGACAAAATATGTTTACCCTGAGAATTCCCAAAACCTTCGTCATAGAGGCTGGAAATAACCCTATTCGAACAAGTATTATGGCAGATGGAAAGGTATTTCCCCTGAACATCGATATGGACGGTGATGGACGAGAAGAAGATTATTATTATACCGAACCACTCTTTCTCGATAACACCC
>CAZRBF010000101.1:0-3734 GCA_964598195.1 uncultured Candidatus Peribacteria bacterium | reverse complement strand
GCCTCAATTCCAAACATCTTGGCGAGACTTGGAAAAGATGAGGCAAACCAGTTGCTGATAGACTTTGTGAGCATATCCCATTTATTTGATAGGTTTTCGAAAAAACCAACAATTCAGTCTATAAAACCCATGCCAGATTTATCCTTGAGTTTTGCTGCCTCATGAGCTACTCATGCTGTTGCAACACCTAAAACTGCTGCAATTCAACCAGTTTTCAGTGCTTTATCCATTTTTTCTTGCGAATCATCTACGATTGTCTTAAGTCGAGTTCCCACCTCAGGATTCTCATCCTTGAGAATCGTCTCAATTTCTTTCTTTTCAGATTCTGGAAGCTCTGCCTGGAGTTTCTTCCACTTGGATTCAGTGCTATCTGTCACTGTTTGTTCGATAGTGCGCACTTTATCAGCAAGAGTTTTCTGACTCTTTGATTCTAGTCGCTTAATAAGCTCTTCTGGGGTCTTTATTTCTGGAGTTTTCAGTGTTTCTTTGGTAGTTCCTGACATACATATGTGCATGAAAATATAAATTACCCTTTGATTGTAGCATATAATAAAATAAAACGCAAAGGTTTGCGTTTTATTTTATGGAAACATTTTGAGGGTTACATATTAATCCTCTTTTTTTGCATAACTTTTTTATCACTTGCAAAAAGTGTATCCGATAATCAAGACTGTTTTATAATAGACTTGAGTGTTGGAACTGGGATATCTGATGATCCATGAAATGGGACAATCACTACCTTATCATCTTTCCTCAGAACTATATGACTTCCTGTTTGTCTTTTGTGTACAAATCAAGATTGTTCCAAGATAGATAATATCTTCGTTGGTTTCATGGGCCTAAGCATACTGGAGATTTTTATGAGCTCATTTTGTATTCGTAGTAGTCATTTCTTCTATATAGAGAGATAAAACAACTTTGATATTCTGCTCAGCCTCGTCAATAGTACCACCAAAATCGGATAGATTCAGTTCTGGGATTTCAGCAATGTATTGTTTTGTTTCGATATCGAAACTATATTTGATAGAAAAGTTCATACATATTTGATTATTAATATGCGGATATTATATAGAAAGTTGGTGAAAAACAAAATAAAACGCAAACCTTTGCGTTTTATTTTATTATAATCTTGTAAGTAGCAAATATTTGCTGATTCTTTATTTTTAGGCCAGAATATTTGGGGTTGTTTTTGTTTTTCTTTGAGAAACCAGTTCACGATACCGCGGATATATTGGTAGTATTATGTTTTTCACTGCAATATTTCAATCCTCTCATCCACAAAAATAACCCTTAAGAATGGATGAGAGCAACTCATTATGGTCTAAAAAATGAGTATCTGCATGTTCTTTTAGTGCCTGTTTGAAAGCATCGACTTCAATTACGTAACAAATCTGATATGTTTTCTCAAGATCAGGAAAATCTCCACTTGAGATAACATAATTATAAATGTCTTCTGCTACAATTTCCGTAATAGCTTCATTGATTTTAAATTCATCTTCAATAGAACCTATGCCATCTATACCACACAAGATATAACCAGTTCTATATAAAAGTAAGTCTTTGCTTATATCAAAATTATCGATCTTATCCAAATCAACTCAACGTAATTCCAGTATTTTTTTATTCATTTGAGCATCTTCTCTTGAATATACTTGAGCAGAAATAAGATGAGCTAATTCATGAACCATGACCATAACAAAATGACTGTCTAGATCTAGTGGTCATTCTCAGATAATCTTATTGCACGCTATTGAACGAATGAGCTCATTAATAAAAATCGACATTTCTAATTTTCATGACTCAAAACTATATACAAGTTGTCCGAGAGGATCCGAAGACAAAATATCTTCTCTTCTTGCCTCGTTAAAAACCACATCTAATTTACTCTTCTTTAGCCCTAGAAGCAAATCACTTACACGGAGCAAAAGTTCAGAGTTAATGAAATTCTTCATAAGATAACTTAAAGTAGCAGAACTGAGGGGTATATGATATTTGGAAATAAGTTGCTGGGTAATCATTGCATGGCTTATGGGCATCAATTCTTCATAAAGTTTTTCATTATGTTCGCTCAAATCGGGAGATATGATTTCATAGGTTTCTGCACGCACATTCGCTCGCTCTTGTGCCATAGCAGAAGATCACTGCAGTGCTGCTATGTATAGACGGCAACTCACGTCATCGTCTATAGATAGTCCTTTTGCTTTAATGGCATTAAGATAGGACTCTATATTGTTGGTTTGATTTGTCATAAATTACGGTCAATCAACTAAATAAGTATATCATAATGAATTTGATTTTAAATATAATGATTACAGATGAGAAGTCAAGGATTTTAGTGTTTGGTGAGGCAAGAATCTTACTCAATAAAATAAAACGCAAAGGTTTGCGTTTTATTTTTGAATTGACATCATTTCAGGTTTTTTTTGAAATATTGTAAAAAGAAATTGCAAAAATGAAAGGATCACTATAATCAATATAGTTCTTAATCTGTAACGTTCATTATCATGAAAATAATTCGCAAATGACAAACACTCTATACTTCCAAGGAAGCAAGTACATATTTGGATCAAGTGATCCTACGAGAAACCGAAATCCTTGCACGTGATATTGCTGTGAACCGTAACCGTGAGAAAGCACATGTCTAAAACCATAACATACACGCAAACTGCTCTTGATAATATCGAACGCTACATAGTTCAGTACCGTAAATATTTTCATGAGATCTACAGCGATACTGGTATTTGGGCAGAAGCAAAGATTCTGGAATCATACTCGCTCGAAGCGCAAGATCGAAAACGAGAAATACTTCATCTCATCGACACTCGGCTCTCTCCATCAGAGGTATTTGGTCGTACCAACGATAATATGGTTATTCTGCAGTGGAGATCTAAATATCTTTTCATACATTGGGAAGATGAAGATGATTTGCGCATTATAACCGATATACAGATACGGTAATTCATAGTTTTCTATTTACTCTAATTCGTTGTATCATAATGCACGAAATTAGCAAAATACATGCATTTGATTATATGGAATTATATAAAAAGCAAAAATAAAACGCAAAGGTTTGCGTTTTATTTTTGAGAGAAATTTTAATTACTTGTTGGTTTTTACCTGTGCGACATGATTTGGAAGATGTGTTCATCTTATAACAGCCATAGCTGTATCCGTGAGTCCGTGAGTTACAGTACTTCTTGTAATATCTACTACATCATATGCCACACTTGCGGCAGTCACGAGAGCGGCTGTTTTCATGGCAACATCTGCAACTTTTTCGGTCTTTTCAACTGCATTGACAATTCGCAATGAACCTCTTGCCGCCGCTGCACCCTTGGCAACATTACCTACGACGGGGATAAGTCAGACAATACCGAAACCAAGACGAACAAATGCCTGAGTTTTAGACACCTCACGATCATTTAGATCTCTTCATGAGGCAAGCATTTTTGTTGCAACTGCAATATCCCAACCTCATGAAATAACATTACCGACAACAGGCACAAATCCTACAAACCCCATTCCAACATCAAGAGCGTCGATTGCAGCAGCACCATATTGTTCTTTGTGTATTTGATTACCTATAGATCGTGCAGCCCCAGCAACTGCGACATACCGAAGTCATCCATACATAAACTTCATAGTTTTTTGACCATTTGGGGTGTGACCAAATTCCTCAACTTTTGCTACGACACCACCTGGTGTAGCGATCACTGATGCTAAAAGTGGACTTT
>CAZRBF010000100.1:0-3749 GCA_964598195.1 uncultured Candidatus Peribacteria bacterium | reverse complement strand
TCTCACAGCGGAAGAGCAGCGAGCCTACAAGGGAATCCTCTCATTTCTCATATTTCTGGATTCTATTCAGACAGTAAATCTTCCTCACTTTTCAGACTTTATTACCTCACCTGAGGTGAATCTGATCCTCTCGATCCAGGCTTATCAAGAGTCTATTCACTCGCAATCCTATGCCACTATTCTCGAGTCCGTGGTAGATAGCCAAGAACGAGATGAGATCTATTATTTTTTCCGAAATGACAAGATTCTCTTGGAGCGAAATACGTACATTGGTCAGATCTATCAGGACTTCATAGATCATCCGTCAGACGATAATTTCTTTCGAGGAATTGTTGCGAATTTCCTCCTCGAATCCCTGTATTTTTATAATGGATTTGCCTTCTTTGATACCCTTGTGGATCACATGAAAATGCCCGCAACGGGCCGAATGATCGCATACATTCGTCGTGATGAGCTCACACACGTAACGATATTTGCCAATATTATCAAGGAGATCAAGCGTGAGTTTCCCGCTATTTACAATGAGAAAGTCATCCTCGATATGATGGATATCGCCGTAAAGCAGGAGATAGAATGGAGTACACATATTCTCGGTAATCGCATCCCAGGAATCAATGGTCAAACAACTGCCGAATACACCAAATGGCTTGCCGACCAGCGTCTTGCTATGCTGGGGATCCCTCCACTCTACAAAGAAGCCATTACCAATCCATACAAACACCTCGAACGACTCCAGGATCCAAATGCCGACAAAGGAAATTTTTTTGAAACAACCGTCGTAAATTATACACAGTCAACCAGCATGAACGGAAGTTGGGAATTTTAGTTGACAAAAATCAATACTTGATTATATATACCAAGTAAATTTTTATTTGTGTAGTTTTTCTATTTATGACTCGTAGCGCAATGTTATATAGTATACCAGAAAAAAAAGGAAGCAATCCGTATTGATCATTTGAAAAAACATCTCTCCGACCAGATACCAATCAAAGAGTTGTGGATATTTACGAAAAAAAAGAAGCTACTCGCGAAGACCTGAAAGACTGGTTTTATAATAGATGAGGAAAGGCTCGGTTAGATGTACTCACATCATTGGCCCCATCAAAACATGTATCAAAGTTTTCAAATATTATAAATGGGATCAATCAACAAGAAAAACTCCCATACTATCTTTCCACCAGTATTTTTAGCATGTACCAAACATTGGTCTGAGATAAAATTGAAAATATTGAAAGTATAGAAAATATCGTTCCGAAGCTCTATAATCTCCTTTCTCCGTCAAGAACGATGTCTTGGTGTATGGGGATCGTGGAATTCAAAGAATGGTATAATTCCTCTGATGAACTCTGAAAAACAGGAAAAGATTATGTTCTTGATGGAATAAGACTTAACTTTTCCGTTATATGGAAACAATCAATTGCCGAACTCAATAAGAAACGTAAATTGCAGGGTAAAGGAATTCTCAATAACACTCGTGCCACGATGATATCGCATGTTTGAGGGAGTTCTCCTATAAGTCTTTCGGAATTTTTAGCACTGTTGGAGGAAGATACTGAAGAGATTCAAAAAATTCTAGAACTTGAACAACAAGTGAAAAAACAGCAGCGAGAACGTTTAAATGAAGCCCAGAGAAATAGAGACCAAAAAAAATGAGCTGAACTAACTGAGGAAAGTTGTCCAAAGAAGAATTGAATAAATGTATTGACGACAGGGATGTATAATATGTTCAAGACACCAACAAAAAATTCGCATTCTCAGAGCTAATTTCTATTATATTATTTTACATCACCATAATGAACATCCCGGAAAAACTTGAGCGCGAGCCATTGCCAGATGTTGATACTGAGGCGAAAAATCGACTCGCTCAGATTATGTCAAATATCGAATCGAGATTTGACGGAAAAAAGATGCTCTGATTTGTTATGTATGAATTACAGGAAATCACCTCAGGACGAACCATTCCCGATGATAAAGTTATATTCAATGAAGCTGATCTGAAAACACTCCTCTATTCTCATGCTATTGAAAAGAAAGAAATCCGCAGAATCATTGCAGAGATTGCACACCGAGCTCGTATGGCTCTTGAAGCATCCGAAAAAAAGGCTCGTGAACAAAAAAGATTGAAGAAATAATACCTCGATTTGCACTCAGAAAGAAAAAACATATACTGCTCCCTATATTGTGGCAAGTATATGTTTTTTTAGAGTATTCAGTCTATGAATTATTTTGATCAGGTTTTTTTTCAAAAATACCTCCGCGAAGAGGAGGAGCTTATTTTTGTATGTCATAGACATCCAATTCTCATTATAGATAGAGTCATAGTTACACTTTTTGTGGGTCTCGCTCTTCCTACCTTTTTCTATTACAACAACTCATTTTCTCTTCAGAATATTATTCCTTTTCTCTATTTAGAGATATATGCAGTAAGTCTGTATATTTTTCTTGTCTATAAGATATTTGACTGGTACAATGACGTGTGGATCATAACCGATCTCTGAGTTGTTGATATTGACTGGAATGTCTTTGTTCGGCATATTATCTATATCGATTATAACGATATAAAGGGATCTGCTATTCAATTCCCATCATTTTGGGATCCTATTTTTCACAAGGGGGATGTTATTCTCTATACCCCTGGAGATAAGGATGATTTTATCCTCGAATGAGCAGAAAATCCTCAAGATATCGCAGATCATATAGAGGAAGTGCTCCATGAAATCCATGAGAAAAAGAAACTCAAAGACAAAGCACCTCTCGAACTCCTACTCCACACCCTCACCGAGGTGGTGCGTGATCACCTCGAATGAGGTGGTCGAGAAAACCCAGAAGAAGAACTCGAAGACCAACAACACGTCGAGAAAATCCTCTCAAAGAAGGGGACGATAGATTTAAGGTAGTGACGCCTAGCCAAATCAATTTTTACCCCTGAATAAAAACTTTTTGTATTTATCGTAACTTGAGTACAATAGAGTCATATTACCGTATAATCTTTTCTTAATATGTTAAAATTATTAGACAAACAGAGTAGATTTGTTATTGTCAAAATGGACATACAAACATATAAAAATCTAAACAATAAGAATCCTGATCTGAATGAGCTTGCAGATGAAGCAAAAAATAGCCAAATAAGCTATAATACAACAAGTGAACTTATGAAAGATTTAATGGCTTAATACACGTATAATATATGTTCACGAGAAAAATAACCGGTCAATTTAAAAAAGACTTCAAGAAAATCAAAAACAACAATGTCTTGGTTGAAGAATTTGAAAAGATCGTGGATGTACTAGCGAGTGGCGAGAAATTGCCAGCAAAATATAGTGACCATAAATTAAAATGAGAACACAAAGATCTGCGAGAGTGTCACATAAGACCAGATTTATTATTGGTATATAGAATTGACGATAGTGAACTCCTCTTGTTGTTACTACGACTCTGAAGTCATAGCGAAATATTTTAAGCGTATTTTCAATACTATTCCACCACTACCTCCACTTTCTTCACTTTTACCTCCCCTCCATCAGTTCTTTTGAGTGGGAATACGTATACTTGTGTCAGTTGTTCCATGTTATCGTTTGATCCAGTACCATGCTTGGAAATGTAATCCGTATATGGTGTTCAGAGTGTATAAAATGGTCGATCTTTTTCATCTATGAGGAGATTTGCTTGTTTTTGTGCGCGCAGAATAATTTCTGCAAAGGTGATTTTTGGTACTGCTGGAGCAGTAGGGGGGGGTTGGGCTGAAAATG
>CAZRBF010000099.1:0-3843 GCA_964598195.1 uncultured Candidatus Peribacteria bacterium | reverse complement strand
ACATCGCTTGGGTACAAGATTATCGATGACAAAAATGGAAGTCACGTAGAGAAAATCTAAATCTCGGTTCTGAGGAGTTTTTTGAATGGAAAGAGAAGACCTACGATGGTAAGGTCTTTTTTTTGTAAAAGATCACTATATTTTTTTATGTCACTATTGAGAAACAGGAGTTCACGTGCAATAGTATTTTCATAGAAGATTATAAAGTCACGTATGTAGAGAAAATTCCCATTTTTTTGCATATCCCGAAGTCGCACAGACACTTTCATAAGAAAGAGGAATTCGCGATGAATTCTGCCGTTGTTTTCAAGTATGTCATACACACTTCAGATATTTGATATAATAGCAATCTTATGAAGGTGGATGAGCTCGATGAATATGTCCTTGTATGCGGTATTTTTAGACATTATCTCTATAAATGCAGGGATTTTGTCTATCTTTTCCTTGTAGAGAGAGATGATCCTCTGTTCACGAGTTTTAATAGCTCTCCTCACCACAAAAATCTGAAAAAATAGTACACCAAAAACGGTGGAGAGTACTATTACAAGAGTGATAAAAATAACATAAAACATGGGCCACTTGCAAAGTTAGTGCGAAAGGATAGATGATTATATCTATAAATACAAAATTTGGAAATTTTTTAAAAAAATCCCTATTGCCAAACGAGGAAATAGGGATGCATATAAAGATTCTTGCCTCTGTTTTATTATTGTGTTGTTGTGGTTGAACCGGTTCCAGATGTAGTAGAGCTGGTTGTCGATCCAGATGCAGTTGTCTGTGTAGTGCCTCCAGTTCCAGAAGTGGTACTTGTCGTTGTTCCACTACCGGTTGTTTGAGTCGAACCAGTTCCAGAAGTGGTACTTGTTGTTGTTCCACTACCGGTTGTTTGAGTAGTTCCGGTAGAAGTCGCAGGTGCAGTATCACCATTGATGATGCTATCTATAGTATCATCACCTGCAAGTGAATCGAGTTCATCTTGAAGAGCTTCCTTTACTTGAGAAACGAGAAGTTGTTTTTTTGCAGAAAGCTTCGCGGTTGCGAGCATAGCCTCGAGTTTTGCAACGAGTGTAGTAAGTTTCGCTTCTCTTTGTGCTGCAGGGATTTTTGCAGTAATGGCTGCAATCTGTCCTCGAAGTCTTTCTGATGGCTCACCTTGACGTTTAAATGTCCCGAGGAAATTCTCTGTTGCAGAAGAATCTTCCTTCATGAGCTTCTCAAATTTTGCCATATCTTCCTCTTGAATAAATGGTTTGAGTTCATTGAAGAATACTTCCTTTTCATGACGAATCTTGTCCTTAATAGGCTCAATGCGCTCTTTTTTCTCGGTTGCTGCCTTGATTTCTAGTTTGAGAGCTTCCACTTTTTTCTTCATGGAAACTATCATTGTCTGTACTGTCCCTTCCTCTTCTTTGTCGAGATCAGCTCGGAGAATTGGATCGTACTTTGCAAAGTCGGTTGTCACTTTTGCACCAGCTCCTCTCATCTGTCCATTACTGAACTTCTTTTTACCTCCAACGTAGATACGCCCCATATTATCGAGATCACCATTTCCAACGATGAGGTCTCCAGTAACTTTGAGCTTTCCAGTAACTTTGAATGAATCAACATTACTCACATCGAGGTTTCCATAAACATAGAGATTTCCGCTAATATCGATAGTGTCGGTATTACCTATGCTAAAATTCCCCTTCTTAATTTCGTGGGTCGAAACTGAATAAGAATCTGTATTGGCAACATTTTCGTCATCATCGTTCATAGAAGAATCTCCACCGAGTGAACTTGTCGCGCTGTCTATAAGGTTATTTACTCCGTTTCCTGTATAGCCCCCGAGGTTGATGGCGAAAGCACTTGGAGCAAGCGAAGAAAGAAGTAAAGAACCTGTTGCAATGGTTGCAATGTATTTCAAGTGTTTCATAAAAAGAAAAGGGTTAGGATATAAAACACGCTGGAGAGTATATATGATACATAAAAGATTTGCAAATCTTTTTTCTTTTTTCTTGTTTTCTATATACTTGGGACATTATCAGGGCGGACACACAGATTGAATTATCAGGGCGGACACACAGATTGAATTATCAGGGCGGACACACAGATCCGCCCCTACGGGATATTTTATATATTGAGAACATTTCCATGAAACGTCATGAACTTTTCTTTTGAATGATTAAAGTCCCGATAGAAGGACTCATCATTTTTTTGGCGTTCTTTCTCGCCAGGGATGTTCGACGAATTACTGATCTCATTCCAAGTGTTCACCTCCCGATTCAAACTATAGATACGGAACACCTTGTTATATTTGCCCTCGTTTGATCGCTCCTATACATACTCCTTTCGACTTTTTCTGGGTTGTATAGAATGCGGATTTACCAATCGAGAGTTCAGGAATTTCAGGATATATTTCTCGTATCGGTCTACTGGTTTTTTATCTATATTGCTATTCTGTATCTGACACTTGGATTTATCTATACCGCACCGATTCCTCGTCTTGTAGTACTCTTTACGGTCATAATCGGTACTTTTCTGGTCATTCTCGAACGGAGTATTTTGGATAAGATCGAAACGACTCTTATTCAAAAATGAGTGCTTTCCAGAACAAAAATACTGCTCGTACTTCGGGCAAATAATGAGGATATAATGGAAACCATTCAAGAGTCTGCGATGTACGAAATCGTAGGCTATGCGCACAAGCACGCAATTCCGGATATTTCCATGAAGTATATCGGATGAACAGGTGATATAATATCCGCAATACAATCACACACCATAGACGAGATTCTCATAATACAGAGTGACTTTACCAGAGAGGAAACCCAGGAGATATTTGAGTACGCAAGAATCTATGGTATTCGTTATAGATATATTGCCAATTCATTTGAGACGACTAAAATGAATTCTGAGATCTCTTTCCTCGGCAAAATTCCCGTTATTGAAATCAAAAATATCGGGCTGACACCATGGGGACGTGTATGGAAAAGAGCTTTCGATATTATCTTCTCGTTACTCGCACTTATTCTCCTTTCGCCACTGTTTCTGGTAGTTTCATTCATTATTTATTCATCGGATAGATATAATCCATTCTACAAAAGCCAACGTGTTGGTAAGAATGGCCAACTGTTTGACATGTATAAATTTCGGTCCATGGTGAGGGGTGCTGAAAAAGAGAAACAAAAACTCATTACCAAAAACGAACGAAAGGATGGACCACTGTTTAAAATAGATAACGATCCTCGAGTAACCCCATTTGGAAGATGGATGCGAACATTTGATATAGACGAACTTCCTCAACTCTACAACGTCCTAATCTGAAATATGAGTCTCATATGACCACGCCCCCATCTTGGAGACGAAGTCAGTCTCTATAAAGAGTACCAAAAACGGGTACTCACACTCAAACCGGGGATCACCGGAATGGCACAGTCCCACGGACGACATAAAAATACATTTGATGACGAGGTGCGACTCGACACTTTTTATATAGAAAATTGGAGCCTGCTACTCGATATGAAGATTCTTTTCAAAACAGTGTGAGTGGTACTCACAAGAAAAGGACGATAAAGGTTCTCATCCTTACTTCTCCCAGAGGGAGAAGTAATTAAAAGATTAATTTTTAATATTTGTTGCTATGTGAGCTGGAGACTACACGCCATCCTCGACAGGTCGAGCCAAGCCAATTACTAAGGCCGAGCTCAGGCGTATGCAGGAGGATTACGCTCGAGCAGACTCGCTCTCCAAGGAGGCACTTGCCCAGGAGAAACTCGAACAAGAAAAAGCCAGCCGCGAGATGAACGATATGCTCGGGGATGTGTTTTAAAGATACTCGATTTTTGACAGAAAGAAACATAT
>CAZRBF010000098.1:2055-3862 GCA_964598195.1 uncultured Candidatus Peribacteria bacterium | reverse complement strand
ATGACAACAGTATCAAGGCATCTTTTGCTATGCTCCACGAAGCGGCTCTGTTTGGAACGCATATAGAAGTAGAAGTGGGAAGTAATATTCACAGGCTTGCCATGGCAGAATCGGCGATCGTTTCTGGTGGTATCGTCAAGGTTTCTGTGGGACTGCTGAACGCTGTTGAAAAAACGGTTTTTGGTGAATACTCTTCTCAGGTATTTGATGTAACCATGCAACAAAAATCCGTAGGAATCGACTTTACCAAGAGTTTTGATAACCCTATCATGAAGGAGCTCAAAACGAGTGTCGTATATTTTGACGTGGACAACAATCGTATCGGAAAAATTAAAGACCTTGTCGTAAATGATGCGAGTACCTATAACTGGTCTGAGATTATTGGAGGAGTTGCAGGAGGAACAAAGGTTCAAGCCGATCTGACAGCTACCCTGAAACTTGGTGACTCTGCAAAGCTCGATATATCAGGCGGAGCGGAACAGGTACGATACAACGAGTTTCTCGGTACTGCTGCAAGTACAAAAACTGGAGGAGTGGCTGGTCTCAATCTGACTATTCAACCAGACAACAAAAATAAAATCAATTTTTGAGTAACGAGCAACCAATCAAGCACCACATATACTGCTGGATATGCACATAAGTTCGCTGGAACGAGCGGACTCGAGGGGTTGGTACAAGCAAGTCATACGACCAATAATACTGCAGGATCTGTCGACCAAAACAAAATCACTGTCGGACTCAACTTGCCTTTCGGCGGACCCACAACCAAGCCTGAAGAATCAGTCAAATTCACTCCACTCGTTAAATCGTATGATGATCGAAATAAGCTCACATATGGAGATATTAAACCGAACTCCAACGTTGCAACAACAAGCATACAAGTACACGAAGCACGAACGTACAAGGATGTGATAGCAAATATAGACAAAACTACCCTCGCAACGGGAGATGGTCTGAACCTCAATACTGACAACACTCTCAGTTCCCTCTATTTCGATAATGGATGATTTACAGTAACTGCTATTTCTGCAGTAAACGACACAAAATATTCAGCATTCTTCGGTATCGTAGGAGGAAAGCTCTCCCTTGTCAACTTCAAAGGGCTCAATAATCAAATGGTCGCTGACGGACTCCAAAAAGGAGCCATCAAAAACCTCCGTGTTTCGGTTGCAGATACTTCTGGAACAGGGATATCTGTCTACAACATCACCATCACAAAAGGATCGGTGGATGTATCAACCCAGGTAGATCGAGCATTTGATGTTACCCAAGATCAGGCAAATGCCTTCCTCAGTGGAAGCAAAAGTACCAGTGATATCAAAACCGAAAACACCGATTCTCCAACAGTCAATACCGCTCCAACGGTTGTAAAAACTCTCGGAAATATCGTCGTAACTAACACTATTAGTGATGTGGATGGTCTCAAAGATATCGTCTATAATCTCTATGCTGCCGATGGTGTTACTCTTATCAAGAGCAACGCAACCGGTATATTCACTGCTGCGGACGGAGTACTTCCAGGAACTACCTACAATGCACAATCATCCGCATCTGCCCTAAATAAGAAGAAAAATCAATTCATACCTCAGCTTTCCCCTCTCGTAAGTGTAACGACTCCAGCGGCACCAGCGGCACCAGCAGTTACGATGAATGATGTCTACAACACTGTAACGGGAATGGCAACTGGGATGGAATATAATCTGGATGGTGCGGGATATGTAGCATACAAGCCAGAAACTTTTGGAGCCATTAATTTTGCGGGGAATCATACTCTCCTCGTTCGGGTGGCGGCAGCAAATGAAACGGG
>CAZRBF010000098.1:0-1955 GCA_964598195.1 uncultured Candidatus Peribacteria bacterium | reverse complement strand
ACCGACGACTGGTAGTGTGGCAGTTTCAGTAGCGACAAGTGCGATCGTTGCGGCTTCGACAGCTCCGAGTGCTTCGGGTGTATCGATCAGTGGTACGGCTCAGGTCGGACAATCTCTGACGGGAAGCTACACCTATGCGGATGTAAATAATGATGTGGAATCTGGTTCTACGTTCCGATGGCTTCGTGATGGAGTAGTCATTGCGGGAGCGACGAGTACGACGTACACCCTTGTGGTGGCAGATCAGGGTCATGTGATAAGCTTTGAGGTAACTCCGAGGACGACGGTAGCACCGACGACTGGTAGTGTGGCAGTTTCAGTAGCGACAAGTGCGATCGTTGCGGCTCCAAACAATCCTCCCACTATGAGTCTTGTTATGAGTGGATGACAGTTTATAGATGATGGAAATAATACAGGACGCTCAGCGACAGATACAAATATCACCTTTGACCTCTCGGGATCGAGTGATCCTGATGTAGGTGGAAGTATCGTAAATTACAAGATCAGTAGTAATATAGCAGGGGTAATACATGATGGTAGTACCTCATCCTATATAATACTAGGATCTCTCTGAAGAAGACGTTATGATTCTAGTGAAACATTCACGATTACCATAACCGATAATTTGTGAGCCACGAGACAAAGAAATTATACAATAAGCTATGAGCTCTAAAAAAAATAGAAACATATTTTAAAATATCAGATAACATACGTTATCTGATATTTTTATTGTACCTGGTAATGAGCATAGCGATCAAGTATGAGTCAGAAAAAATTTTGTTTAAATCGCTCAAAATTCTTATCATGCATATAGATTTTTACGAGAGTATCATACCCTGATTTATCCTGAAGCAAGAAGATAGGGAGGAAACCGTGCCGGATAAGCAGTACGTCACGGATGATATTAAAAGTGCGTCCATTTGCATTCATAAATGGGTGAATTTTCGAAAGATTCACGAGACAAAAATGTATAATCGTATGAAATGGAGACGCTTCTATCCCTCGAGAAAAAACATGATAACTCTCTGTAAATAGCTTCGGGACCTTGTTGTGGGATACAAAATAATCCAAATGCGTGGGATTCCCTTTTTCATCGAGAAAATAGCTCATTCTCGGTCCTCATCGGAGCTTACCAGCGCTTATCCTATCAGGATGATCCATGGGCAGACACGAAAGTATCCGTGTATTAAGTTCGCAAACCATTTCCTGAGAAAGTTGCTCTTTATAGATTACATCTATTAAAAATCTCGTAATATCCTCAACATAGGCGACATACCTCGGGTAGTCCATCTGATCGGATCATTCATGGGTACGAAATTCTTTTTTATGAGACTCAAGCGAAACGTCCACCACCTTTCTCACAAAATCAAATAGCTGATTCGTACGAATATTTTCAAAACCCAATGTATCCCGCAGGAATGTATTTTTTTGGTCTATCTGCTCTAAGAGCACATCTGTCTGCATAGGGGATATTGCTTATTTATTTGGAATAATGACTATCAATTTATCCCCCTCTCCTCCGAAAGGAGAGGGTTGGGGTGAGGTATATTATTGATATATCTTCACAAAATCAATGATATCGTTCCATTGATATTTATAAGAATAATCAGATCACACATACATATGATCTAGAGAATTTGTCGATCATGGAAGTATTTTTCAGGTAGAAGTTATCAACTCTCCCCCACTCTTTTTCAGAGAAATATTATACTGATCTCAAGATTTCTCGAAACGGACGGTATAGAAATCATCATTACGTAAACCTGACCAGTAACCAGTTCCTGTTTTTACAGAATCACTCCCCCCTGATCAAAAATATATTCAATAACCTGCCTTATATTTTCCATACACATTTCCGTCTCCAAAGTGGAAAAGAGTATAAGTATAACTTCCTGTCCTCTTCAATGCTGCCCCCCTTACACTCATCTCTATAGCAAATCCACTAGCACTAGTGA
>CAZRBF010000097.1:0-3872 GCA_964598195.1 uncultured Candidatus Peribacteria bacterium | reverse complement strand
AAAGCACCCCTCCCTCTTCCGAGGAAGAGGCGCTGGCAGTATATAGAAAAGGTGATGGTGGTCAAAAAGAAATAAAGTCAAGCACAGAAATTCAATAAGAGACCAGTCTCAGATGTGAGCGAAAAATCGTTTTGGAGTTTTTACTTTATCGAATAGTCATATCCATAAGCACGCGGACATCCTCATAATCCTGCCAAAGGATAAAAAGTGTCTTTGTTCTCCATGGAAGCAAGAGTGTATTGCCCATTGTACGGCCAAGAACTACATCTGGAGAAAATCTTGTTTTTATGAGATTATATAGCTCCTCTTCCCTGTTTTGAGCTTCTTTTTCATAATATTCGAGGATTTGGGCCTCAGAAAAAATCCCAGTATCCGTATAGAGACCGAGAAAGTAAGTTGAGTAATTTCTAATATATGTGTCTACTGCAGAGATGACACTATCGTGTAACAATATCTTTTTCATACTGATGAGCATAGAGATTGTGTTTTTGTATAGATGATTGTAATTCTTTTTTACTCTGCATTATAGTGCTATTCCAATGCTCATGAGCCTCTTCAAGAGTATAAAGTTTTTTATTCATATGTATAATATTAATGATATAATCTCATTATAGCTAAAACTACAAGAATACAAATTTTTTAAATTGATCCTCATATCACCCCACTTCGTGGGGTGATATTTTTTGCTCCTCTGTTCGCAAAGAGACCGGTCACCCACTCGTTCAGTCACACAGAGTTTCCGGATGTTTGAGTGGGTTGCTGGACGGGTGAGACCGGTCTCAGAGACAAGTGCAAAATCTTTTTGATTTTTTAGAACTATGCATATAATACCCCTGTTCTTCCAACTTAAACCACTGGAAGCAACGGAATAAGATATCACTAAAAAAGAGGCGTTGTCGCGCCTCTTTTTTTTGACTAGAACCCAATAGTGAGTTCAAGTCGCACTATCCAGATGGATAGAACAAACCTGACTTTCATAGGAGAAAGGGGTTAAGGGATAAGATATCACACCCCTCCCTCTTCCGAGGAAGAGGCGCGTGAAGTATATAGAAAAGGTGAGGGTGGTCAAAAAGAAATAAATCAAGCACAGAAATTCGAAAAAAGAGCGGTCTCAAATGCACAAAAAAATCCTTTTGGAGTTTTTGGGAGTGTGGATATAATGGGGGTGTATGATTTAATTTCCCTAGCTATGATATCAACTCAAGCAATCCAATACTTCAAAGAAAATGGCTATTCTTTTGAAGAAATAGAAAGAATTAAAACGTGAGCTCGCGAAATTGAGGAAGGACTCTGATTGTCTGAGGCGGAGGTATTTTGAAATATCGAAAAAACGATACAATCTCACCTTGTGGCAAATGCATAAAATTATCTATTCGCCTCAATCGAATCAAGATTTGATTGAAATTTATACTTTCATAGCAACAGATAACCTCTTTTATGCAAGCAAAGTTATAGAGAAAATCAAATATTCTATCAATTTTTTGAAAGAGTACCCATCTCTCGGAAAAAAAGTAGACGATAACAATCTGAGAGAAATAGTCGAACCTCGCTATGGATTTCGGATCGTCTATCAGATATCCTGAGAAACTATCTATATACTGACGATATTTAGATACAAAAATAGTTGGCAGTAAAATCCTCATCAGAGTTTCCGGATTTTTGAGTGGGTTGGTGGATGGATGAGACCAGCCTCAGAGACAAGTGCAAAAACTTTTTGATTTTTTAAAACTTTGCATATAATACCCCTGTTCTTCCAACTTAAACCACTGGAAGCAACGGAATAAAATAATTCGTTGAAAAAGAGGCGCCTGAAACGCCTCTTTTTCTTTTGACTAAAACCCAATAGTGAGTTCGAGTCGCACTATCCAGATGGATAGAACAAACCGTACCTTCATAAGAAAGAATAGTTAAGGAGTAAAATAATTCGTTACCCCTTCCCCTTCCGAGGAAGAGGCGCTGGCAGTATATAGAAAAGGTGATGGTGGTCAAAAAGAAATAAAGTCAAGCACAGAAATTCGAAAAGAGAACGGTCTCAGGAATATGAAAGAAAATCCTTTTGGAGTTTTTGGGAGTGTGGATATAATGGGGGTGTATTATTAAACTTTTGAAACTATGGCTACCCTTACTATCAATGTCTCTGACAAGCTTGCAGAGAAACTCTCACATACAAAAACCATATCCATACCTACTCTCTATCGAGAATATCGAAATCTCCACACCAATATTCAAGAATGAGATGAGGAATGTTTTGATGAAGCAGTACAGTCTGAGATGGTACGATCAAAATTTTCTCTACTCGCTTCCAAGCTCTAATATATGAAGATAATTTTTACCGCATCTTTCCATAAGTTACTTTCTGGTTTTCCTATGATAACCGAAGAAGATATTATTGAGCTTGTTAAGAAATATCCAAATTCAAATAATCTTGTTGTTATCGACAACATTGATGTTTCCAAAATTATCAAGTGATATCTATTTTCAAAAAAGATACGCATTCTTATACTCTTACAGACGGTCAAGTGAAAATTCATCCCCGTTTCTATCGTAAAAAAAGAAACATTCAGATGAAAAAACATAACAAAAGAAAATTACCAACAACTCTTTGGGAATGATATCGATAAGGCTATATGAGATATGGATCACGGGAAATATACAGAAACTCAGTTTTAATCTTATTGCATGAAATATCACCCCACTTCGTGGGGTGATATTTTTTCTCCTCTGTTCCCAAGGAGACCGGTCACCCACTCGTTCAGTCACAAAGAATTTCCGGATGTTTGAGTGGGTCGATGGAGGGGTGAGACCGGTCTCAGAGACAAGTGCAAAAACTTTTTGATTTTTTAGAACTTTGCATATAATACCCCTGTTCTTCCAACTTAAACCACTGGAAGCAACGGGATAAAATGCTATTGAAAAAGAGGCGCTAGAACGCCTCTTTTTCTTTTGACTAAAACCCAATAGTGAGTTCGAGTCGCACTATCCAGATGGATAGAACAAACCGTACCTTCATAAGAAAGAATGGTTAAGGGATAAAATGCTACCCCTCCCTCTTCCGAGGAAGAGGCGCTGGCAGTATATAGAAAAGGTGAGGGTGGTCAAAAAGAAATAAATCAAGCACAGAAATTCGAAAAAAGAGCGGTCTCAAATGCACAAAAAAATCCTTTTGGAGTTTTTGGGAGTGTGGATATAATGGGGGTGTAATATTTATTTAAAAACTCAATACTATGCAATACACTACGATATTTACACAAGAGCCAGAATGAGGATATACCGTTGAAGTATTAGAACTGCCCGGATGTGTTTCCTATGGTGAAAATATGGAAGAGGCACGAGTGATGATCCAAGATGCTATAAAAGGCTACCTTTCCTCTTTAAGAAAGCATGGAAAAGATGTTCCTCTGGAAACAAAAGCCCGTTTTATCTCCTCAGTCTTCATTCATGAAACAGTATAAACCAAAGGAGATTATTGCATTTCTGGAAAGATCTTGATGGATAGTGGATCATATAACTGGAAGTCATGTGATCATGTACCACGAAGCCTCGAAAAAGAGAACCACTGTGCCATTGCACAAAAAAGACATTCCGCTTGGCACCTTGCTTGCCATCCTGAAACAAACAGGACTTACAAAAGAAGATTTGACGAAATAAAAATTCTTTCTGAATATACTTATATCACCCCACTTCGTGGGGTGATATTTTTTGCTCCTTTACCAAAATAGATTTTGCGCTTGCATTTAGAATCAAGGGTTGTAAAAAAAATCCTCATTTTTTTGCAAAATATCCATTTTAGTGTATAATCATAACAAATGGGATCATTCTCAAGTGATTATCATTCTCTATTATTTTTATTTTTTATCTTTTTTTATATGACA
>CAZRBF010000096.1:0-3877 GCA_964598195.1 uncultured Candidatus Peribacteria bacterium | reverse complement strand
AAAATTTGATAGAGCAAAACTCTCAGGTAAGTTTCGTCTCGACGGAGAGCAGTTTTGATGAGATTAGGAGAAGGAATTTCTTCATCTATGGTTTCATCGCTTCTTTTGTGTGGATGTGCTTTCACTTTACTCTTGTGTTCTTTTTCTGACTGAAACTTCAGTCTGTACTCTTGGTAGGGATGTTTCTAGGTCTTGGAAATTTTGTATCTTTTCTGGTAGATAGTCCGGTCGGAGTATTGCAAAAATACTTTCCTGCGAAGAAGATATTTATCTCTGGAGGGGTGTGCATGCTCATAGTGTCGGTCATATTTCTCTATTTTATATTTTCAGCAGACAAGCCACCGCTTGGCGGAGCTTCAATTATAGGGACTTTTCTCGGTTCGGGGTTCAATCTCCTGTTGCTTTTGGTTTCGGTGGCACTCTATGGTCTCATCAAGGAGCTCAGTGATGTCACATCTCTCTCCTATATTCTCAATAATGCTGATCCTTCTGAATATGCGGAACTCCTTTCAAAGAATAATATCTTCTCTGGACTCGGGTCACTTACTGGCCTTATCACCTCCTGATTGGTACTTTCTTTGAGTATTTTCATGGCAGTATGTGTTCTCGTGGGGTTTATCATTCTTTTTATCATTTTTATTATTTTCTATTTTGATAACTCAAAAAACACTATCAATTTTAATATCTCCGATATTAAAAAACTTAAAATTATCTCGCCTCAAGAAACGATAGAAGCAGTGAAACAGTACACCATCTCACAAATACAAAAAGCAGATTTTTTGCAATTTGCTAAAAATATGAAATTCATATTCTTGAAACCAATGCAGGTGCGAGAGAAGTTTAATTGGAAAGAAGTGATAGAAACAACACTTGATAATATGAAGGCATTTTATGAAGTCTTGTGCATGAAACCCTATAACAACAAACTCTTGATAATAACTGCCATTATTGTACTTTTTGGATTCTGGGATACCTTCGTAGTCACGTTTCTTATCGAGTTTTTGAATAAGATCATAGCATCGGATGGTGAAAATATTATTCTGAAAGTTATCCCTATAACTGGATATATTTTTATCGCTATTATGGCGATTCCAGCTTTTGGAGCACAACTTCCTATGATTAATTTATCCAAAAAAATAGGAACTTTTTTGATAATTATTTTCTGAGTGCTTCTTTCGGCAATTTCTATGTTTTTCTTTGGAATACTCCATGGATTTCTCCCGATATTGCTCGTAGGTATCGTGAATAGTATCGGATATGCTTCTGCTATGCCACTGGCACAAGGTGAATTTTCGGATATCTATAACCAAGTATATGCAGAAAAACGAAACCTTACCGAGATTGATTCCAATGCATCCTCAGCTCCACTCAAAATGATTCTGAATCTTGCGAATGTCGTCGGACTTATCATCGGCGGTTTTCTCATAGCTATCTTCGGATTCGATGGAACTTTTTATGTTCTCGGAGCTATACTTATGACCATATTTATTGTGAGTATGAGGAATAAAAGGAAATGGAGACTGTAGGAATCTAAAGGAACCTGAGACCGGTCTCGAAATAGGAGACCGGTCTCTTTAGAATAATATGTTTGACAAATAAAACTGGAGCCATACACTGGAGGTATTAATTTCTTCCAACTCTCGTATGTCTTTTCTCGATATTCGTCATCAAAAATACCTCAGTTCAGTGATCGATCGTAATCTGGATTTTCCCGTGTTTATGGATTTTGAACACCATTATAAGGTATCAGTCGATGCAAAAGAATACGCTATGGAAAAAGCGTATTTTTCCTTCGGGGAGGCACTTTCGGCAGATGCAATAGACCCGAAAATACAGTCTATCATAGACATGGAATCACAACTCCTTCCGGTCCTTTCAGATATGGAGTGCACATGAATATATATAGATGCCAAAAAACTTCGCACCATCGGTGATGATATAGCACGCGAATCGAAAAATAAAGAACTCGAGATATATGATCTCGTCTGAGAACATTTCAATATAAATTCTGCCAAACAGGTTCAGGTCATCTTGTTTGATAAACTTAAAATCCCTGTTTCCAAGAAGATTAAAACCGGGTATACCGTCGATAACGAAGCGCTTTCTCTCATCGGACAAAAGTATGAGATAGCCAATATTATACTCGAGTACCGTACTCTAGAAAAACTTCGATCTACCTATATAGACGGACTACTGAAGGTGATCAATCCAGTAACCAAACGTATTCATACGAGCTATAATCAGCTCGGAGCTGCGACGGGACGACTCTCATCTGAGGGTCCAAATCTTCAGAATATCCCATCGGGAGAATGATATGCTCGGGAGATTAAGTCATGTTTTTGTCCACGTCCAAGCGAGACCGGTCTCGAAAAAGGAGACCGGTCTCAGGATGAATACTCTTTTCTGGTTGCGGATTATTCACAGGTGGAGCTCCGTATCTTGGCAAGCCTTTCAGGGGATGTCTCGCTCATAGATACGTTCACTCGATGAGAGGATATACATGCACGTACTGCACACTTTCTTTTCGGAGAACATACGAACATTACCTCCGAGCTTCGTCGGATTGCTAAATCGGTCAATTTTTGAGTGATTTATGGTATCACCGGTTTCGGCCTCTCAAAAGTTATCAACACTTCACCCGCAGACGCTACGAAATATATCGATGCATTTTATGCTATGTACCCTGGAGTTCGTGCGTATTATCAATCTATCCTCGATGGAGCGCAAAAAAATGGCTATGTAGAAACTTTTTACGGGCGCAGACGCCACGTTCCAGGTGTGCGTGACAGTAACAAGATGATCCGCGCTGGAGCCGAACGAGAAGCGATTAATATGCCGATTCAGGGAACAGCAGCAGACGTGATCAAACTCGCCATGATCGAGATGTCGGAGTTCTTGAAAAATGGATCATATAAATCCAGAATGTTGTTGCAAGTTCATGACGAACTCGTATTTGAGGTCCATGAGAGTGAAAAGGCTCTTATGGAAGCCAAAGTACGTTCTATCATGGAAGGCATATTCCAGGGGCCAGTGAAACTGCTGGTAGATGTGCACGTCTGAGCAAACTGGGCAGAAGCAAAAGGATAAATGTAAAATCCCATTTAAAATGCGACCTTCATACTCAAATTTCCGTTCCTCATTCTCCGTACAGGTCTAGTACGGTTCATTTCGGTACTCAATTTTCGTACGAATCTCATCATTTTAAATGGGATTTACTGGTTTAATGTTAATACTCCTTCCTAATCTTTACACCATCTAAATAGTACTCGATTATCTGATCGTACTTGAATCCCATATCTCGGGCGAGATATGTGGCGCCTATTCCGCTGATCCCAACACCGTGTCATTTTTGAGCATGTCCGACTCCACCTGGATCGGTGACACTTTGGAGGTAGGGAATATCTTTGCAAATGGTGGAGACTGGAAGGGTTCCATTTTTTACTCGATTTTCACAGTATTGCTTGGCAGAAAGTGTCTGCCCATTTGATTCGCTAAAATACCAAGGCTTAATAGATTGCCCTTCGTGGGTGATAATCTGTCCATTGGTTGCATCGACAAGTTGCACGCTTTGGGGGCTGCGTTTCTCGTACCCGTACCCGAGATATTTCTGAAATTCATCGGGGTTATCTGATCCATCGTAGGATGCTCCGGGAAATTTCCTATTTTCTTTCTTGCTATAAAAATATGCATACGAACGAGCTGCTGTGAGAATGGTTTTGATCTTTTCTTCATTGTCTCCATTGGAGACCTCGGCGATTCATTTGAGGTAGTCCTCCAGAGGGAGTTCATTAATAACTATGAGGTTTCCTCACACATTCTCAAGAATTATCTTCCCACGAAAGACATTGTCATTCATGAGACCAGTCTTGTCCCAACT
>CAZRBF010000095.1:0-3940 GCA_964598195.1 uncultured Candidatus Peribacteria bacterium | reverse complement strand
GGTAACTCAGTTTTATTCCTTCTGGGAATATTCCTGATATCACCACCTAACAAACTGAGCGAGCAGCTACGACGATCGGGTCATCAGCCACTACTACTGTTTGTTTTTTGGTAGCTTTTGCCACCATTTTCCGGATCAGGTTCCGAATTTTTTGTGCCATAAGGCTCTCCTTTTTGTATGTGTATAAATTTTGTGTTCCTCAGCCACCATAGCTTAGGATCTATCATTTTAGGGATTTTTCGAAGAAGTCAATCGTTCTATCTGAATTTCGTGTGAAGTTTCTTCTCTGATCAAATACTTTTGACTTTCGTGTACAATATGATTATATTACCGCGTTACACAGACATTTTTACCTTTTAATATATTCATTATGAGAAAAAATCTTATTTCGTTGGGTTTTTCCGCACTCGTGCTATGCTCAATTTTTATGACTTCCTATGCAGTAGATATGTCAGTGCCAACTCTGACAAGTTCTCAAATTCAAACATTTTTAGATAAATGATACACTCTTTCCGTTGCGAATCCAAATTACTCGGAATGTAATGATTTAAAAATTAAATACAATCAAGAATATGATAAATTTGTCAGAAGTGATTGTTTTGTAGATTCTGGGTCGTATAAGTATTTTATCTGTCAAAAAGATGAAAGTTGTAAACTTGATTGAGTAACCCAATCTAGTATAGTAAAAACATCAGTAAAAGAAAATATCACCTCTTCCACATCTGCTTCTGGTGCTACTGTGTCAAACCAATCAAAACTTGATACATTTCTCGATGCGGTAAAGTGAAAACAAGCCCTTTATAATAATGATACGAAGTATGAAAAACTTCTGACTGGGCTTCTCGAAAAACTTAATACTCTTTGAGTAAAGTATAAAGGTAACGTTACGGTTGAGCCTATGGTGACGTATCTTGTGCATGGTGTACAAGATCTAAAATCAGAATTCCTAAAAAATCAAGATACCGATAATTTCTTCTGTGACCTTGGTGGAGCTTGTGATACTCAAACCACCGGAACTGCCAGTTCGGCAAATAATCTCGGAAATGATATTGTAAAACCCCCTAAGAATACAGTAGTTATTCTTTCAGCTCCAACAGGCACACTCGAACTCTCTCAAAATAGTAAACCACTGATTCCGACTGATGGTAGATACTCTGTTGAGAGTGCAAAATGAAATATCACAGCAAAGTTGAATATCAAAAATGCCGAAGGGTGTTGGATAAGTCCAGGATATGTGAAAGATGGCGTAGCGTATTCTAACCAAACAAATGGTGGTGAATTTCTTCCGCCTACAGGTACGTTGGTTATCGCCCCATTTGACACGAAGCATGGGAAATTCTATGATATTTCCATCAAGTGTGGCGATAAGACAACATGATGGATGAACGCAACGCAAGTAAAACATTTTTTTGTGAACACTATAGAGCCGACTATAACCGGAAATAATACCAACAGCTCTACAGTAGGCGTTCAGGGTGCTCCAGAGGAAGATCTGATTGTAAGTGTTATTTGTGCACAAAATGGATGGCCAGCAAGTATAGAAATAAGTGGAAATGATAGCCATCATACTATTGCCAAAAAAGATGGTCAGTTTCTTCGTCATGTATCAGACTTCAGTTCATCTTCTGATAATGTTTATAGAGCTCAGCTAAACGGAGATGAGACGAGCATAGAGGTTCACCCAATAAACAGCAACGGAACACCACTTGCCACAGTCAATGTAGCCTCTTGCGTACAAAGGAACTATCCTGCAAAACCAGAAATTCTTTCAGCAAAATTTGATTCTACCACTAAAACCCTGACTGTGCAGACAAAAAATGCCCTAGAAAGTGATATAATTGATATATTTGATGGAAACTCATATGGTTCTCTATTTTGGACAAAAGATTGACAAGGGACATATACTGCTCAGCTGAAAGATCCATATTACAAAGGCTTGATATCCTTTATAGAATCTGGCAAATCAAACCTTGGAATTTTTGGAAGTTTTGAGCCAAACTATTGGAGAAATGGCGTGAGAAATACAAGGTATCCGATAAGTACTTCGGGTGTGTCCTCAAATTAGGAGGGTCTGCCAGATCGTTACAGAATCTCTTATGAAGAAAATCACAAACAGGAACTGTTTGTGATTTATTATTTAAAAGCTTTTTTCTTTTGACAAATTCCTCCACATCGAATATACTTTTTATGTTTTCTATATATTAAACTTCATCCTATGGCCTACAAACCTTACCAAAAACTTCTTTTATGTATTCAAACGTAAGATTTAGACACGCATATTATTACTAATACTACCTTCTATGAACACTCAATTTAATACACTTACCAAATCACTGCTTGTGCTTGGTGTTTTCTCTATTACTGCACTTATTGCATATGGAGTTATAAATACCTCGGAGCGAGTTTTTAAATCTACTCCATATTCTACTCCATCTCCTCATCCATATCAAACAAGAAACGCTACTGCCGATGCTGATCTGAATCGACTAACCAATGGTATTGGTGCTGGTATTCTCGATGGAGTTGTTGCCAGAGTAAAGTCAAAAGCAACAGAAAGAGGCGGGAATCCTTTCAATGTTAAAAAGTATAATGCATCTATAGATACATATCTTGCATGAGTAGACCAGCTCGATAACGAAACTCGAGCAACACTCGGATCTGATTATGATTTTATCTTTAAATATATCTACCCAAGAGTATACGAGTTACGACAAGTAGACAACACACCATCCTCGCTCTTCTGAAAACTCGGAGATATGGTAAATCTCAGTGACAGTGGTTCTTCTCCTGTGAACTCAGAAGTAAGAAGTACTTGATCAATCAATACTTGAGCAATCAATACAACTCCAGACTCTTTTACTATGTACCAAGATGGTAAACTAATTCCAAAACGTGATACGTTCCCATTTTATATACTGGATAAGAGTAAATGAACTGTTACTTACAAGTGGAATGTAAAGAATGTAGAAGGTTGTCGAATGACGAGTGGGTACAAAGTAAACGGCATGGGCATGGGACCAACAAGCAACGACCTTGATACGGATAAATATTGGATGCCCGCGACATGAGAAAAAGTAATGCCACTTTCTATGTCAGAATCTGAATTGGGAATGGGACAATGAACCACCCAAGGATTTATATACTATACACAACTCCGATGCGGACCAAAGTCAAAGAGATGGACCGAATATAGCGTGGTATCTCCTTTGGATTTGAATTTTATAGAAGTGAGAGATGATGTATCAAGTAGTAGTACGAGTACAAGCAGCTCTACGTCTAATACAACAGGAGCTCAAACACAAACCAGTACCACAGCTCAACAACAAGCAACCACTGCTGCTCAAGCAGCAAAGCTTGCAGCAGATACAACACTCTCCTTCACTCTAGCAAGTGGGCCTATTTTTAAAGAAGGTGATACCGTTACTGTAAATTACAGAATTTGAACTGCTTATTCTGCATGTGGATTTATGGAAACAAATAATCTATGAATGTTTTCTAGTAGCTCCAATAGTGTATATAATGCTTGAACACCAGAACCTCAACAAGTTTGAGTAGGTACTTATAGCTTTACCGCTACCAAAGGTATGAAATCAATTTATTTTACATGTGTTGGTGCGAGATGAGTATCTGGAAAATCAGACAAGAGCTTTCTGATATGATGTTCAGATCCTGAAGCTTATTATATGGCAAATAATCCTGATGTAAATCAAGCTTTTGAAAGTAATCCTAGCTGGAAAACATTTGACGCTTCATGAAAATCTACCTCAGGATATACTCATTATTGGGATAGAACTGGAAAAACAGAAGGAAGACCATCGTGCTGGTAGGAACTTAAGAAGATGAATCCTTATAGCTTAATAATAAATCACAAACAGGCACTGTTTGTGATTTATTTATTGTTTTTTGCATTTTTAGAGAAAAGACTATAATCATGCCCATT
>CAZRBF010000094.1:0-4202 GCA_964598195.1 uncultured Candidatus Peribacteria bacterium | reverse complement strand
AATATTGGGCGTTTCCCTAATATGTCAAAGATATTTACAAACCTCGGAATCAAGTCAGATTCAGAACTCATGGCAATAAAACCTCCAGCAACAGGAAGTGGAAGTACTGGAACAGGATCAACGACTACTCCACCGACAACTGGTAGTGGAAGCACTGGAACAGGATCAACCATTCCGCCAAAAACAGGGACAGGATCAACAGGAACAGGCGTAGTGACACCGCCTCCACCAGTAGTAGTTGTTCCACCACCAGTAGTGACGCCTCCTGCAACACCAAAAGCCAATATTCCACCAACCATTACCTACACAGCAAGGCTTGTGAGCAAAAATACCTATGAACTGAATATCGTAGGAAATGACGTGGATGGGACTATTAAAAAATATGAGATGTATTTCAACGGGCAGGTGTTCGCAACAGTTGCGAAGGCAACCGTTCGTATATCTGGATGAAATATCACTGTATCGGCCAAAGTGTACGATAACCTCGGTGCCTCCGCAACGAGTCCGAGCATCACGCTTCAATATGTAAGATAGATTGTCACCTAAGATGCCACAATAAAATCCGCCGAGGCGGATTTTATTGTGATACGAGAAGGTCTTCAACTACATATTCATGAGTACATAGATAGCATTTGCCACTTCTCCACGATTCATGAGTGTATCAGGTTCAAAAGCATTTCCTGTAAAATGTATAAGCTCATTTGATTTTGCAAAATTTGCATACGGTGCATACCATTGATCGAGGGAAACATCGCTAAATACTGCAAATGAGACTGTGTCAAGTGCGTCAGGATGAAAGGTATTAATGATAATCTTAAAGGCCTCGGCACGAGTAATAGGATTATTGGGTTTGAATGTTCCGTCGGAATAGCCACCTATAACATTGTTGATCTTGGCAGTATTGGCATATGGGGCTTGCCAGGAATTAGGGTCAATATCAGAAAAATAATTCTGCCCGCCAGTCACCAGTGTGACACCTGCAGCACCAAATACCATCTTTACCAGCTCTGCTCGAGTAATAGTCGCATCAGGAGAAAACTTTCCATTATTTCAGCCAACAATATCTTTTGATTTGAGAAAATTAATCGCTGTAACATATTGATGATCTGTAGCAACATCAGTAAATCCAATAGGAGCTGATGTGGCGGTGGCGGTAGTGGTAACGACTACTGTAGTAGTTACTACCGTCTCTGTCGGAGTCGCTACAGGAGTGCTAGATGAACGGGCTGGGGTTGCATCAGATGTCTCTATCTGATCAAGATACACGAGTGGATTTACTGTATATTTTCGGGCATTTTCTATCCCGAGTCCTTTGTTTATTGCTTCAAAAAAACCAAGTCCTGCAGCCTTGCTCTCAGCTAATGTAAATGGCCAATATGGATGAAATGATGCCTCCTTGCGATCCAGTTGAAAATGGAGATGCTCACCAGTCGACCCAGAAACATTTCCGGTATTCCCACACTTCCCTATTACATCACCCTCACTCACGAGCTGACCCGCAGTTACACTCAATTCACTCAGGTGGAGATAACATGAGTACAGGGTTGTTTTCTCTGTCATATTGGCAGGATCTGGAACATTATCATGTTTGATGATAACATAGTTCCCATTAGCTGCTTTATTCTCAGCAACCTGCACTACTCCATCCAGACAAGCAAATATATCGTCATGTGTCACAACCGGGAAAATATCAACTCCACAATGACTTCATGCTCCTTCATCAAAATTGCCAGAAACGTAGTTTCCGAGATATACCGTCGTAAAGATATTAGAGCTTGCTGCAAGATTACTTGGATTATATTTCACTATTGTTTTGAGTGGATACATAATGAGAAAGTTAAAAATTAATAGTTAAGAATTATAACGACATTCTACTCATCTTTTTGATCTTGCGCAAGTCGAAATTGAAAATTATCCTCGACAAATTTTCATTTCAGTGCAGAAAGACATCGCACCACATTATTGTGCCAATTGGAATCAGACGATGCATAAATAGATCCTGTTTTATTTCCGTAGCGAGAAAGTTGGTCTATCGTAGTATATTGGCCAAGATATTTATTATTGAGAGTTTTTGTCATCCAATAAATCCCCTCTCGTGCACTGAGGAAATCGTATGTTCATCCGGAATCAGTATTTCCTACATTTCCAATATTATAAGAAGTTTTTAAGTGCTTACCAAGTCCCGTCTCAGCGAGCCCAATACACATAACAAAACTTGGGTCTAAATGAGCTCCAAGAGCCTCCTCTGTCCATACGTCATGGTCAGCAAATGCAGGTATTGCATAATTTGCAAGAAGGTATTTTTGTCGTTCGATCTCATCAGATCAGGTGATAAGAAATTTGGAATACTTGGCAATATTTGCCTTATTCCCATAACGGGCTTTGAGATCCTCGACAAACTTATATCGATACTTTCCTTCTATACTATCATAACTCAATCTTGTGAGGTCAAGGAAACGAAGTGGGTCAATAGACGCACGGTTTTTGTAGAGCTCAAAGTGGAGATGTGCGCCGCTTGTCATCGGTCCGGCACCAGGAGTTCCTGGGGCTCCACCGGTTTTTGCAAAAAGCTGTCCCTGATCAACAAAATCAAATCTTTTCACAAGCATTTCTGAGATATGTCCATATACTGTTACAAATCCGTTTGCATGCTTGAGAGCCACATATCCGTACCCGGTCGGAGTTGGTTCCTGTACGAAATATACATACCCAGCAGCTGGGGCAACAATGTCAGATCCTTGTGGCATTGGAATGTCCACTGCCTCGTGTTCACTTCCAAGAGATTGAAAATATTCTTCGTCGTGAAAATACGTAGAAACACGCATCGCCTGAACTGGCCAAACAAGAGGGTTTTGTTGACTTTCATCGATAGGATAATCTATCAGTTGCTTCTCTGCTGTATAAAACTTCTGGAGATTACTACAAGAATCCACAAGTGTTCCTGAAGCGGAAAAAGTTTGTCCTGAAAGAGTTTTAGTGGGAGACTGGTCTCATGTGAGACCGGTCTCAATCTGCACTGCTGCACCACTTCCATTATTTCAAACCACGTTACATTTATATTTGTCACCAAGTTTTGCGAACACGCTGGTGTACTCTTCTGAAATACTTGTAAGGCGCCCCCGAATATCCTCTTCCCGTTCCTGCTTTGACGCGATATATTGATTAAATAATGCTTCTTGCCCTCTCGTTACCTCGAGAATTTGTTCCTTATACAGTTTTTGTGCAGATATATCACGATTTCTTGCAACCAGTTCTATCTTCAGACGAACAGTTGCAATCTTCTCTTTTTTGAGAGATTCTTTATTGTAGTAGTATTCTTTTACGAGACTTCGGTGTACTTCAATAAAATTCTGCCCTGCCATCTCCAAGATGGATTTATAATGTATATCATTGAAAATCTCACCAAGGTCCCCATCATTCAGGATAATACTTCGAAGGACATCTATATTTTGAGATCCGTCATAAATAAGATCCCCCTTGGTATATATGTAAGTCAGGTACCGAAGAATGGCAGCTTTATTCTCTTGAATCTTTGTGTTAAGTTCCTCAATATGCAGAGCGTACTTTGCAATCTCACGATTCTTTTCAGCGATGAGATCTTCGGTATGTGAAATCGATTTTTCTGTTTCTGCGATACTTGCGTCGAGTTCTGCTATCATTCGCTTGAGTGTAAACTTTTCACGAGTTACTACTCGTTTTTGTTGTTTGTATTGCTCTTTTGAAGACTCGATTCGTTTGAGAATATCACCAAGACTATTCATCTTTCTTTCCGCATTAAAAAGACCGAGTTCATCATCGGATGAAAATGGCACATTCTCAAAAAGAAGGGTCTGTTCTTGATCCTTAAAATTATCGAGAATCTGAGTCGTTCTGGATTTTTTTATCCCAACAATTGTCCCCTGGTCAGCTTCTGTAGCTTGTACAAAAGATGGAGCATAACTTGATACCAGAAAAAATGAGAGAAAAATGGATGTGATGAATTTTTGTATTTTTTGTTTTTGCATAGCGATTATCTTGGGTTTTTATATAGAACACAAACAGTGTACCATATAAATTTTTACTTGGCAAGAAAAGAGTGTTGACAATATTCTATTTTACTCTCTCAAACACGAGAAATACCCGTTCCTGCTCTCCGATTTTATATTCTTCCACTCATACGAGTTGTAATCCAAGCTTTCTCAGAATCTGCTTTCCTTCCCTGA
>CAZRBF010000093.1:1770-4203 GCA_964598195.1 uncultured Candidatus Peribacteria bacterium | reverse complement strand
AAAAGAAAAAATAAAGAAAAAGTTAGGAATTATAAATATACAAACCATTCAAAAAGCTTCTTTTGCTCTTTAAGGCACTCTGGATGCCATTGAACCCCATAGATTGGAAGGCTTGTATGCTCAATTCCTTCGATAGCACCATCGTGTGAGCTTGTAGCCACTACTTTTAAATCTTTTCCAAGAACAGATACTGCCTGATGATGAAGTGAATTAATGGGAATTTCTTTTTCTCAAAATACTTCATGAAGAAAAGAATTTTCTGCTACTTTTACTGAATCTATAGATTCATATTGTTTATCATACTGGTCATGAAAATCTGCATTCGTGAGATGCTGAATGAGTTTTCCTCAGAAATAGATATTTATGAGTTGCATTCCCTTGCATATGCCGAGAATTGGTTTTCAAGACTGAATAGCAGTTTTCATAAAATTCAAAAGAAATTCATCATTCTTTGCTACAACATCAATCGAACCGTTGAGTTCTTCTCAATAAAGAGAAGGACTGATATCTATTCATCCAGGAAAAATGAAAGCATCCATATTTTCTATATATAAATCAATATTCTTTACATTACAAGGAATTATGTAGGGAATTCCACCGGAATTTTCTACTGCTTCTACATACTCAAATGCCACACGATTGATTTGATCAATTGATTCTTTTTTATAAGCGGCAATGATTCAGATTTTTTTCATGGCAATCTAATAACGAAGTAAAAAACTCGGATCTGGGCAAATAGTTTGCATTTTTGGTATATCCTCCTTTTTACAATATCCTTTCATCTTCCACTCTTCAAAATTTTTTCAAGTAAAAACCTGCATATATTTTTAGATTGTAAATATTATTCGACAGTCTGTCCTATAAAGAAGACGTCTTCTCATTTTTTCACTTTCGTGAGATTTGGCATAATAAAAATAGAATCATTTTTGGCCCGGATTTCTTCACTTCCATCAATTCCTATGAGAGTTCCTGCACTAATTGGTGAGAAATTTACCAGTTCTTGTTTGCTCAGGGAAAATAGAAATTCGTTTGTTTTACAGGCATATACATGGGTCATTTTGATAACTTTCTTTTCTCAAGGGAGATTATTAAATAGATGCGAATCGATTATTCACAAGCTAGATAAAAAATTCAAAAGTACCTGGTAGGCATTTTGAGCCCCCTCGGGACTATTATGATTTCATGATTCGAATGTAAAGCCACATCACCCTTTCTTATTCATGTAATTTTCTGTATCTCATGCGACCGAAGACGATTCCAGGTCATTCCATCCAGTAATTACATAAGGAATTCAGAGTTTTCTGGCGATTTCTAGATTTTTCTTCTCAGAGAATAAAAAAGGAGCTGATGGTCCAGAAGTGGAATGAAGATCAAGTAAATGGGTTTTTCCTTCAAAAAATGGCATTATTTCCCGAGCCATAGCACCCTCATAGGAGGATAGCGCTTGTCAGTCATAAAAACACCGATTGAGATTACTTTCTACATAACGGAGATTCCTTCTCCCTGCTTCCTCATTGCAATCGGAAATAAGCGTAATGGAACCAGATAAAAGCCGGATTTCTTTTGTCTGAATTTTTTTTCTAAATTGCTCTATAGCGAGCGATCCGGATCGTTCATTTCCATGAATAGAACCAAGAATAAGTACATTTGGTCAGGTATTTTGAGACTGACATGAAGTAATTTTCATATTTTTAGAAGTTTAATAACGAAGTAAAAAGCTCGGATCTGGACAAAAGTATTTCATTTGGGCGATATCTTCCCATTTGCAATACCCCTTACTTTTCCATAAGTTCAAATCTCTTCCGGTAAATACCTGTAAGTGAAGATGTGGAAACCAGTTTCCATTTTCGGTTGACTCTCAGAGTTTCGCGAAGATCTCTCATTTTTTTACGAAATCAGTTTCGCTAGTAATAGAACTTACTGCAAGATGTCCATAGAGAGCGTAAAACCCTGAACCGGAGACTGAATATTTCATAATAACATACCCTCAGTAATTTCCATCTCCCGATTCATATCATCTTTCATATATGATACCATCGAGTGGATTATAAAGACTCGTTCCAGCAGGAAAGAGAATATCAATACCCAGGTGAAAAATTCTTCACTCTTTTTGGATATGAGTACCAGTAAGAATATATGATCTATCTTCCAAGTATCATCCGAGTGACCAAGAAGCACTGTTATCAGCTAATAACCTTTGGTTATAGTGATTCATTTCTTCCATATCCCGAGGATCTACCTTTTGAAATTCAGGGATAGGGTAATCTAGAATTACAGGGCTTCCACTTGATTGATTTCCAAAAATAGGGAATATTTCAAGAGCATTGTTCTGAAGTGAGTATAGATACATAAGGAAATGTAGTGATAAATAATGTACATTCCTTATATCTATTTTCTTGCAAAAATCACGAAAGTGACTATTATGTGCTAATA
>CAZRBF010000093.1:0-1670 GCA_964598195.1 uncultured Candidatus Peribacteria bacterium | reverse complement strand
ACACGAGAGATAATCTGAAAACTTCAATCTCTCAAGCAAAATGAACTGAATAGTTATTTTGCTATCACCGAATGAAGTCGAGAAATAGACCTCTTTTATGATCAAACCTTTTCGACCATCCTAGAAGAACAACTTCCGGAAAATCTCAGAATTCTTGCCATGAAATGACTTTCTCTTTGTTCTCTTCACTTGCGTGATGAGGAAATCTATCAGAAAGGACTTTTCTACTCTGTGACCAAGAAGCTTGCTTTCCATGATATCAATATCATTCAGGTCATCTCAACGTACCACGAACTCGGAGTTGTGGTACGAGATGAAGATCTCAAGAAGACTGTTACGGTGCTTTTGGGCTAGTTGGTAGTTATTACACTTCCCAGGAAAGTGTAAAACAGGGGGGATGGAGAAAATATAGAAAGGCATATTCTTAATAGTTCTAGAGCAATAACATTCCTATATTCTTCCACTCGTACCTCTCTCCTCGATCAAGTGCAACCTTTGCAGATGCTCAAGAGTATAGTCAGACCTGAATAGAATCAATTCTCAATATATCTTGAGCAAGTTCATTGGCTATGCTTTCGTCTACCGATAGTCAGTTTTGTATATTATCTTTACCCTTTATTCATACTCTTATTATTTCTATTTCAGGAAAATGCCCTGTAATTTGACTGAGGTCAATATTCAGATGTATTGGGAGAATCAATACATCCAATTTAAGGGCATCAAAATTTGATTTCACATACTCTTCTAATGTTACTGATGATTGCTTATATGCGAGTGCGAGTCAGTAAACGTTATTCTTAGATTTCCAAGATATTCTTCTAAGTCTGGTGATATGAGACATGGATTAAAATGAGTAAAAAACTAAACGGTTTACTATTTTTTTGTTATTTCAAATCTATCCTGAAAATCCAAGATATTATAGCCAGCAACTTCTATTTCCTTTCTCAATAGATCTGCCTCTCCATAATTTCATTGCGTCTTTGCATTTCGTCTCTTTTCCCCGAGATCGAGAACATCTTGAGGTATTGATATGTGTTGTTTTCTTGCTTCAATATCTCGAAAGTCAAAAAGATTCAATCAAAGAATTTCATCGAAAAATGATATAATTGCAAGTTTTTCATATCCAGAAATTTTTTTATCTCAGATCAAAGAACGAATATCTACAAGTGCCCCTGCTGTACCCAAATCATCCAGAAGTTTTGCCATAATTGAATGAATAACCTTTCTAGATTCAGATGAAATAGGTGTTGGAGTTGGCGTAGTTTTATGTATATTATAAATTGATTCCTTTAGCTTTTCATATGATTTTTCTGCTTGTTTTAAGCTTTCAAATGAGAAATTTAAAAAATTTCTATAATGTGCTGTCAGTGTCAAGTATCTATAAGCAAGTGGTGAGAAACCTTTTTCAATAAGTGTACTGAGTGTAATAGCATTTCATTCGGATTTTCCAATTCTTTTTCATTCCCCAAGTACCAAAAATTCTCCGTGCATCCAGTAGTTAACTGGTTTTTTTCCATGAAAACAAGTAGCCTGAGCAATCTCATTAGTGTGGTGAACATGAATATGATCGATACCTCCAGTATGAATATCAATATGATCTCCGAGTTCTTGAGAGATCATTGCACTACATTCTATATGCCATCCTGGAAAGCCTACTCACCAAGGACTTT
>CAZRBF010000092.1:0-4230 GCA_964598195.1 uncultured Candidatus Peribacteria bacterium | reverse complement strand
TAAAAATATTTCCCGAGTACCATATATGTATACATTCCATAAATCCCTATCCAAGTTGCCATAAAAGTCATGAGGAGGTGTTTTTTATGTCCGATAAATACTTTCTTGTAGAGAGTAGCGACTCCTGCACAAAAGAGGATGGAAAGGGTCATTCGGAAGGCTCTCGCCGGAATAGTCGCGAGAAGAAATATCCAAAAATTCGAGTGAAGGTATCCAGAAAGTACGGCATAGATTTTGTAGGGGATGCCTTGTGTGGATCAGATGAACATTCCATGCATCCCATGGGAATGGAGGTGTCATTCGGCTATTGCAATCATCTTTTCGGATACGAGCGGAACGGTGAGGAGGAAATCTTTTGAGCCTTCAAAAGCATAGGATCAAAAACCGTAGAGAATTGCCCCGCCGAGCATAGCCCCAGCAATGGTCCAGCCCATTGCTATGAGTGCTCGCTTCAGGGAAAAAAGTGCGATGAGCGTCAGGAATATATCCGGGATGATGAAAAACCAGACTGCTTCTGAAAAACCCCAGAGAAAAGAGACGAGAAATACGAGAGAAGTGGTGATAAAAAGTGTGATTTTTCCGTACATGTTATTGAGAGAAAAGATAAATCAGTGCCAACACGACAACTCCGAGTAGACTCGAATCGATCCGATCTAAGATTCCGCCATGTCCGACGATATAGTCGGCCGTATCCTTGACTCCGGCTCGACGCTTGAAGTATGATTCCATTAGGTCTCCAATAGGTGCGAGTCATCCGATAACAAGAGCCAAAGCCAGGTTTTGCACGTTCATATTTCCTTGAAATAATACAAAAAATATCGCAACAGCAAGAAATGCTGCTTGTCCGATAACTCCACTCAGGGATTTGTTTGGACTGAGTGCGGTAAAACCCTTTTTCCAAGGTAAGAGTGTCCCCGTAAAATAGGCAACGATATCACTCAGAGATACCAGAACAAAGAAGATCAGAAACCCTCTTGGGAAGAGGAATATGTACGCTGAAAACACTGATATGAGTCCAATAAATACGAGGAAAATAGGTATTTTTACGAACCAACGATCTTTTTTGAGGAGATTCAGAAATTCTTTGATCGAGTAGTATGCAAGAATACTAAGGCCGATGAGTCGAAAATCTTCCCCGAAGAAAAAAAGCATGAGAAAACAAGTAATCATTATCCAACCACGAATCTTCTCGCGTCTATATGGATGAGATACAAAAAGAAGAAGAATGAATTCGAAGATGAGAAAACCTATGAGGATACTAAGTTCGATATTTTGGAAGAAAAAAGCCTGTAACATGGATGGTGGCTATGACAGAATAAAAATAAATCAGTGCTATTGGATCGAATCCAAAGTATAAAAATCCCGCAAGAAAGATGTAAAAAACGGTCCGGAGATCTTTTCCGAAAAAGAGATTCTGCTTCTGAAATAGGAGGATAAAGAGAAATTCTCCGAGAAGATATATTCAGATAATAGAAATGAGTATTTGAATCGTGATAGACGGGATTTTATAGACCGTAAGAATCATCGAAATGATATACATATCCGGTCCGATATCGGTTCCGACATTGAGTGCCATTCAGAGTCTCGTTGATTCACCCCGTTCTCGCGCTATGATTCCGTCTACCGCATTGAGAATAAGTTTTAGAAGGATCGCAAGAGTTATTGCCCCGGCAAATATCCATCCCGGTTCGATATATTTTCCAATTGCATAAAACATGGGAAAAATCACAAAAAGACTCCCAATACTTGCGGCATTGGGAGACATTCATTTTCCATGAAGATACAGAGCCAATCCTTTTCCAGCAAATATGAAATACTTTTTGAAGAAGAGATACACGGACATATTTTTTTAATTACCAACTCGTACAAATACCGTAGCCTCACTCTCGAAGTCAACTTCCTTTGTTTTGTATTTATCAACTAGCTCGATATTTTGACCGAGAGAGGAGAGAAATACTGGAGATTCTTCTCCGTAAGGCACGACCATGCGAGCTTCGAGATTCTCGAAAATTTTGGTGGAGTTTTTATTTCCCGGGATGATAAGGATATCAATATTTCCAAGAAAATCGACCACTTTTTCAGTGATCTCGAGGGTATCCATGGGAACATACGCTATATTTTTACTTTCTACACGCAAGGTAAAAAGTGACTTTCCTTCTACTTCGTGATAGGTTGCCATAAATCCGGATTTCTCGTATTCTCCGAAAAAATCGATAGTCATTCCATCGAGAATAATGCTCGTCGGGGATTGAAATATAATTTCTTTTTTATCAGAAGTAATAACGATCTGATTGTCTCTGGAAGTAATGTCCATAAAACTGAAAGTTAAAGATTACATAAACTGAATATTTTTTCTGACAAAGCCATGTATATCTGGTTTGATATTGGCGGTTTTGAGTTCTTCGATGCTAAACCATCGAAATCCGAGGAATCGTTCTTCTTTTTGGGGGACTGGTTCTCTATTTCCATGATACTTAACAAGAAAGAGGTAAACATCCTTTTCTATGACAGGACATCATTCTTTGTATGTTGCGATGAAGCTATAGTTAATCTTGGACATAAATTTTATGATCTCAAGATCTTGGACAGCCAAACCCGTTTCTTCGGCTATTTCACGAATGGCGGTATCTTTGGCAGTTTCAGAGTCTTCCATATGTCCCTTGGGTATCACGAATTCTCGTTCTCTTTTGGCATTTTCCCATTCGAGAAGGAGTATTTCGATCTTGCCCTTTTGCTTTCTATAAACGATCCCACCGGAGCTTTTCTCGAAAATTCGATTCATGCTCGCGAGTATGATAAGTGGGTAAAATCCCGGGTACTATAGTGATTTTTTAGAAAAATACAAAAAAGAATTATTTCTATTTGATTTTTTTGGCATTTTTTGTACTCTGTAGGGGAAATTCAGATTTAAAACACCCCCTTATTCTCCTGCGAGAATTCTATCAGAGGGATTTTCATCATAATTAACCACTTTTTTCCATGCGTTTTACTATCGATACAAAAGTCCTAAAAGAAGCGATTGACGTTGTGAGCCATGCGAGTACTGTGTCGAATATGACACCTATACTTGAGAATATTCTCATATCAGCTCAGTACAAAAAAATAGTACTCACCGCCAATAATCTCGAAATGGCGATGGAATATATTGTCGATACGGGTGTTGACATAGAACTGGAGGGAAACTTTACGGTTTCGGCAAAGTTTCTTGCCTCATTTATCTGACTCGTTCAGGATGAAAGAGTGACTATCGAGCTCCTTTCTGGCGGTTCTCTCCAGTTTACCACCCCGTCTTCCGAGACAAAGGTAAAAGGAATCGAAGCCTCGAAATTTCCACTGATCCCTGTATTTAAGGCTGAACTTCCATTTCGTATCAATTCCTGAGACCTGAAAAAAGCAATTGATCGTACCCTCTTCTCCACTGCCGAAGGAAATATCCGCCCAACCCTTGCCGGAATATATCTGGCACTCAAGGACAAAAATGCTGTATTTGCCTCAACAGACAGTTTTCGTCTGTCTGAGTATGTTCTCCTGAATTCTGTTCAATCCATCGACTCTACGGCAATCATCATCCCATCCAAGACTGCCATGGAACTCTCCAGAATCCTTCCAGAGAACGTCCCCGTAGAGCTCTTTCTCTCTGAGAACCAATTCCTCGTAGTATTCGGAACGATCAAAGTATTCTCCCGACTCCTCAATGGGCACTTTCCAGACTATGGAAACTTTTTCCCAAAAGGTTACGCCACCAAATGAGTAGTGATGCGAAACGACCTCATCATAGCCCTCAAACGAGCCAACCTCATCAGTCGTGAGAATAACTACAACACCCGCATCGCCTTCCGATCGGAATCTGGACTCGAGATCTCAACCGGAGATACCGAAATCGGAGCCGGAAATATCCGCGTTGTCGCCTCAGTCGAATGAGAAAATGCACAAATCGGACTCAATTCTGTCTATATGCTCGAAGTTCTCTGAGTCATCCGCGAAGACTACGTCAGCATCGACTTCGAGACTCCACTCTCACCGATCATGATTAAATGAGTCCCAGAGACCGACGGAAAGAGTACTTATAGACATATTATTATGCCGTTGAAGATATAGAAAGAGAAACTCATAAGGTGTCGAATTCGACACCTTTGTAACTTTTAAATATGCTCAAACCCACCGAATTCGAGGGGTTTGAAAAAGACACAACAAATCCCCTATCTTTTTACCCAATTTTTTATGAAGAAA
>CAZRBF010000091.1:2418-4244 GCA_964598195.1 uncultured Candidatus Peribacteria bacterium | reverse complement strand
TGTCTCTACAAGTTCTTCAGGTACGAGGCCCATTATATGAGAGAGATGAGAAAATGCAAACTTTTTTATGAGAGCCCACATGTTTCGGTGGTCCATGTTTCGCTCATCGCTTCTTTTCCACGTTCAAGTTTGGTGTTTAAAAGCCCACTGTGCTCGATTCGGATACGAGAGAGTACAGTATCTATATCTTCGACACTTTCAACGGATACGAGCGATTTTCGGTATTCTTTCACTCCGGCAAAACCGTGGAGATACTGGACGAGATGTTTGCGACTCTCGAGAATCCCTTTGCGTCCCTTGTGCTCGACAAGAAGCCGTCCGTGTTCATGCATGATGGTGAGGATTTCTGAGAGAGTAGGAATGTATCCTCCGGGGAGGAAACACCAAGGATTTCCAAAACTTGATCTTCCTATCATGAATCAGTCAAGTATTTGATCCCCCCATTCACTCCGCTCATTTCCCCCCTTACTAAGGGGGGTTGGGGGGATTTTATTTCCCATTATTTTCTTAATTCCATCATCATAATCGAGCACATCTCCGTTTCCGATGACAGGAATAGTGAGGTGTTTCTTGAGCTTATAGATTCCAGTCCAGTCGGCAGATCCATTAAATGCCTGTTGATAGGTGCGACCATGCACACTTATAAGGTTCGCTCCGGCATTCTGGAGGCCTTGTGCAAAGGGGATAAGATGCTCTTCCCAAGAATTCCATCCGAGACGGGTTTTGACAGATATGGGTATTTTAACAGCCTTACTCATCTCCTCGATGATGCGAAATGCGGTATCGGTATTGATCATGAGGCTGGATCCATGCCCGCTTTTGACGACTTTTTTGGCAGGACATCCCATGTTTACATCAACTCCGGCAGCTCCGGCTTGCTCGATGAGAATCGCTGCTTTGCGGAACATCTCGGGGTCTTTTCCAAATATTTGAATAATAAGTGGCTTTTCGTTCGGGTTATGCGCAAGTGCTGTTTGTTGGAGTTGTTTGCTGTGTACGAGTCCATCGGCACTGTAAAACTCCGAGAAACATACAGTATTTGGAGCAATACTCTTGACTATTTGACGGTACGGACTGTCGGTGTACCCATCCATCGGAGCAAGTGTACAGATGGGGCCATTTGCTGCAAGGGTATTCCAGAATTCTTTGGACATTATTTTCTAAGAGTGAATAAACTAAAGATGAAGTGCATAGAGAGTCAAGCGAAAATGATTGCAAATATTTGGAGATTTCTCGCTCGATGTGGTAGTATATAGATATCGGGGGAAAACTCAACCCTTCTTATCAAATAAATACATATATCATGGAAACAACTATCGGGAAGACTTCTATCCGAGAGATCAAGCAAATGGCGAAAAAGAATATCCAGTCTATATACTCTTTTCCAAAAACACTGAGCTCTCTGGGGATTGTCGCCATCAAGGATGAAGAGAAACGCAAGTTTGTCCTTGAGTGAATCGCGGCAATCGGTCTTGGGGCTCTCGTTATAGGCGGTAATAATGCGGACATGTCCAATATCATCACTGTGGAAAAGATTTCTCAAAATGATCTCGTCGGTTTTGATTTTTTCATCTTTGACAATGAACACGATGGAGTCGATGTTATGCAATACATGAAGGCAGGAATCACCCCTATCATGCCCGAGAAAAATGTGTTTTCTGGGATGCTTCGCGAGTTTAATCCTATGAAATTTGAAGGAAATGGATTTTTCTGGAATAACGATAATCCCTATTGTATATTCCAAAAAGTCGTTGCTTACATGGAAAATATCAAATTTCCAGAGGATCGAAGAGTGCTCCTCAAGAATATCATAGCAACATTCTAAT
>CAZRBF010000091.1:0-2318 GCA_964598195.1 uncultured Candidatus Peribacteria bacterium | reverse complement strand
TTTGTTGTAGATTTCTCGGGTGCTATATCTTTTTCTCCGCAATATGGACAGAGTGCCCAGTCGGTATGGATGCGCTTTTTGCAGGATGGACAAGAAACAGTCAGTTCAAATGTACACTTTGGACAGAACTTAAAGTCCCTTGAAACTTTATGATTACATCCTGGACAGTGATAGAATTCCTCGACATCATCGATCGTTTCTTCTACCTCTTCCTCTTCGTAATACTGCTCAAAAAGGCTGGTTCGTGGACGAATGAGGAGATAGATAGGGAGTCCGAAAAGAGGAGTAAAAAAGAGGATGATAAAAATAGAAAGAGTTTGTACGAGAATATTGGTCGTACGGTTGGTGATATCTTTGATGACCCAGATGATAAATGCTCCCCAGATGATGAAAAAATACCCAAGTACGAGCTTTATACCAAGATCTATACTCATATTCGCAGAAGCCGTTGAAAGAGTATCAGTAAAAAATGTACGAGCTGTTTCAAAATATTTTCCAGCCATTTCAATATATGTGAAGAAATTATCCATAATGAGATGAAAATATTCGGATATAAAATAATGCCGATTGAGTATATGAAAAATCGTATTTTTGTCACGTTTTAATTCTCGCTAACACTTTGTATCATGAGCTCGAATAGGAGTGTTATGACCATCAAGAGCCCACCGGTTTTTATATTTAATACCCCGATGGAATAAAAAAGTATGAGTCCCATAAGTCCAAGTGTCAGAAGTACTCATTGTCTGACTGATGCATGAATGGTGTGAATGTACACCTCACCACGATAATAGAGTCGCTTGAAAATATATATGAGCAGTGCTAAGAAAGAACTACTTGCGAGAAAACAGGCAATACTCATGATGGTGAGCCCAACTACTATATTACTCTCTATATTCATGTAGAAAAAAAGTAATAATGCAGACGCCATACTCGAAAGAAATATGACGAGAAGTGTGAGCAGATATATGCGTTTTTTCATGTGAGGAGTATGTAATATGAAAGATCGATGATATAGCGAATAAGATTTTTATTTTTCGTTCATACAAAGCCAGTGAATGATGGGGATTTTACCAAGGCTGCATGAACATCAAAATGAAAATCTTATTCACTATATCCCAAGTTTTTTAAAAAGACCATCCAATTCATTCTGATTCAGGGGTTTGTATTCTCCTTCTTCCAAGTCTCCGAGCATAATATTTTCGATACGAATGCGCTTCAGTTTCTTCACCGTATGTTCAACTGCTTCTACCATGCGGCGAATCTGACGATTTCGTCCTTCGGTCAGGACGATGGCAAACTTTCCAGAACTGAGTCGGGTAATCTCCGCAGGCTTGGTCATCTTCCCGAGAACCATCACTCATCGGCGCATGTTTTCTAGTGCATCATCCTCTATACGACCATAGACTTCAACAGCATATTCTTTCTCATGTTCGTACCGAGGATGCATGAGATAATTCGAAAGTCGTCCATCATTAGTTAGGAGAATGAGTCCAGTTGTTTCCTTGTCGAGTCGACCAATGGGAAATACGCGTTCAGGAATATCCACCACGTCGAGGATAGAAGATTCACCATCCTGTTTACAGGTCGTAATAATATCGCGAGGCTTGTTGAGCTTATAATACACAAGCTCGCTTCGTTCCTCGATAACCTTGTCATTGATAATAATCTCATCTTCTTCTGGATTGACGGACATCCCAAGAGTAGCTTTTTCCCCATTCACCAGAACAAGCCCACGAGTGATGTACTCCTCGGCCTTTCTTCGTGAGCACACTCATGCCTGGCTCATGTATTTCTGAAGACGCATAATCTCTCCAGTTTCATTTAATTGGTTCATTGTTTGGTGTGTTTGGAAAATATGACGACATAATATGAAAAAAGGAGCCAAAAGCAAGCAACTTCTTTCGAAAATTTTTTGACAATGAAAGCTTTTTCTATACAATGCTCCCGCTTCGATAAAAAAGCACCTGCGGAGGGATGGCAGAGTGGTCGATTGCAACGGTCTTGAAAACCGTCAGGATGTGAGTCCTCCAGAGTTCGAATCTCTGTTCCTCCGCCATTATAATAATAAATATTTACTGGTTAGTGGTTACTTAATTTGTAATTAGTAATCAGTAATTTTTGTACGGTGGGTTACTCAAGTGGCTGAAGAGGCGGGTTTGCTAAACCTGTAGGGCGCTGTAAAGTGCCGCGAGGGTTCGAATCCCTCATCCACCGCCATTTTTTAAGATAAAAGTAATATTTGGGCCTATAGCTCAGTGGTTAGAGCAGTCGGCTCATAACCGATTGGTCCCTGGTTCAATCCCAGGTGGGCCCACCAT
>CAZRBF010000090.1:0-4292 GCA_964598195.1 uncultured Candidatus Peribacteria bacterium | reverse complement strand
ATGACTATTCATATTGGACACTCTGCAGAAAATATCCTACCAGAAACCGATCGGATTATATATACCAAGGCTGTTTTCGGTACCGCCGATACCCTAGAGGAGGGGCATAGAAACAATGTCGAGATGATTGCCTGAGTAGAGAGACACATTCCCATGGCCTCCTATCCTGAAGCACTCGCAGAGATAGTGAATACCAAGAAGTGTATTGCTATCACGGGAAGTCATGGGAAGTCAACGACCACAGCCATGACCGGGGTTATGCTCGCATGATCAGCCGTCGGGTGATCCACGCTCGTTGGTACACAAGTGCCCGGGCTCGGAAATTCCAATCTGCATATCGAGGATTCTCCCTATTTTGTCATAGAAGCCTGCGAATACAAGAGAGCATTTCTCGCCTATCGTCCGTATATTACCGTTATTACCAATATCGAACTCGATCATCTCGACTATTATCATGATCTTGTGGATTATATCTCTGCTTTTCAGTCTATTATCAATCAGACCAGTGGATATGTTGTGTATGATATGGATGATGAGAGTACCAAGAAACTCGATTTTTCCCAAACTGGGGCTCAGCCGATTCGTGTGAATCATGAAGGGTGGTATGATGCAAACGGTGTTTTTTCTCTATTTCCTCCTATGAACCTTCAGGTTCCTGGTGACCACCTCCTTTTCGATGCAAAACTTGCTTTTGTTGTCGGAAAGCTTCTGGAGCTTGATAGTGCTTATATAGTAAAGAAACTGGATTCCTACACCGGATGCTGGAGGCGATCCGAGATTGTTCGTACGACGGCATCTGGAAATATTCTCATGTCAGATTATGGGCACCATCCAACCGAGATCCGATTAACACTCGAGGCTATTCGTGAAAAATATGCACACAAAAAACTTTTTGTAGTATTTCAGCCACATCAGCATTCCCGAACTCGCGAGCTCCTCTCGGGCTTTGTGGAAGCTTTTGATGCTGTAGATGAGCTTATTATCCCTGATATTTATTGTTCACGAGATAGTGATAAGGACATCGCTTATATGACGACTTCTCGTTTTGTAGAAACCCTAAAAACTCGTTATCCATTTGTACAGAATGGAGGTGGTCTCAAAAATACCAGTGATATTATTTGAAAATATGACAAAGAAAATCCAGACAGTGCCATCATAGTGCTCCTTTGAGCAGGTGATGTTGATACCCTCAGAGAAGAAATTCAATAAAAGTGTTTTTTTATTTGCATTTCTTATTTTTTACCATACAATGTTTATAAGTGTACGGAAGCAGAAGTTTGTTAGAATTTTCACCCCCTACATGGTTTTATTATTTTTTTTTCATTTTTATGAACGGAATTATTAAGGTTAAGAAGGAGCAGCAAGGTTTTGGTTTTATCACTCCAGCTGACGGAAACAAGGATCTTTTCTTTCACTTCTCAGGATGTGTAGATAAGGTTGATGGTTTCAATGCTCTTGCAGAGGGAATGGAAGTTTCTTTTGAAGTTCAAGATGGACAAAAGGGTCCTATGGCTGTTGATGTTCAAGCTATCTAATTCGAACCTATAAAAAAACTTTCAGAGAAATCTGAAAGTTTTTTTGTGCTTAATTTCCGTATCGCTCTTCCACCTTGTCCCAGTCAACGATATGCCAGAAATTTTCGAGGTATTTTGCTCGAGCATTTCGATAGTCTATGTAGTAGGCATGCTCCCAGACGTCACAAGTCAGAAGCGGTATATCTTGTCCTGTGAGTGGTGTTGCAGCATTGGATGTAGAAACAATATCGAGTGAACCGTCTGGTTTTTTCACGAGCCAGGCCCATCCAGAACCAAATGTTTTTATCGCGACATCGCTAAAGGCTTTTTGGAATGCTTCAAAAGACCCCCATTTTGTCTGAATAGACTCAGAAAGTTGGCTATTTTCTGTCGGGGCATTGGGAACAACTTTTCCCGCATGAAAGACAAAAGTCTTTCCTTGATCTGCTCTCTTTTCGCGGTACCCTTCTGGTGCGAGACTTTCCCAGTAAAATGTGTGGTTCCAAATCTGCGCGGCATTATTAAAAACTGGACCGAGAGGGGCGGTTTTAATAATCTCCTCGAGTGTCTTAATCTCATATTCTGTTCCCGGAACCAGGTTATTCAGATTATCCACATACGTCTTGTGGTGTTTTCCATAATGATATTCAAGAGTCTCCTTGGAGAGATATGGCTCAAGTTCATCCAGCGAATAGGGGAGAGTAGGGAGTGTAAGCATAGGCAGTAAGAGTGAAGGATAAGATATCGTCACATGTATTATATATGACTGGATATTGTATGTGATATGAGGTAAAAAGCAAAATATTTTGCAAATTCTTCTAATATCTGTATATTTCCTTCTCTATTCTTTTATTCTATTTTCATGAAAAAATTTCTTTTACTCCTACTGCCATTCATACTTATCTCCTGCGGCGAACCAACACCTGTGGTTCCTCAGGTTTCTAAAAACATCGAAAGTGCTGTTTTTGGCGCTCCATCAAGTAAAGTACAACTCACGATTTTTGCTGATTATGAGTGTTCTGCGTGTATCTATTTCGAGAAAACCATTGGAGAGGAACTCTACGAAAAATATGTAAAAACCAATAAAATCACCGTAACATACAAGAATTTTCCTCTTACTCAACACAAAAACGCTGAGCGTGATGCGCTTGCTGCTCTTTACGCCCTGTCTCAAGGAAAATACTGGGAATTTAGTCTCGAGATGTATGCACTCGAAGATCAAAAAAAGGGGGATAAAGTGACTGACGAAGAGCGTGTCGCTCTCGGGCAGAAAGTTGGACTCGATCCTATAGAGTTGCAAAAGAGTATGGATGAAGGATGGTATCTGAATCAGATAGCCAAAGAAAAAAGTGAGGGCGAAGCTATGGGACTTCGTGGAACCCCATCTGTATACCTCAATGGTACAATCATGAACTTTAAATCCAAAGAAGATTTTTTTAGAATTATTGATGAAGTATTGAAATTATAAGTTTATTTTGTTTACAAATCTTCTATGAAAAAACTTTTTATTACCGTTATGGTGCTTGCGACTATTGCCTTTGGTAATGCGGTATATCTCACAAATCAGGCATATACTCTGAAGGACAAGATGGCAGAATCAGCAGGGTCGTATGCGACCTTCTGTGATATAAACTCTACATTCTCGTGTTCGAATGTCCTTCTTTCCCCAAGAGCTCAGATTTTCGGGCTTCCATTTCCGGCGATTGCCATGGTGGTGTACCCAATCATATTCCTCATAGCTCTCCTCGGATACCTCGGGATATGCCGAAAACCTTTCCATATTCTCGCCTGAATGGCGGCTGGAGGAATCTGTTTTAACGGCTATTTTATCTACCAGGAGGCTTTCTATATTGGGTCATACTGTCCGCTTTGCCTCATGTGTAGTGCGATTATTATAAGTATTCTTGGTATCTCCATATATGGAATAAAGCAGAAATAAAGAGAGACCGGTCTCGAGATTAATGGAGTTTGTGTGATATCTGCAGAATATGAAAGATGATGATAGGGGGAGACCGGTCTCATAGATTCGGTCTCTTTTCTCTTTTCTTTTTCTTTTTCCTGGTTTTTCCATATAATCTCCCCGATTCTTTTTTCGTAGCCCATAGAATAAGGGATGCGGGATAGGGTCGAGAATGTCTTCTCGTTCGTATCTCTCCACTCTTTCTATCTCCCGAGGAAAGAAGATTTATATTATTATATTTCATATTCTATGATAGCAGGAATCTCTGATCAGAATGCCCTCACCAAGGCAATGGTTACCAAGACATACGACATTGGTGGGAAGAAGATTACATTTGAATCTGGACGATTGGCTCTCCTCGCGGATGGTGCGGTCGTGATTCGTGATGAGGAAGGGAATTACCTTTTGACAACAGTAGGAATCAAAGAGGAAGTGAATGAAAGTGCGAGTTTTTTCCCACTCTCTGTCGAGTTTCAGGAAAAGTATTATGCAACCGGGAAGATCGGTGGAAACCGCTTTATGAAGCGAGAATGACGCCCTTCGGAAGCAGCCATTTTGAATAGCCGTATGATCGATCGTCCTATTCGCCCGATGTTCCCAAAAGGAACTGTCAACGATATCCAGATTATTTCAACCATCATGTCGTCTTCAGGGACTTCTGATTACGGGTTTTATGGTATTACTGGAGCATCGCTTGCACTGCAACTTGCGGGAATTACCGAGTTTGAGGGGCCAGTTGCCGGTATTCGTATAGCACTCCTCGCAGACGGTACAACTTTTAAGTTTGATCCAACAATAGATGAACTTACAGTTGCTCT
>CAZRBF010000089.1:2545-4305 GCA_964598195.1 uncultured Candidatus Peribacteria bacterium | reverse complement strand
AATATCGCATCAGATCCTTTTGATGGTGCGGTCTCCCCTATTGCCTACATACCAGACTGGTCAAAGCCTGAAAACATGAATAAATCTCGACCATTTGCCAGTGGGAGTATTGATGATTTTATAGAAATTCCTGAATATAATCTAGAATTACTTTCTGATAGTCTCCAAAAAACAACAAGTGCCACTATTCTTCGTTACACATACCCTGTCGTATATATGGGAAGTTATCGTGGAAACTATGCCGAATACGATGGAAGTCATGCCGGAGTAGATATTCGAGCACCGATTGGCACGCCTGTTCTGTCTGTCGCAAATGGTGTCGTGGTAAAAGTAAAAGATACTGACACGGGTGATGGAAAATATGTCATAATCCGACATGATAATGTAGATATGAATGGGGTAAAAGAAACACTCTATTCGGGATATGAGCATCTTTCAGAAATCATCGCCATCGAAGGAACCAAGATCAAGCGTGGTGAGGTTCTCGGAAAAGTCGGAATGACAGGGATAACCACGACTCCACACCTACACTTTCAGATCGATAAAAGTACTTCGCCATTTCATCTCTATTGGCCCTATACATTCAGGGAGGCGAGTGATCTCGGACTCGATTTCTTTGGGGCTATCAATGTCGGACTCGGAAAGGAAAATGCTATTCGCTACACGGTTCATCCTATGTCTTTCATTAAAGATCATCCATTTCTGGGTTCTGCCCCAAAAGAAAAGCCTGTAATTCTCGAAGAGAAAAAAGAGCCACTCGTTGTGTCTACGGAAACAGTTGTCGATACAACTATTCCAAATAGTAACGTGGTCGAAACGGTCATTCCAAAGATAGAAACTGCTCCGGTGGTAGAACCTGTGAAAGAACCAACTGTTACTCCTATTGTAGTAGAGCCAGTCAAAGAACCTATTGTCAGTATTCCAGAACCGACTGTCGCCCCAGTAATAGAAAGTGTGGTAGAACCAACAAAAACTCTCTCAACTTTTGTACCAGACAGCGAGCACATTTTTAGTGACATCGCGACCGATTCACCGTACTACCTCGCGACTAAATACCTGCGGGAAGCAAATGTGGCCCGTGGGTACGCCGAAGATGGTGGGTTTCACCCCAATGATCGTATCTCACGATCTGAAACCATCCTCCTCTATGACCGACTCTTTGCAAGTGAAGCAATAAATACCGATATAGAACTCCCTTATCTCGATATACTGCCGTCCGATGAACTCAACCAGGCACTTATAAGAGCATTCACAAAAAAGATTGTCGTTACGGGTAATTATTTCCGCCCAAATGATTCACTCACAAGAGCTGAGGCTATTACACTTCTCATTCGAACCTCTGGAATCCCACTCGATACGACGAAATATAGTTTATTCAAGGATGTAAACAAAAAGAGTTCACACATGGTGTATATCAACACTTTTGCCAAGTATCTCGGAATCAAGGGCAAGAACTTTGAACCAAACAAAGCAATCACACGCGGAGAGCTCGCGAAGATACTCTACCTCTTCAACGAACAGGCACAAAAAGAGAGCAACTAGCTCTCTTTTTTTTGCAACCACATCATGAACTCTTTATTTCCCGCTTCACCCTCGATTGCTGAAGGAGATATTTTTTTGATCTGTATTCATTTATCAACAAGAATACCCTGAAACTCTTTGAACTTTCGCTCCACAATGAGGTCTGTTTTTGGGACACCTGTTTTCCGAAGGTTTTCTGCCCCTACCTCAAACTGTGGCTTATAGAGAAGGATGATTTC
>CAZRBF010000089.1:0-2445 GCA_964598195.1 uncultured Candidatus Peribacteria bacterium | reverse complement strand
AATTTATCACCCGTATCATAACGGACTCCTTCGATCTCAAGTCCATATATATCTCGATCGGCTGCCATAGCAGCAAACGCATCAGCAAGGCGGAGCTCTCCGTCTTTGCTCGCAGATCATGCGGCAGTTTCTATGTAATCAAAAACCTCAGGGGTGATGATATATTTTCCGATAACTCCGAGTCTCGAAGTGGTTTCTGTTGAGAGTGGTTTCTCGAGAAACTTTTCAACGAGGTGCATTCGACGATCTGAAGATCGTGGCTCGACGATACCATATGATGATACTCTATCATCTGAAACCTTTTCCAGAGCAATAATCGGAGACTGCTTGTGTGAAAACGCCTGAACAAGCTGTGATGCACCACCTTTTTCTCACTTGATAAGATCGTCTCCGAAGAGCACGAGACAAGGCTCATCTCCGATAAATGGTCGAGCTCTGAGAATAGCATCTCCATCACCTCGTGGGATGGGTTGTCGTACATATGCGATACGTGCAAGATTTGGAATACCCTCAACAGAGGCAAGAAGTGCATGCTTTTTCTTCTCAACAAGTGTGTACTCAAGCTCAAAAGAGGTATCGAAATGATCCTCGATCGAGTGCTTTCCCCGCCCTGTAACGATAACAATATCGGTAATACCAGCAGCCACTGCCTCCTCTACGAGGTACTGAAGAACTGGTTTATCGACAATCGGAAGCATCTCCTTTGGCATAGCCTTGGTTGCAGGGAGAAACCGAGTTCCATACCCAGCTGCTGCGATAATACATTTACGAATCTTTTGCATGATAAAAAATTGTAGGGATATAATACACAGGAATATAGTCGAAAACAGTGTTTATGCAAGAATTTTTATAGAAAAGTCTTCTTATTTCATTCAAAGGAGAGTGTCTTTGTATCGATTATAAATATCTTCATGAACTCCCGAGAGTCCATCAAATATCAGAGAAACAGCTCCGTCAAGCACGAGTCCAGTCGCATCATCACGGGTAAAACCACGACTTCTGAGATAAAAAAGTTCTTCGTCGGATATACGATCGATCGCGAGAGCATGGCTTGCCTCTATATCGTCAGAATGGACTACAAGGGCAGGAATCCCACGAATCTTTCCACCTGATCCGAGAAAAATATGTCGTTCTTTGAGACGTCAGACAATACCACTGGTTCACTCTTTGATATCTATGGTACTATCAAGCAAAACTTCCCCTCCCGTCTCTGCGAGAGACAGTATATGAATTTCGCTCGTCGAATGACTCGCTTCAAATGAGCTCTTAATAATGGCTTCTATTTTTCCTACCCCCTCTCCTGCTAGGAGAGGGTTGGGGTAAGGTGCGGAGGCAAAAGAATGAAATCCACATCGGATATGCGAAATACTGTTGGCTCATCGATGGATGATCTGCAGTTGCAGTCTTCCACTTGTCCGAGCACTATAGAGATCAAGCCGTGCTCATTCAGCAAGGACGATAACCTGTTCCGTGTCATTATTTGCCTCGTCCAGAAGAATCCAAGATTCCTGAACAGGAATCTCTATAATGGGCGCAAGAGTGTGAAGATAGTGTAAAGATTTTTGACTTTTCATAGGGTTTGAATATAAGGCTATAGAGTAATCATCCGGCGTACATCATTTTGATATATGCTTTGTGGTGGTTATGAAAATTGCGAAGGGGCATATTATGACAGAGAAAACTGATACCCAGAACTATGGGATTAAAACTCTTGCCAGAGAAGTTATCGAAAAAATGACAGCCCGGAAAGAAATCCGAACGGACGTCTCTGGTCTTATGATTGGACAAGGCCAAGAATTTCAGGAAAATTTTTCCCGGGAATTGGATGCCTATGGTCATGTCATGACAATGGAAGAGGGTAAACCCTTTGTGTGTATTTCTTTTCGCGACATATTTAGAGGACACGGATGGTGGCAAAACTACCGTGAAAATCCTTGAGGGATTATCACCCACCCAAACCCGAGCGTGTCTCGGGTTTTTTTGTATTTATTTTTCCATCTCCATCGCTATGAGCACGTTCATCTCTGCTGCGTACTCGAGCGGGAGTTCTCGGACGACTGGGGAGAGGAAACCGTTGACGATCATGGTCTTGGCTGCCTCTTCATCAATCCCGCGACTCCGCATGTAGAAGAGAGATTCCTCGGAAATCTTCCCAGCACTTGCCTCGTGGGCAACGGTTGAGGAACTATTTCCGACACGAATATCGGGGAAAGTATCACTCTTCGATTGTGGGTCCATTATAAGTCCATCACACTCCACCTTAGAAGTAGACCCTATCGCCGATGGTTTGATATCGAGGAGTCCACGATAGGTGGCTCGACCTCAGTCCTTGGAGAGAGATTTTGAGAGAATAGTTGAAGTGGTGCACTCTCCAATATGGATAACCTTGGCCCCGGTATCGGTATCTTGTCCTGCCGCCGCAAGCGCGACTCCAATATGCGTCGC
>CAZRBF010000088.1:0-4312 GCA_964598195.1 uncultured Candidatus Peribacteria bacterium | reverse complement strand
CTTGCCAAAAAATCACTTTTCCATACAATAAAATAAACAAATCCACCCATCATGCATTCCATGAACACCATACAAACCAAAACTATCCTCGAAGTATCGGTCGATCGCCTCAATGAGAAAGGGGTTTTTATGGCGGAGCAGATTTTGAATATTTTTCACAATACCCTGGAAGAACATAAGACTTTTTTTTCTAAAACATACTCAGCTCCAGAGTTTAGTTTCGAGATAGCGAATATTGGCGGGGTTATCCGGTTCTTTTTCGTGGTTGATAGCAGTTATGCTGAGTTTCTCGAGAATCAGATCTATGCTCACTATCCAAACATAGAGATACGACAGGTTGATGACTATATACCGAAGGAAACGGGATATATTGGAAAGCTGGCACTTGTTAAACCATATATCTTCCCTATCAAGATCTATACCGACTTCAAGGAAAAGTCAGAAAAAGAAAGTGTGGATCCTTTTTCGTCCATTACCAGTGCGCTTCAAAAGGGTGGAAAACATGATACAAAGGTGATCCAGGTGCGATTCTCTCCGATTCATGATAGCAGCTGGAAAGACCCAAAAAAGATTGCTATTCTCACTTCTCATTATCCAAAATGGCTCAAGAAGGCATATTTATCGAAATATGCACTGATTTGGAAGATCGGGCTCTTCCCTATTGTGATGCTCATAAAACTCGTGCTTTTGGTGGTTCGTCCGCATGGGCACGAAGCTGAAGCACCCGTGAAGGATAAAAATGATCCTATCGACCGAAAGCTTGCGAGTTTCGGATTCTCAGTTGGGATCAATATCGGATGTTTTGGAACCGATGGCATGACCTCGAAAGTTACGATCAAGGAAGCCGTTTCATCGCTCAATATATTTTCCATCTCCGGAGGAAATGGTTTTAAGCTCGAGGGTGAGGCACATGAAGATACTCATTCAGAGCTCGTAAGTCGAACTGGGAAAAAGAGTATTATCCTCAATTCTGCAGAACTTGCGGGACTGGTGCATTTGCCGACTATCTATGTGCAAACTCCGGGAATCAACTGGGTGACGACCAAAATGCTTGAGCCACCGCAAAATCTCCCGCTCGTCACCAACAAGAAAGACGTGACTCCTATTGGGATCACGAATTTCCGCGGAGGTAGAACGGAATTTGGAATGCTCCCAACCGATCGCAGACGTCATGTCTATATCATCGGTAAGACCGGTATGGGGAAGTCTACCCTGCTTGAAAACATGATCTATGACGATATCATGAAAGGACGAGGAGTGGCTCTCATCGATCCACACGGAGACCTCGCAGATACCATCCTGTCAAATATACCAAAATCGAGGACCAACGATGTCATCGTCTTTGATCCATCGGATTACAAAAATCCGATTGCTTTCAATATGCTCGAGAGTGTTCCAAAAGAACTCCAGCCTATTGTCGCATCTGGACTTCTGTCTATATTTAAGAAAATGTTTGCCGAGAGCTGGGGACCACGTCTTGAGTATATCCTTCGTAATACCATCATCACCCTTCTGCAGGTTCCGGATTCGACCCTGATGACCATCCCGCTCATGCTTACGCAGACATCATTTCGTCGAAAGATCATCCAGAAGATCCAGGACCCTATGATGGAGAAATTCTGGACCAGCGAATTTGAAGCCATGGAACCAAAGCAAATGGTCGAGGCGGTGAGCCCTATCCTGAATAAAGTCGGTCAATTTCTCTCGAGTGTGCTTCTCAGAAACATTCTCGGTCAGCCAAAAAACCCATTTTCCCTGCGATGGATCATGGATAACAAGAAAATATTTATCGTCAATCTCTCCAAAGGAAAGATTGGAGAAGATTCGAGTGCTCTCCTTGGAGCCATGATGGTTACTAAATTCCAGATCGAAGCGATGGGACGAGCCGATATCGAGGAAGATAAGCGTGAAGATTTCTACCTCTATGTCGATGAATTTCAAAACTTTGCCACCGATTCATTTGCGACGATACTTTCTGAAGCACGAAAATATAAACTCAACCTCGTCATGGCGAATCAGTTCATAGAGCAGATGCCAGACACGGTACGCTGAGCGGTATTCGGAAATGTCGGAACTATTACAAGTTTTCAGGTCGGTTTTACCGATGCAGCCGTATTATCCGGACTCATGGACGAAGAAGTGGTCTCTACCAATGATCTCGTCAACCTCAGAAAATATGACATCTACACCAAGCTCCTCATCAATGGAATGCCCTCCAAAGTTTTCTCTGCCACCACATTTGGACCGATTAAACTCCGTATCCCACACCCTGAACAGAAGAGGGATGTTATCGTAAAAGTGAGTCGAGAAAAGTACTCCAAGCCAGTTGAATTTGTCGAAAAGAAGATCAACGACTATATGACCAAGATCGTCGAGGAGGAGAAGAAGTTCAAGAAAGATCAAGAAGCATACAAAGAACGAATGAAAGAAGAGAAGAAAAAGAAGGCAGACGAACAAAAAAAGCCCCAGACATAACAATACCACAAATAGAATATTATTTTACTCACTTTTAAAAAACCCATGGAACTGCAAACATATTACTGGATTGGATTTTTTGTTTTTGTTTTTATCATGCTCGCGCTCGACCTGTGAGTATTTAATAAAAAGACTCATGAGATAAAAGTAAAAGAAGCGATGATCTGGAGTGTTGTATGGATTTCCTTTGCGCTCGTATTTAGTGGACTTATCTACCTGGGATTCGGAAGCGAAAAAGCTTTGCAGTTCTTGACCGGGTATGTCATAGAAAAATCCCTGAGTGTGGACAATCTTTTCGTATTCATCATGGTCTTTAGCTATTTCCAGATAAAAAAAGTCTACCAGCACAAGATTCTTTTTTGGTGAATTCTTTGAGCACTCGTCATGAGGGCAGTATTTATATTTGCGGGAGTCAAGATTATAGAACAATTCCACTGGGTGATATACATTTTTTGAGTATTCCTCATAATCACGGGAATTAAAATGCTTTTTGAAAGCAAAGAGGAGATCGATCTTGAGGAAAAAGCCATTGTAAAATTACTGAAAAAACTCATACCAATATCCAAGCATACCGATGATGGGAAGTTTTTTACCATAGATAACGGAAAAAGACTGGCAACCCCCCTATTTGTTGCTCTTGTTATGATAGAATTTACCGATCTCATATTTGCAATAGATTCCATACCCGCAATTCTCGCGATCTCAAACGATATGTTCATCGTCTATACGAGTAATATTTTCGCCATACTCTGACTCAGATCTCTCTATTTTGCACTATCTGGAATGATAGGAAGTTTTGTTTATCTCAAATACTGACTCGCAGGAGTTCTCGGTTTTGTGTGAATCAAGATGCTGATCTCCGGATATTTTCCTGTTCCCATACTCCTTTCTCTTGGTATAATCATTTGATTCTTGTCTCTTTCTATTCTTGCCTCATATATTTTCCCTCCAAAAAAAGATTAAATTTGCCCTATGAAAAAACATAAATCCGAAATCAATAACCGTTTCGTGGAATATTTCCGAGAAAATTTCTTCGCTGAACAACCAGAAGTACTTGCGAAATTTCTAGAATCACTCACAAAACCACTTCCAAAGACGATACGTGTTAATACGAATCGGATCAGTGTGGAGGATTTTCAAGTGCGTGCCAAGCGGAATAATTGGATACTCACACCCACCAACAATCCCACGGTTTTCCGAATAGATAGAACCGAAATCAAAATACCTCTCGGTCACACCCTGGAACATCTTCTCGGGTATTTTTATATACAGGAGTTGTCCGCAAGTATGAGTGTGCATTATTTGAGTAAGGAGTCCCTCCTTAATGAACCTCACCACCTAACTCAAGACTCAATCCTTTCCACCTCACCCCCAACCCCTCTCCTAGAAGGCGAGGGGAATAAAGATGAATATTGATATGAGAGAATGAATAGCAAAGAATATGTACAATGCTTGGCGAAAGAAATGAGAAAAGAAGCAACAAAAGAAGAAGAGATTGTCTGGCAATATCTTCGTAATGAACAACTAAAATGATGGAAATTTCGCAGACAACATGCCGTACAAAGATATATCCTCGATTTTTATTGTGCCACTACGAAAGTAGCAATCGAGATTGATTGAGATATTCACAATAGCCCAGACAGAAAAGAATATGATAATATTCGTAATACTTTTCTTGAATCTATTGGTATTCGGACAATCCGTCTGAAAAATGAGGATATCACTAATAAGTCAAAACAAGAATTTTATACATACATCTCCCCTCTCCTCCTAGGAGAGGGGTTGGGGGTGAGGTGAGAAGAGTGAGGTTGAGAGGGGTTGGGGGTGAGGTGAGAAG
>CAZRBF010000087.1:0-4393 GCA_964598195.1 uncultured Candidatus Peribacteria bacterium | reverse complement strand
GAAATGTTTTGACAAAATAGTTTTTTTATATATATTGATAAGCACTCTTCTACGGATGAGGAAAATAGCATAGGGACTCACTTCCTTTAATTATTTTTTCCATCTGAGTGAGTTCAAGGTGGAAGGAGAAAAAAATGACTTATGGCGAAACAGCTTTTAGTAACGGGGCGGCAACAAAAAGACAATTTGCAACAAAAAATGGTCTATTAGACAAAATTGCAAAGCAGCTTCAGTTGCCAGAAAACACATCCAGTCGGGCAAGAATTTGCAAGACATTAGACCAGTTTGAAAAATCCAAAGACCAGGATGGAGTTACTCAGATACTAAGTCGTATACAAAAAGAAGGGCTTACGTGCTGGGCACAATTCAGCCCTTGGCTTAATGGCGACCCCGCCTGGAAAAATTTTTCATAAATTTCTCCTGCCATCCAATAAGGAGCCCCTACATCAAGTAGGGGCTCTTATTATAAATTGTAGAAATTACTCTTTACTCGATGGCAAACGATAATCTATCTCGCCAGTCTTTTCTCAGGACTCCTCTTCATATCAAGAAGTATCCTCGTTAAAAGTGCGATTTTTTTCATATCCTGCTCAGTTTTTGAATGAAGATATGGAGTTGCCAATAAATACAAAAATAAGTATTATATAAATGAGGATCCAGGCTTGTACGGAGAAAAATGGTGCAAGAAGTACGCCAAAAAATGACCGAGGTACTGGTGCGATTTCTATCCTAAATATTTTTCTTAAATGAAAATTTTCTTGGTTTGTTAGAACTATTCTATTGTGTTATTTTGTGACTCAAACTCCAATCTCTTAAAAAATAAATATGTAAAAGTAATCGAAAATATTCATCCGATACCACCGAGTATGCTCGAAAGTACTATTCAAACTCCAAAAGGCGAAATACCTTGCAAGATATATTTTATACTCGTAACATCCCCCTTTTGCATTGCCTGCATACTATCCATGTCGAGTGAAGATCATCCGATGGAAAAGATACCATTAAAAATAGACATTGCAAGTCCTACAATAAGTCCTACTCCTAGAAGATTCCAAAATACTCGTACCCATTTATTGTCACTAAGTTTTATAGAGTCCTCAAAAGATTTTTTTGTAAAATCATCATTGTCTACTGCTTTATAGATCGCAAATGTCGATTTTATTCATCGGTAAATAGCAAAATAGAGGGTGAGGCAAAATGATAATCCAAAGAAAATGAGTCAGATATTTGCATACTGCCCTCATTGAAATCATTCTGACCAGCTAATTTTTCCGCCTATCAAGTCCACTAATATGAGTAAAAGTCATCCGATAAAAAATAATGAAGGAATGAGGAGTGTATAGAGAAAAATATAATAATATGTATAGCAAGATGCCCATATTCTCTGTATTCCAAATATCATGGAATCCTTCAGATCAACGGGAGATCACTTGTATAATTCTGCAACATACTTTATAAATCAGAGTAATATTCCGATCTGGATAAATATGAGAGCAAGCCATGCAAGAAGGGCAACGATGATTATGATATAATTAGCAGAATGAGTGAAAAAAGCATCCAAATTTACAAGACTGATGAAGATTTTCCAGAGCATTATCGTGGCAACGGGCATTCATCAGTATATGATAGCAGCTCATGCAAGAATATCCTTCCGATTTATTAGCATCATAAATGCCTGTTCCATCCGGTCAAGGAAGTTTTCCTTTGGAATCATAAATAATTTGCGTTATGAAATATATTTGTATAATACGCTTCGTGTCATAAAACACAAATTTTATTTTTAATCTTTTATTTTATGGAACCAGAAATCGTAGGGTCGGCATCTTTAAATCCATCAGTAATGGATATGGTTGGTAATATTGGAGCTGTTGGAGGTATTTTCCAGCTTGTTTTATTTCTCCTTATGGCATGGGGGCTCTATACGATCAATAAAAAATGAGGCGAACCGTATCCTTGGCTTGCATTCATTCCATTGGTACAGATGTATTCTTTCGTAAAAGCGGGAGGAAAAGATGGAATCTGGGTACTCTGGATTATCCTTGGGATGATTGCTTTTATAATTCCTGGGCTCATACTCAGTATCATGGTAGTTCATAGCATCTCAAAAAGAACAGGAAATGGTGTTGGATCAACATTACTCGCTTTGATTTTTCCTTATATTATGTACCCAATTATGGCAAGCAATATGGTAGATCAATCGCTCAATAATTCTATGGAAAAAGAGACTATTACGTTATAAAAATAGATTATTTACATTAAAAAATGAACGAAAACAATTTTCGTTCATTTTTTTGCTTTCTATTACAAAGAATGTTACAGTAAGAGTGTTTTATATTCTATTTTAATAATTTATTCATTTTATGATTACCGCTTCATGTTCGAATTGTCATGCTAACTTTAACCTTAAGGACGAATTTGCTGGAAAAAATGCCAAATGCCCGAATTGTCAGACTATTTTTATGATACCAATTAAAGAAGTAATTAATGGAGTTGATGCTAGCCTAGAAGAAAAAACCACTCCCGAGATCTCTTTAAACAGCAATATATCTATGAATGAAAAAAATCCAGAAGTACAAACGAGCATGGCACATGAACAGGGGATTTTTAAAAATCATATATACTGAGTGAAGCAAAAAAGAATCGCCATTAACGAAAAATATTATATTAAGAACAATGAAAATAGTGATATCTTCTTCTCTATTAGACGATTGTATTTCTGGAAAAGAATGGGGGCAATTTTTGCTGGAATTATTGCGTTTTTCATACTACTTATGATATTGACTCAGCTAATGAGTGATGATACGGCTATTATAGGAATTATTCTGGCTTTTGTATGAGCTATTGTTACAATTATCTATCTTTCACCCAAGCGTCATATCGAGTTTTTCTTTTCAGAGAAGGATGCGGATAATCAAAAACCTGAATTTATCATAACTCAGGATAAAAAGATAGAATTTCCCAATCAAAACTACACACTTCGTGATGCTTCTGGAAGTACCGTGGCAAAATTTCGAAAAAACATTTTTACGGATATTCTCCGAAAAACGTGGCATATAGAATTTGCTTGAAAACATATAATTATAAAAGAAGATTCTATTATTCTAGGACTTCTCAGGCGTCTATTACCCTATGGACAATTCATAAGAACAAATTTCATATTTTTGGATGTAACCCAAGATATAAATTCATCACAAATTATTGGATATTTCAAAAGAAAATATGAACTTTTTGATAATTACTCACTCGATATGACGAGTGATCCTACATATATTATTCCTAGACAATTTGCTCTCTGTACAGCTGTCTTGCTCGATACTGGAGAGAAACGTTAATTCCTATAAAAATAGCCAATGACTCAAATTCCTCAGGAAGCAGATTATATTGATATTACCCTTGATACTCTTGAAATTTGTCCAGAAGCATTGAAAAAGCAGAATCGATGTAATATCGAATCTGCTTTTTCCTACTTCAATCCGTTCTTTCTTCTTGTTGGGTGACTATGTATTGCTGTGTTTGTTATACAAATAATGAACGGACTATTTTCCCTCGGAGATTCTGTAGATATGACGAATTTTACATTTAAATACTCAAATTATCGGTTATGAGGAAATCCACTAGGGATAGTTTCTTCTATATTTCTTCACGGAGGAATAGAACATCTTGTAGGGAATATGCTATTCCTTTATTTGCTCGGTCTTATTTCTTTTAGGATTGTTGGTTTTTTAGATTCGATGATTGTTTTTATTGCAACAGGGTTCCTTGCTTGACTTACCTCGTATTATCTCGGAACTATGCCTGCGATAGGAGCATCTGGGGCAATTTTTGGTATGTTTGGTTTTGTTTCGATATTCTATATGCTTGAACGCGAAAATTTAAGTGAAAACCTGGAGGATCTTTCCTGGGTTATGATTATTTCTGCAATTCTCCAGGTGATATCGGGTTTTGCTGTATCCTATATCGATAATTATGCTCATTTCGGTGGCTTTGTGTCAGGGTGTATTATTGGATACATATATTTTCGACGTCATCGGATGAAATTTTCCAATACCTAACAATCCTTCAGTCTTATAACTTCCTTCACCCACCCCATATCCTTCAAATACCCCTCAATTTTCCCAGAAAGTATAACTCGGTAGTCAAACGATGGATACCGAATACCCAGGCAGTCGGTACAATGTTTTATAATGTTGGTCGTACAGTTATTGAAGAGGCTACCATATACCTCGGGATGACTGGCAAGTGTGTGAGTTCGCTTGAGACAATCCAGAAATATCTTCTGGCTCATGTTTCGGTCGAAGTTGAGTACATAAGAATACACCTGATCTTTTCGTACAATGAGGCGGAGTCCGATGAGGTCGTTATAGGTTCACCAGATATAGATGAGTCCATAGTA
>CAZRBF010000086.1:2152-4437 GCA_964598195.1 uncultured Candidatus Peribacteria bacterium | reverse complement strand
CCACTCACTCCCACTTTCCCAGAAACACAGACTCCGCTCATTCCCACAGGGACTTTTCCTGAGCTTCCAAACTTTGCCACCAAAGTCCAGGAAGCACTCAATCTTGTTGATCCTTCCGATATGGAAGTGGTTCTTCAGAAAAAACAAGAAATCGAGCAACAAAAAGCTCATCTCACCACTCTCCTCGAAGATCTGAAGATTTCCCAAAAAGACTATGATTTCTCTGACTACGAAGAACGACTCCTTCTCTCTGACTCAGAAATCGAGAATATCCTAGAAAACGAGATTTTCCGAAAAGATGGGGTAGTGACAGAGCTTGGGAAGAGCTTTTATGAGTATTTGGAAGTTTTGACAGTAGGAAAGAGTGAGGAATTGAAAGGGAAGATGAAGAAGAAATTAGTGAAGGAGTTGAAGTTGGAGGATCGGGTGTATGAGAGGATTGAGTGAGTTTCAAGAGGAGCTTGAAGATCAGAAAGAATACTATTCGAAAATAAAGAACAATTCTTTCGAGATATTAAGCAAGTCGGATCCTCTGGAATCAAGATTTTGAACCTTTGGTATAATTATCTCTCAGAAAGACTCGACGCCCCTGAGTCCATCGAACTTGTGAAGACAGCCGGATTCTCTGGAATCCGAAGTCTCGATCTTTGAAATAACAGTCTCTCCGGCAAGCTCGAAGCCCAAGACTTCATCACTCTCGTCCAAAAAGCCGGAACTTCCGGAATCAAGAGCTTGAATCTTGCTGACAATTATCTTTCCGGCAAGCTCGAAGCCCAAGACTTCATCACTCTCGTCCAAAAAGCCGGAACTTCCGGAATCAAGAGCTTGAATCTTGCTACCAATTATCTCTACAAAAACTTTGAAGCTACTAACTTTATTTTACTCATTCAACAAGCATGACTCTCTGGACTCAGGAGTTTGGATCTTTCCAGAAATGGACTAAACCTAAAATTCGACTACCTTGCCTTACCTCAGCTCATAGAAATTGTTGGGCTTTCTGGAATCAAGAAATTGGATCTTTGAACAGATTGGAACATTCATCCTTTAGATTATACTTGAAAGAAAATCAATGATCGACTTATTAGTCAAGTAGTCAAAAAATACAATATGAACCTTACTTATTAACCCCACTCTCCCATGCCCCCACTCACTCTCACTCATACACCCCATATCTCCACTCAGATTCCTGAGAATTTCAACGACTTCCTCGGGGTTTTCCACGAAAAAGTTGCAGGGATGGAATCGCGGTTTCGGATGTTTCTGTCGGTGCCTTCGCCAGTAAAGTATGAGATTTCTAAAAAATCTTCATCTTTTGCCTTTTCTCCCGCGGATCGAGTGATCCATATCCCAGAGAAGTGGTTGCAGGTGTTTCATACGAACCTCCAGAGAACGGCTCAATCAGGGGTGGTAGATGGGCCACAATTTGCCTATACGTGGGAGGATCTCTTCTTTGGACTCTTTCATGAGCTTTCGCATTTTCGTGATCTCCTGATGGAATCCAAGAAAACGGGACGTGTCTCTATGAAGACATTTTTGGAGGGACTCCAGAAGGAGCAGATTCCGTATGGGACAGATAAACGCATTCCTATTGGCTCGCATTTACATACGCTCTTTAATTGCATCGATGATATCATCGTCAACAAGGAGGTGGAGATGTTCTCTGGAAGTACGATTAGTGCCGCGCATTTGCAGGATTTTTATAAGTATAATCTGTTTGCGGATCGCATAGAAGATACAAATGGAGAGTATGACGAGAATCTCATATTCGTCGGGGCAGGGAAGGGGTCGTGTCGAATTAATGCGACAAATTCAGTGGACTATAGCAAGAGTCAACTTTCTCAAGCGCTTCCGCATTTTCTCTTGCGTGCTGCGATGGTTCGCGATCAGGATATACTCCTTCCGAAACATGTTTCCGACATTCTCTTCGCAGATGATACCAAAAAACGCAAAAATCCATGGAAAACCTCCGTTGCTCTTACTATAACAGCCTTACAATCGTCTTTTACTGAAGCTTCAACGAGTAGTGATCTAACTATTCAGGAACGAGCAAAATCCCTCAAAATCGCTTATGAATCTGAGCTTATATTTTTGCGAAAGATGCTTCAGAAATCTTCTATGATTCTTCCTTTGCTCCAAGAGAGTATTATTAGAACAGAATCTGCCAAGAAATTCATCGCTGAAAATATCTCGCTCATCGATTGCATTGCACTCTTTTGTGCATCACATGGCCGCGAGACTGACCATGTACTCGATATCTCACCAGCACTCAGATACAAGATCTATAA
>CAZRBF010000086.1:0-2052 GCA_964598195.1 uncultured Candidatus Peribacteria bacterium | reverse complement strand
CCACAATCTGGAAGCGACTCAGTTCACGTATCTCCTGATATAGATTCTAAGATCGATTTTCTCGATGATGTCGATGCTCACGAGGCAGCAAAAGAATCCAAAGAATTAGCAAAAAATACAGCAGAGAAAGTTTCCTATGACACGAGTTCTATCCTCGAATGAGCACCAGTAGGAGAAGGTTGAAAAAAACTTCTTTCAGATATTCTGACGAGTGAAGGTGCTATGATCGAGGATCTGGTACAGTTTTTCTTGAAACAAATTCAGACGCTGGATAGACGAGAGGTTATCACGTCAGATTTTCGTAAAAAGTGAAAACTCTCGACGACTCGACTGCGTGAATACATAGCATCCAATCCAGAAGCGACCGATATTCATACGAAGTCACTCTACGAAAAAAATGAAGTTACCGAAGCGCTGACCGACGATTATCGAAAGATGGACTGTATTTTTGCGATCGATATCTCGGGAAGTATGGAGATGTACAAGAGTAATAAGATGGTGCATATTATCCCAACGGTACTTTTTATTGCTATGAAACACTTGGAGGCACACCTGCGAGATTGGCTCGAGGATCCACTCTACGAGATTCCTGTACATTTTATGCTGTATGGAAATGGACTTCCTTATAGTTCTTTTACGAGTCCGTATGCAACAGATATTGACTCTGTTCGTATGGCAGAGATGAATGAGCAAATTCGCGCACTCTCAGGTGGTACCAACGATGCAACTGCCTGGACACAGATTGCTCATGAGTTCAATGATAAGCTCACGATCGATAAGATCTACACAAAGGAGATTCAAGATGGGAAGCGTTGTCCAGTTATACTCCAGATCGCTGATAGTGATGTCACAGAAGATGGGGTAGATGTTCTCAGAGAAGTATTTTCTACGCATCTTGGAGCTGATAAAGCCCAGAAAAATATTGCTATTAAACGAGTTATTCTTGGAAATATACATACTCAGACTCTTTCAAAGGAGGAATATGAAGCACGTAAAAGTACCTGACAACTCGGAAATTGGGATGCGAAGTATCTTTCGAATGGTACTGTACAACTCAAGGAAATCTCCGTGAAGTCCAAGAAAGAAATTCTTGGGAAAATCAAGGAACTTTTTAGTGGGTTTCTCGCGGAGTCATTTGCTGTAGGAAAGTAAGATGATTACAGATTTTATATTTCCTCATTGCTTCGTATGCAGTGAGGAATTTTTAAACCAACAAAACTTTGACTTTTCTCGACTTTTTCATACAATACCGCACGCTCCACCCGAAATCTGAAGGATTGTCCGGGCGTACCACTTTGCGGGGGTAACATAACTGAGTGAGTGTACTAAGGCTTCAACCCTTGGGTGTGTCGGTTCGAACCCGATTCCCCGCTCCATAATTTAGGAAAAATCAGACAATATTTATCTCTCAGGCATTCCGAACTCTTCGTAATGAGGGTGAGAATAGAGGGTAAAATCTTGAAAAGATTTTAGAAAACCAACGATTTGGTTTTCGACCCGGGCCGTCTCCGGCATGAGGAACGAACCCGATTAAGAGCTCCATAATTTTAGGGAAACACGATAACATATTTTTTATCAAACAGATAAAATGGAAAAAGTTCCTGGTACTGCACCACTCGGTTTTCAGAATGAATTTTTTGCAAAACTTGATTATGGAAACCAGCAAGAGATACGTGAAATCGAAAATACCCAGAAACAACTCAGGGATGCTGTATTTCATTCTGATGGTATGGAAATACTTAATTTCTTGTCCAGTGTAAGATGACTCGTCTATTATAGTCAACTTTCTGTAGCTGTTAGCTGGGCACGTGTGTATGCAATGGAGCTCTTGAAAGAAGAGGATCCTCTGGTACAAGAAAAACTTGCAGATCACTTATTAAATTCATTGGAGCATGCTGCAAAAATCAAAAATAAAGTACATGAATTATTATTACCGATTGCAAAAAACTAAAATATTTATCCAGACCCCCCATGCAGCCATAGCTCAGTTGGATTAGAGCGCTTCCCTGCGAAGGAAGAGGTCGCAAGTTCGAGCCTTGCTGGTTGCACCAT
>CAZRBF010000085.1:0-4507 GCA_964598195.1 uncultured Candidatus Peribacteria bacterium | reverse complement strand
GAGTCAATAATTATCGTGGACTCAATGACGGAACGAATATTTCTCAGGTATCAAAGGAAACACAGTTTAAGTGCGGACCACCAGAAGGGGTTCCTATCTGGGAATGGCTTCCGGCTATCTTTTGTTGGCTTGGAACGATCCTCCCACCGACAATCAGTGCTGGAAGTTGTGGTGGATCCTCACTTACACAAACGAGCTCCACAACTTTTGCATCACCCGCAAATGCACTCGATGCGAACAGAAACGGGGTACTCGATGGATACGAATTGATCGGAAGTTGAGCACTCAATCTTCGTAAACCATACCAAGTTTTTGGATATGGTCAAACAGTGCCACTCGAGGCAGAACTGACCTATGGTTGAGAGATTATAAACATCGACAGCTTTAATAGGGTTTCATTTGATATCAAAAAACTCACCGTCATACCTCCCGATAAAAATTCTGACTCAAAAGTTGTCTATGATCGAGCGGGGAATGAAGTAACAGCCAATATTGATAATATCAATAAATACGTGAACTTTAGACGCCTACAAGTTCCGGCGCAGAACGGTATTGCAAAGTACAGTTTATCGACCAAAAATGAAGATATCGATATAGTACTTGATGCACATATCCTGACAAAAGATCGGTACGGAAAGGTGATTGTCGATAAAACTTCCGACTCAGTAATGGTCCAAGTTCGTTCAGAACGAATATCCGTGCAGAGTAAGGTAAAGACTTGAGAAACGCCTTTTGCTTTTGGATCAGTAATTTCTGCGGGGAATTCAAACGGTATTTTCTTTAATCTCAAAAAAGTCAACAAAGCCGAGCTTGCAATTTCTGATGCTTTACCGTATACGCTCAATATATATGATGATATTTCTCAAAAGCTTGTTTCTGGTCCGATAGTTGTGTCAAAAAATGATTATCTTTTTCGAGACTCATCCGTGCTCAATAAATCGTGAGTATATCGATTTGAGTTTGTTGATTCCAAGAAGATCAAATGATTTGCGACTATTACGGTTCTGCCAGCATTGCCAGTAAAGATCGAAGTCACCCCTGCTTCCAATACTTTCATCGCCGGGGAAAAAACGACGGTGCTTGTTCGTGTGCTTGATGAATTTGGAAACGTGGCTCAGGGTGAGGCATATAGACTTGATGGATCTATCTCATGAGGAGGTGGTTTTGTTGGCACTGATGGCAAAGAACCAACAAGTACTGTTTCTAAAAACATTATCGAATGATATACGAGTTTTGATATAACCAATGCAAAGCCGAGCGATGCTATGAATCTTTCATTTCGTATAGACAGGGTCAATAAGGCTTCGGATTCAGTATCGCTTCGTGCTATCGATGTTGCAAAAATTTCTCTGAATGTTGAGGGGAGGGACAATATAGTAGCCTGAAGAGACAAACATAAAATATCGATCAAAGTTTTAGATAAAAATAATCAAGTTCTCTCTGGGTATAATGGGATTGTTTCTCTCGATTTCCCAAAACTTTCGGGAACTATCAGTACTCCATTTGTTCGCATAAAGAACGGCGTTTCAGAAGGAGATATATTCTTGACTCCCGCATATGTAGCAGAAAAAAATATCAGAATTCAGGCACAAGTTCCAGGGATTAGTACCATTGAGGGTGATGCTATTACTATCCTTCCAGATGTTCCTATGAGCTTTGCTTTTGTCAAAAAAGATGATCGCATGGAGGCAAAAGCAGGAAATCTCGACAATACCCGAGCCACACTCTACGATCGATATGGAAATATTGCTTATAATACTACAGGATATACCCTAGCTCTCAGTATCCCAGATGATTATGCCAAATATGCGACACTTCCAGGTGGTACGAACTATTCATTTGTCAATGGGATCCTCAATTTTGACATAGCAGCCACACCACTACCAGGGCGTGCGTACATCATAGGAAAAGTAAGTCCAGGACTCGAGGGGAATACTTTTACCGTGACCGATAAAGCTGTTGATGGTAAACCAGCGAAAACTTTGACAATAACAGGAGTCTCAGAGAATGTAACAACCCTGGATACCTACTATCTCTTCAATAAATCTAAACTCGATGCGATGAACTACGATGCACAATATAGTGTACTGCTTGGTGGAGAGTATGGAGATGTTACGACACCCGAGTACCTCTGAGGGGAGATTCTTTTTAACCATGGATCCAAATCGCTTGCAGTGACGACACTTCTCAACAATCCATGGAAGTCGCAGGATCTCTTTGGGTTTACACCAGCAGGAAAGTACAATTATGTAGAAAAAACTGATGATACGAGCTCGCTTCAGGCAACTGTTTCAGGTAATGGCACACAGAGCTTTATTGCTTTTTATGATAGCTATCGCAAAGAGTATATCGCTCGTGCTTGGCTGAATCTTGATCCGAATAATACGAGCTATATTCCTTGTAAGAGTTCCGGAACCGATATATCCAATTGTGAGCTCGATTCAAAAACAACCGTATTTTTGAAGGGGTTTAATGGAAATACGAGCTCTGGAGAAAATGGTGGACTAGTCCTCTATTCCGCAAGCAAGATACCACTCCTTCGAATCAATAAGAGTGGAAAGATGGAAAAATACCCAGGAATAGAAATGGCAGTAGATGACAAGGTATCCTCGAATCTCCTGGGTATAAATCTCCTCTCCAACGGTGCACAGGTAGGATACCTCGGTATAAAGTTTGCGAGCAATAATATAGAAACAGTTCCTTCTTCTCAATTATCTGGAGCGCTTTCGTCTCACAAAAATGCGATTGTCATGGAAGCACTTTCCAATAGATATTCTCCTCATAAAACCTATCTTGGGGTGTCTTCTCGTGGTTCACAAGGAGTCATGTTTGCCTTTAATGACATATCTACCAATGAGATAGGAGATCTTGATCCTGCGTATGTTGCAAAATCTGGATCAGATGGACTCGAAAATTACCCAAAAAAAACCGGTATTGGATGGGAAGGTACGAATAGATCACTTCTCGAAATGGCTGCCGGTACTACTGTTGGTAATGCTACGAAGTTCTATCAGACGTTCTCGACTATCACTCTCGGGGATGCCGTTTCGCACCTTCCAAAACTTTCAACGTCCAGCAATTTCGATCATACGATCGGAACACAGATTTCTGTAGGGAATGGTGAACAGATAGAGTCCTACAAAAAGATCGACATAAATGGCGATACAGTTCCCGACATGGTCATATTCTATGAAAGTGGAAAGATACAACTCCTCATAAACTATGCTGGGTCCTTCAAGGACATGGGCTATCTTGCTTATGTTACAGATGCTGGAAAGTGACGGAAGGGTGTTGGGAATTTCTTTGGCGATGGATATGATGACATTATCCTCACCGATGCAAAAGGAAGACTCGTTCTTTTGGATAATGTTTCCGGGAAACTTACTCGCAATCCTCTCGTGATCCTTGGTGCATCCTGAACTCCAGAGGATATCCGTGGACACATTCAACAGATGGAGATATTTGACATGGATACTGATGGTAAGGATGATATCGTGACCATGGACGACTCCGGAGAGATCAACATCCTCTATGGAACGGTTCGAAATGTTGCAGGAAAAGAGGAACATGTCTTTACGAAGAAACTCATCGAGAGCGGCTTTGGTATGCGACTCTCCAAAGAGGTGCGTCATGATGGTGGTGCATTTTCTTTTCAAGGTCTGAAATTTCCTGATCAAGGTAGCGAGCCCACAGGAAAGAGTAGTAATCTCAGTGGTCTTACAGGCGCTGTCAATCAAGGGATGCTCGACAATCTTTTGTATTATAAGTATGCGTATGATGGAGGTAATGACAGTAGTAGTACTTGAGAAGCAAAACAAAATGCAATGATTGGATTAAGTGTCGGTGCAAATATGAAAAGAAATGCCGATGGAACTTATGCAAAAGATGGAGATGGTAACTATATTGATGACGCTGGAAGTGTATCTTTTGACGCCATGTCTGGTTCGAGCCTAACTGGTGCTATTGATTTTGGAGGGGCGACTCAAAATAGTGCTCTCCAAAAAGAGATCATGGAGAGTTTAGAAAAAACTCGTCTCATGGCAGGTTCGGGGTATACCGATTTTACTGCCCTCGATAACTCTCATCGAGGAAGCGAACGGATTTTTATTCGTTCGGCTGTTGCTGAATGAAAGGGTCTACAAGTTGATAAGACCTACAGTATCATGACAACGGGACTCAGAGACACGATTCAAGGCGGTGATAAAGTACGAGTAGAGATTATTCTCACCAACACATGAGGTAGGGCCTTTAAGGATGCCGTATACCTTGATTCTAACGACCAAAAACTCTTTACACAAGATCAGGATTGAAACTATACTATCGAAAGAAATGGTGGAAAAGAAGAAAAGCGTCCCCTCAAATACATGACAAACGGAGATTTTGATTATGGATTTGATCTGGGTACCATGGCACCTCGTGACACTATAAAGATCCGTTATATCATAACTGCAAACGCCATCGCATTTGGTCGGATGAACGTCGGACTGCTCGAAAAATGAGAAGCAGG
>CAZRBF010000084.1:0-4527 GCA_964598195.1 uncultured Candidatus Peribacteria bacterium | reverse complement strand
CATCCCAGATGGCTCGTACTTCTCGATTGTCAAAAAAACGAATAGAGATTTTATCAGTCATATAATTGAAAGGATTTATATTGAAAATAACATTTTCTTTTGACTTTTTTCAACTTTTACTATACTATAAACTCATAGAAAGTAGTAGTGCTTTCTACTATAAATTGACAGAGTCTCTCCTTATGGGGAGACTCTTTGTCTTTTGTACCCGCTTCTCTATTTTCAGGAATTCATACCGGAAATCGATGATGTCAAAATAATGAGATGATGCAGGTGGTATCTCTTTTGCTACATTTCCTTTTTTTGAAAATACAATCACTATCTTCCCCTTTCACCTCAGAAATTTTATAAGATATTCAAAATCACAATCCCCAGAAAATAGGATACATATATCGAATGAATCGTACATATCGGTCATATCTACTGCCATTTCTACATCGAAATTCGCTTTTCTGTGGGGCACAGCCTCTGTATGATCTCCGTATACTTTAAGAGGTTTTGTTTTAAGATTAAAACCAAGCTTTCTACTCAGAAATGAAAAAAATTTGTCTTGATTTTCTGTCTCGAATCGCGGAGAATAGTGTCCAATAAAAGATACATCAAATATTGAGGCAAAAAACTCCTGTAGTTTGCAATAATCAACTTTCCAGCATAACTCCGATGATCGACATCCCCTATAATCGTCGGGGATTTCTTTATCGTTCACAAACATATTTCTCACGGAAGATTCCAGATTTGAGGCATCGATAAAAATAGCGGTTTTTCACTTTTTTAGAGTCTTGAGTTTTTGAACGAATAGATTTTCCATAGGATTCATAAATTATATAAAAATTTTGAGTTATTTGCTTTTTACGGAGAACTGATTCAAATCCGTGGACGTACAAGGTGGATGAAGAATTGTATGGGGTTTGGATGCTATGTTATATAGACTCTTGCTTAATTGGAGGATTATTCAAAGCTATTTTTATTATAGATGCAACATTCTCAATAGTAATATTTTTTTCTTTACAGTAGGTAGAAGTTAACCAATGTGATAATTCCTTTGCTCCTTTACTGGCATTACAGGAGCAGCAACATAACGCGATATTTTCTTTAGTTATGATATTTTCATCATTCACAATATGTTCCCAAGTTGCTGAATTTTTCTTGATATTTTTATCAAAATTAGTGCCACAATAAACACAATGAAAATCTCTTTTGCGAATTTCTATTTCAAGCCAATCAGGAATATTCCAATTATTCATATTATTTGTTTTTAATAAAAGATAGGTCAGTAAATATTCTATACAAATATCTTTACGTAACTTGAAAACAAAGTATACAAATTTCCACGAAAAAAACAAAAAGAAAAGACGGAAAATATTCCATCTTTTCTGTATTTAAAAAGGATTACATAGCGAATTTCGGAAGATAGTCCGTAACATATCTTGCTTCGCATTCTTTGATAATCTTCTTGGCTTCGTCGACTCCGAAGAACCCATTTACCTTGCAGGTTCCTGGTTTCTTGAGATCCTTGTAATGCTCCCAGTAGTAAGTCGTTTCCTTTTCCCAATGAGCTCCGAGTTGTTCAAAACTCGTGATGTGATCCATTCGTTTGTCGTCCGCAAGAACGGCGATAACCTTGTCATCCACCTCACCTCCATCATCAAACTTCATAATTCCGATAATACGAGCCTCGACAAGACACCCATTCATAAGTGGTTCGGTCACCCCAACTATTTCTACATCAAGAGGGTCTCCATCCTCGTCCCAAGTACAAGGAATCGCCCCGTAAGCAAATGGATACGCAAGCGAAGAAAACCCAACACGGTCGAGCTTGAGCTGTCCTGATTCAGTGATAATCTCATACTTATTAATAGTCATAGAATTGAGCTCTACGATAGCATTGAGTCTATTTTTCCCTTCATCTGCAAAGGCTGGAAGTACGTGAAGGAGGTTGAGCATGTGCTTGCTCGGAGCATGATCGATATTTGCCATAAAATGTGGATAGATAATATATAAAGCTCCGAGATTGTAAGCAAAAACACGAAAAAATCAAAATGTATTGCTTTTTTCACGTCTTTTTCTATAATAACCCAGCTTTTTTCAGTTCAGAGATCTTTGAAAGCAGCTAAACAACAATCGATGGCGCCATGGCAGATCGGTTATGCAGGGGCCTGCAAAGCTCCGTAGTCCGGTTCGACTCCGGATGGTGCCTCCAAAAAATATCAGAAAACTCTCTTGAAAAAGAGAGTTTTTATTGCATAGAGGTATACTTCATCAGGTAGAAATGATAATCGAAATATATTCAAAATCAAAGACGAATCCATGAAAAAAAATATATGTGAGACCGATAAAGGAACGAGAGAAGTGAGGAAATTTTTCCCATATGAAAACCCCTCTCACCCAAGTGGTGTTGGAGGGGTTCTTTGTGATTTGATATGCATTATTGGACGTTTTTGCTCTTCAAAAAATTTCCAAAGTGCATATCTGCTTTCATAATATGCTCGAACAACCAGTTCTTCAAAAAAGAAACATGTTCGTGCACATCCTGTTGAATAAAATCAGCGTTGATTTTGTTGCTGAATTTTTCTAATTTCTCGATCAGCTTTTTATGTAACAGCCGGTGTCGTACCACAAGCTGATACCCATACATGCCCATTAAATCTTCTTCTGCTTTGAAATGTATTCGGGTATACCCGAGAAGATCTACAATCGACTGTTTAATAGCCGATTCGGAATTCCCTTTTTGCAAACTGTCATACACTTTGTTTATGAGTCGTACGAGCTCTTGATGATCGGAATCGATCTTATTTATGCCGACATTGAACATCGGATTCCAGTTAAATAGTGCCATTTGACGCTCCTTTAAAAAATGACGAAATGAATATATATAATTATTCTTGAATGTCAAAATTTCATGGATTTTTCTTGGGAGTAGTCTTTCTAAAATCACTTGCAATATTTCTCGATGAAATTTTGAATATTGTGGGTATTAAGACCTCCAGAAAATATTAAAAAACTCTCTTGAAAAAGAGAGTTTTTATTGCGTATAGGCTACTTATTTTGCTTTAATAACTGAAGACCAATGATCACGAAGTGTATCTACTGTTTTTTTGAGTTCATCTTTATCGATATCCTTTATACGTTCATACTTTTCCTTCACTTCATCTATAATCTTCGTCAGAACGGGTTCTGTCATATCTTTGACCTTATCAATTTTCTCCACAAGTTCCCGCTCCATATTCATAGCCCATTCTTTTGCTTTGGGAGCATTTTCTTTGCCATTAAATAATACATAGAGAGCGGCTCAGGCAGCAGCTCAGGCAGCAATTACCTCTGCTCATAATATAAGACCATCTACTATCGAAGTCTTTTTCGAATCTGTTGTCATGGGTGTGGGTGGTTAATAATAATAAGTACTCTGAGAAATATAGCATAGAGAGATACTTCATCAGGTAGATAGAATAATCGAAATATGTTCAAGAACAAAGACAAAACCAAGACAAATAAATAAATGTCCCATGAGATAGGATTGCTCGGTTCATACCATGGAATATAAGTAGGACTTTTGTTATGATAATTAATATATCCAGTATAGATATGGACTATTTATAGTAAAAACGCTCAATTCAAGATTAAATAACGGGAAAATATTGCAGCTGCTTATAGTTTTAGAGTATTTGTCTTGGTTTTGTCTTTTGTTATATCTTTTCATTTTATATAATGACCGAACTTATTATTAATTACCCGCATGGCTTATTTCTTTATTCTTTCTCTTATGCTTGAAACTATTGCCATTATCCTCCTTATCCTCTGGGCACTATGAATCGTATCATCTTATACGATTGGTGGATTTATACATATACTCCTCGTGATTGTTATCGTATTGTTCCTTGTACGTCTTATCAATCGCAGTAAATAAATATTATATTCACGAGAATAGGAGTCGTCCAGGGTTGTATTTGATTTTTGTTATATTGTGTGATACTCTTGATGCTGAGAATGTTTAGTTTTATAAACTTAACCTCTTTGATCATGCCTCGCCTCAAAATCAATCTTCCCCATATCTGACCTTGGAAATTTTTTGGTATCTGTACGATACTATTTCTCCTATACCATGCCATTTGGATATCATATGCCTATTTTCATACTGAGCCCTATTCACACATAGATTACATCGGAAAGAGTCCCGATGCAAAAAGTGATATCTTGCGCCAGATACAGACTCTCTCAAAAACACTTCATGCAAAAGATTACTGACAAGAGTGAGGTCCTTGGGGAGTTATTCAGTCGTATGCATTTTATGGATATTCTCTCGTGAATCTGTATCTAGAAAACAAATCGGATCAAGAAGCTCATGCATTTGCCTCGAATGAACTCAAATTTATCTACAATTTCCTCATAACCGAAGGAAAAGACCACTTCATCAATCAGTGAACAGAAATCGAACATGGGATTATCTATCAAGGAGCAAAAAATCATGTTCTAGCCTCTTTGGTGATTCTTGGAAATACTGAATACACGGAGGAACTTGCTAAAAACAGC
>CAZRBF010000083.1:0-4671 GCA_964598195.1 uncultured Candidatus Peribacteria bacterium | reverse complement strand
AAGAATCGTCCAAATATCGTCGCTGCCGCTTTTATCGAGAGCTGTTGTGAGACGATGGATTGCAGAAGGTCAAAATAGATATCGTTGTGGATATCAATCTCGGAAAGTGCTATATTCGGTATGATTTGCGCCAATTTAAGGTCTTGGGAAAGGTGGGTGAGGATTCGTGGGTTCATAAAAAATATGATTATACAAATATATGAGGATGACCTAAATCAAAATTTGACTTTACCATAATTCTCGTATACTACATTGGCATTGCACTTTAATTTTTAACTATTTTTTTATGAAAATAGACGGAGAAATACAGACAACTACAGTGTTTATATCATGAGCCACTAGCCGTTGTCATAACAGAGCGGAAGATATGAATAGAGAATATCAAAAAACTGGTGAACTTCCTGTTGCGGAGTTGATATATCTGGCCTGATTACTGGATCTGACGAAAAGGCATGTAGAAAGACTTATTGACGAGCAGGTAAATAGTGGGAATCTCAGCTAAAAATTTTAAAAAAACATCCCGAGTACTCGGGATGTTTTTTTTTATGCCTTTCCTCCTCGTTTTCTCTCATTCTCCGTCAAGAATTTCTTTCGGATACGGAGTGTAGAAGGAGTTACTTCTACGTATTCATCTGAACCGATGTAATCGAGACAATCCTCGAGAGTCATCTTGCGGATTGGAGTGAGACGAACTGCTTCGTCGGTACCTGAAGCTCGCATATTGGTAAGTTGCTTGTTCTTGGTTGGGTTGACGATGAGGTCACCTCCCTTGAGGTGCTCTCCGATAACCATTCCCTCGTATACTTCTGTTGTTGGTTCGATAAGGATTGGTCCTCGTTCTTCGAGCTTCCAGAGAGAGTATGCCATGGCAGTTCCAGGAAATCCAGAGATCATAGATCCCACTTCACGTTTCTCGATCGGTCCTTTGAAGACGTCATATTTCGAGAATGAACTGTACATGATACCTTCACCCTTGGTGTCAACGGTGAATATAGATCGAAATCCGAGGAGTCCTCGAGTCGGAACCTCGAATTCCATAGAAGTGATTCCATTCTCTGTTTTCATGTCAGTCATCTGACCTTTTCGTTTTCCAAGGTGCTCGATGATAGTTCCAGAACATTCTTCTGGTACCCAGATTACTACGTTCTCCATTGGTTCCATCTTGTGACCCTTCACTTCGTGGAAGATTACTTGAGGGGCTCCTACTTGGAGTTCGAATCCTTCTCGGCGCATGGTTTCGATAAGAACTGAGAGGTGAAGCTCTCCACGTCCAGAAACTATATATCCATTTCCTTCGCTATCGAGGTCTACCTTGAGTCCTACATTCATCTCGAGCTCTTTTTCCAGACGATCTCGGATATTTCTAGAGGTAACATATTTTCCTTCTCGTCCAGCAAATGGTGAGCTGTTTACCATGAATTCCATCTTCAAAGTTGGCTCATCGATCGTGATAGGTGCCATTGGTTCAGCATCGGGTACAGAAGAAATAGTTTCTCCTACGTAGATGTCTGGAATACCAGCAAGAGTGATGATATCACCTGCCTCTGCCTCAGCAACTTCTACCTTATGAAGACCAAGAGTGGTGAATACCTTACTAATTTTTCCAGTTCGGCGCACTCCATTGTTTCCAACGATCGTAACAGTTTGCCCTACTTTTGCCTTTCCTTCGTATACACGTCCAATACCCATACGTCCGAGATAGTTGTCGTAGGCGAGGTTGGCGATCTGCATCTTGAATGGTTTTTCTGTATCATTAGCAGATGCTGGAACTTTGTCGAGAATGAGGTCAAAAAGCGGAGTGATGTCTTTTTTCTCATCCTTCATATCAAGAATAGCAACTCCCTCACGAGCAATCGCGTAGATAACATGGAAATCGAGTTGTTCATCGGTTGCTCCGAGTTGTACGAAGAGGTCGAAAAGCATGTCGATTACTTCTGCAGGTCGAGCTGTTGGTTTGTCGATCTTGTTGATAACAACAATAGGACGAAGTCCATGTTCGAGGGCTTTTTTGAGTACGAATTTTGTCTGAGGCATAGGACCTTCGTAGGCATCAACAACCAGGAGAACAGAGTCCACCATTCGGAGTACACGTTCTACTTCCGATCCGAAATCGGCATGCCCTGGGGTATCCACGATATTGATCTTGGTTCCCTTGTATTGGATAGCAGTATTCTTGGCATAAATAGTAATCCCTCGCTCTCGCTCCTGATCGTTACTATCCATGACACAAACGGCTACTTGCTCATGACTGTTAAAAGCTCCACCTTGCTTCAAAAGAGCATCTACAAGAGTAGTTTTTCCGTGATCTACGTGGGCAATAATGGCTATATTTCGGTATTGCATAAAAAAAGAAAAATAATAAATATGATAAGGTCTCGTACCAAAAAAGGAACTGGACGTGCCAGTTTATCTTAAAAAGTTGCCCGTAGTATATGGAAAATCCGGAAAAAGCAAAAAGATTTTTCGGCAATACATAGAGAAAAAAATCGTCCCGAGTTCTCGGGACGATTTTTTTATATAACTTGCGTCTATTGGAGTGCTTCATACACCTCTCCAGAGATCTTCATGGATGGCGTGAGGGTTTTGGATCCGACTGCCCATTTTGCTGGACACGCAGTTCCTGGGTGTTCTCGCATGAATTGAAGAGCTTCGATTTTTCGGATAAGTTCAGCACTATTTCGCCCGAGTGGACCAGAAGTAACCTCTATCACACGAACAATTCCATCTGGATCGATAACAAAAGTTCATCGTCCCGCGATACCACTATTGAAATCGAGGATATTATACATGGAAGCAACCTCCCCGTTGTGGTCCGAGAGCATGAGATAAGGGAAATTTTCCATAAGCTTCTCGTGCTTTACCCATGCTCGGTGAGAGAAATGAGTATCGGTAGAGACCGCAAGAACCGTAACTCCGAGTTCGTCGAAGCGACTCTTCATATCCGCCATGTCCTTGAGTTCTGTGGGGCACACGAACGTAAAATCGGCTGGATAGTAGAAAAGAACTGTCCATTTCCCTTCAAGAGACTCAAGAGAAACCTGTGTCTGATCGTCTTTCTTCGGGTCGTAGGCTGGGAGATCGAAGTCTGGAGCTTGCTCGTCGATTTTTACGAACATAACCTCGTCCATTTCGCTGCATGAATGTGACATAATTGAAAAAGTGAAAGATTAAAATAACCTGAATGATAGAACTCCTCGTTCATAAGAAGAAATATTATTTCTCTCAATACAAAGCCAGTGAAGATTATCCTGTTTCCCAAGGCTGTATTGAAATCGAAATAAAAATTCTTCTTATTTTCGTTCATTGAATTTTATCAAAACAGGAACGCATAATGATACGTATTCTTACAATTTTTGCAAGAAATTTTGAAAAATAGAAACTTTTTCTATAATAGGGGAAATATTTTTTTACGCTCCCCTGTATATATGGAAAATTTAGAATCAAAAGTACCCGCAGTACTTATAGAAAACCTGAGTAAATATCTCGATGGGAAACAAGTGCTTTTTAATATCAATCTTTCGATTGCGTCGGGTGAAGTATTTGGATTCCTTGGGCCCAACGGAGCAGGGAAGACCACGACCATGAAGGCCATTCTTGGGCTTATTCGTCCAGATGAAGGGGTAGTAAGTATCCTTGGCGACTCAATTCTTTCGAATGAAACCAAAGAAAAAATTGGATTTATGCCAGAGAATACGTACCTTTATAAATACCTGACTGGAAGAGAATTCCTAAGATTTAATGGAAAGTTTTTTCAGATTTCAGAAACCGAACTCGACGAGAGAATTGAGGAAATCCTCCACAAAGTAGGACTCGATACAGCTGGAGACAAGCTCCTGGCTAAGTACTCAAAAGGGATGCTCCAGCGTATCGGACTCGGGCAAGCTATTATCAACAATCCTTCTGTGGTATTTCTCGACGAGCCCATGAGCGGACTCGATCCTATCGGTCGCAAAATGGTAAAAGACCTTATTCTCGAGCTCAAGGCACGAGGAACAACCGTGTTTTTCAATACCCACATCCTCTCCGACGTAGAATCCATCTGTGATGGCTTTGCTATCGTCCACCAAGGGCGTTTAGTCGCGAATGATCTGGTGAAAAATCTCGACAAACCACTTGAAGACTATTTTATCGAGAAGATTCACGAGAATACCGAAGGGAAATTGGAAGTAAAATAATCTCATTTTTACTCAAAAATAACATTCTGCCCGTGTCGAAAATTCTCGTATGACTCTCGGGTGGAGTGGATTCTGCCGTGGTTGCCTATCTGTTGAAGGAACAGGGGCATGAGGTATCGTGTGGATTTATGATCAACTATATCTCGGATACCGAAGATTGCCCCACTCTTGTTGACATGGAGGAAGCGAAAAAAGTGGCTGAATATCTCGGTCTTCCGTTTCATACTTTTGATTTTCGTGAAGAATATGAGAAACGTATCGTGGAATATATTTATGAAGGATATCAGAAGTGACTCACCCCAAATCCGGACATTCTCTGCAATAATCTCGTGAAGTTCGATTGTTTCTTGGAAGAAGCACTTGAATACGGGTTTGATAAGATTGCGACTGGGCATTATGCGAGAATCACACCTCACCCTAGCCCTCTCCTAGAAGGAGAGGGAACAATAAATCTCCCTTCTCCTCTTAGGAGAAGGGTTGGGGATGAGGTGGAAAG
>CAZRBF010000082.1:0-4760 GCA_964598195.1 uncultured Candidatus Peribacteria bacterium | reverse complement strand
GGCTTAGTACTTCAGGATTATCACTCTCTATTGTGTAAATAGTATAGTCGGCATAGGTGTTGCCTCTAAATTTGAGTTTCTCAAAATACCCAGGCATCATCATATCATTATGAAGCTTGATATGTTCGATAATATGCGCGGAAAAGTTTGAATTTTCTTTATCGGGAGGCGTAGAGAGTATTATATGTTGCATATTGTATGAAAAAAAGGGGAGCAGAGCTCCCCTGAATTAAATTCAGCAAGTGTCTAGCTTGATTAAAGAAAAACCAAATTTATGCCCCATTTGTAAACCCAGCAGTAAAGTCCCTACGCTGATTATAGTATGAATTTTTTGTGATAAGTCAAAACTTTCAATCTCGAAATATCCTACACAAACTCCCCCCACTCTGCTCCCAGTAATAAGTTATGCTTTTTGGTAATAAATCAAAACATTTTGACTTTCATATGTTTTTCCATAGTATCAGCCCTGTCTTTTGCTAGTGGTATCTCAAAAGATACCGCCTCAAAAGATATTTCTGCAATTTTTGGAGAACGTAATGAGTAAAGGTAAAATTCGATATGATGACGAGCAAAAGAGCAGTGCTTTAAGTATTGCTAGAGAAGCTGGAATTATTGGTCCCCCTATTGAGGATGGACCCGTTCCGAATGACAAAATCTATGTCATTGAAATGAACCCATCAGCTATTCCTAGTCGAGTCGAAGAAATCTTCGATAATGACAATGATGGTGATGAAGAGAATGAGGAAAATCTCGGATCACTCAATAGCATTACTGAAGCTAAGGCTATAATAATAGACATTCACAGCAAGTTACTAAAAAAACGTCGCTTTAAATAAAAAATACAGATACAGGTTTATACTCGAGAATACTTTTGATGGGACAAAAAAGTTGCCACCAAAATACTCGAACTTCATGAAAAATTGAAGAGTTAACAAGATAGGTGAGTTTTTACACATACAGATTTAAGGGTCTAAAAGCCAGTCGCGATGAAACCAAAGGTTTCTGTCGGAAGGGCTCGGGCCTTCGATAACATACAGGGGATAATTCCATTACTCATGCTAGATATTATTTTAGTCGTGAGAAAGGAGTTCAGTAAACCAAGGAGGGGATTTATCCCCTCCTTTTTGGTGCAAAAATGTTGCCCCCTTTATGGACTTTTCTGAGCAAACACATCGTTACAAATTCGGAATACCTTTCCCTCGCAAATATTCCAAAACTTTTTCGCTCATTTTATTACAAAATTCTCCCGCTTCTATCTTGGATCGAAGTTCCTGCAAATCCATCCATACTGCCTGCTCGACTTCTCCGTCATTAAAGGAGGTTTCTGCAAGAAGTCCGTTCCAAAGGAGCACGTAATAATATCCAAAATGCAGATTTTTACTTCAAATTCATTTATAAAGAAAAACTGGTTGTTCGGCGAGATCGCGAATATCGATACCAATTTCTTCAAAAAGTTCGTCCTGAACCGCTTCCATGTTGGTCTGTCCAGCCTTCACGTGACCACCAAAAAATGACTGCCACATGCCAGGATCCCCATCTTTTTTCCAAGAGCGTTGTTGGCAGAGAAATTGCCCCTGACTATTCACTATCCAAATACTCACAGTACGATGCCAATCTTTCTGATCACGATGTACTTCCTCGCGAGACTTAATTTCACCTGTCGGAATGTCATTTTCATCAACGATATCGAGAAATTCCTCAGGCATACAAGAAAAGATGAGAGATTAATATACAGACTATAATGATTTCTCGAGAAAATAAAAAGAAAAAATGAAGAAAAATATAGCATTCTTATCCATTCACCCCCATCATATTTCCACTCTCGTATCTTTTTAGTCAAGTGTAGAAGGCAAATATACCAATGAACATCGAGATAATACTTGCGAGGACCAGTATACCAAATCCTTGCCATTCAAAATGCAACAGAAGATTATAGGGGAGAAATCCGACAAAATAGACCGGGAGAACCGTCATAAAGAGAAACTTGAGGAAGGTTCCCTCGAAAATCTGAGGCGGATAGTGCGAAGGTCCGAGAATTCACTCAAACATGGCATTTGCAAACTGTCCGATATTTCAGAGCCTAAATGACAAAGAATGAATCATTATCATAAATCCAAGAAATACCAACATTCAAAGAAAAGCAAAAAGTACCATTTTGAGGACGAAGAAAAAAGTGACATGAGGAATGAGAAAGAGGAGCAAGAATGCGTATATAAGATCGCCGATTGCTGAGGTATCAAGTGAACTCGAAAGTATACGCAAGAGGAGGTTTCCTGGCAGAAGTAACTGATTATCGAGCTGCCCCTCGCTTATCATGGACGAAATCTTGCGGTATCCATTGAAGAATATATGCATGAGAGCGAATATGAGCACAAAGATACAGAGCAATGGGACAAATTGTTCAAAACTCACCCCTCTAATTACTGGAAATTTCTGGAAGAAAAAATACCAGATCGCGAGAAAAAAGCAGTCATTGAGCACCATGAAAGTCACAAGTACCAGAAAACTGATTCTGTATTCCATGGCAGAAAGCAGATTATACTTGTAGAATGTGAGAATCGTTTTCATAGTATTTTTGAGTTTAAAAACATGAGAATTCCCCTCTTTGAGGGGTGTCCCGAGAATTCGGGACGGGGTGGAGATCTTTATCCCCCATTCACCACCAATCGTTTCCGCGCAAATTCATAAAGTCCGAGGCAAGCACAAACATATATGAGAATCCAGACTATCTGGATGCCAAGATAGAGAGCAAATTTTTGTGCATCAAAACCGATAAATACGAGTCCGGCAGTATATCCAGAAGCTGCAAATGGCGAAAAGAAAGCAAATGTTTGCAAAAGCGGTGGCAGGAATGGGATCGGAAGCATATTTCCCCCGAAGACCATATCAAACTTAGAGTAAATCCAACGAAGTGCTTCAGAATCTTCCATAAAGAATGAACAGAGTCCGACGAGCATGTATCCAAAGAAACTCACGAGCATTCCTCAGATTATCAGGACAAGACTTCCTAAGAACCCTGCTACTGAAGTACTCGGAAATCCGAGAAATAATATCCCGACAATACCTCCAATTATGAGTCATGGAATAATACTCCCGAGAAATTGTGAAAATCCCTGAAAGAACTTAAACCAAACATACGGGACAGGATTCAAGAGATACGTGACTATCTTTCCCGTCTTAATATCCGTAGAAATATCGTAGGTTGTGCGTGGCTTCGAAGTCACAATCGCCTGAGTAATGATGAGCGCCCATGAAAGCTGTTCCAATGAATATCCACCAACATTTGCGCCACCAGACATCTCAAAAATCGCCCTATAGAGAGTAATTATAACAATAATACGGAGCACAAAAATCACATTCATCCCAAGAATATCCGAGAGATATACATGGTGATTTTTGTAAGCTATGAGAAATATGGAAAGATAACGTTGCATGATGAATTAATGTTTTAACGAATAATCTCCGAGTGAAAATATTGCTCCTGAAAATGCGTCATTTTCCGAATCTCGTCATCGGTGAGAGCAGTTCCTTCTGGTACAACGATGAGCTTGTCGTCATCGTCATCGATTCTATGAATAATGGCTATACACCGACCATGAAATGTATCAATTGGATCTGTAATACCAAGCACATAAACATCCAACTCTTCTCAATCGGGTGCCAATATTCATGGAACATATCAATAATTGACTGGATATATCCATCCATGTTTCGGATGTGCGCTACCAAGTGTGCGATCAATTGTAACGGAAAGAGTTTTTCCGAGAAAGGGCATGGAATAAGAGTGCTGCATTGGTTGGAATATTATGGAATTAAATCTAATAAAACGTCCGAATAATCTCCTCCAAATCCGGATCCTCAACGCTGATATCTTCGACTTTATACTCGGTATTCAGGAGTTCAAATGTCGCTGCGAGATTCTCACGATTATTTGGGATCTCGAGCTCGATTCCATCGGAATCTTTTGATTTGATGGTCATGAAAGAGAGTGGTGCAAATTTGGTTGCCTCATCTTCGAATCGCACACGAATAATCTTGGTCTTGATATGCTCGGATCTAAGACTTCTGATATTTCCATCATAGACGATCCGCCCGTGATTGATAATGATAACTCGATCGCAGATGTGTTCAATATCTCCGATGTCATGTGATGTGAGAAAAATGGTCGTTCCCGCAGTTTCATTGATTTTATTGATAACTTCACGAAGTTTCTGCTTCGCAATCATATCGAGTCCGATAGTTGGCTCATCGAGGAATATGATTTCTGGGGAATGAATAAGACTCGCAACTACTTCAGAACGCATTCGCTGTCCGAGTGAGAGCTTGCGGACAGGACTTCGGACAAAATCCTCGATTCCAAACTCCGTCATAAGATAATCCAATTTTGTACGAAGTTCATTGTTTGGAATTCCATACATCTTCCCGAAAAGCTTGAAAGTGTCAAGCGAGGAGAGATGATACCAGAGCCGTGAAACCTGTCCAAATACGGCACCGATCTTATATACGAGTTTTTTACGATCTCGTGTCGGATGCAATCCTGCAACATGAATCTCTCACGAAGTAGGAGTGAGAATCCCAACAAGCATCTTGATAGTCGTCGACTTCCCTGCCCCATTGGGTCCAAGAAAGGCAATTTTTTCTCACTTCTGTACCGAGAAAGAAATATTGGAAACTGCTTCATATTCTTTATAAGTTGGATGAAAAAGCGAGCGAATTCGGTTCTGAAATCCCGATTCTTTGATCTCGGTTCGGAAGATTTT
>CAZRBF010000081.1:0-4881 GCA_964598195.1 uncultured Candidatus Peribacteria bacterium | reverse complement strand
CAAGATAAAAAATACGGTCAATCCTACGAATACAAGGAATATCTGGATATATTTCAGAATTAGTGGCGTGAATGCACTAAAAGAATATTCATTTTGCTTTCCCAGAAATTCTTACTACAATACACGGACGTCTTTTATATGTATAATTTCTCACTCTATGAAACACCTCTCACTTCTTCTCCTCCTTTCCGTATTTCTCGCTTCTTGTGGTCAGGAAGTAGCACCACCTAGTCTCTCTCCAGTTTCTCCGGTGAAATCAGAAGTATCAGTTCCTATTGTTGAGAAAGAGTTTACCCCAATAGTGGAAAGTAATTCTTGAGTAGCTGAGCAATCTCTCACTTGAGCAGTTTCCAGTAGCTGAAGTACGAAAGAAGCCTCCTTCTCTGACGCCCAAATCCAAGATATCCTCGCAAAGATTGAATCTTACATGAACTCTCTCAATGCTCGGGCAAATACTGGAAGTCTTGTTGTAGGTGATTATTCTGCTCAATACAATCAATCTCAGTCATGAGATACGATTGATGTAAACATAAATGGTGTAAAGTCTACTATTGAGGGAATACGAACAAAGGAGGATGTTATGTGGCTGAATCAATGCGATGAATTGGCCAAGAAACTTGATTGTTATAATATTACCACTTGGAAACAAAGCAAAGAAGTAAAGAGTTGTGAAAATCTAAAAGTAGAATGAAAAAAATGTCTTGAAGACTTGATGGATAATTGATTTTCTGTAGCATGACAACCTGATTTTTATCACCAACTTCTTGATTTTTCCCCAAGTGGAAAATATATTTTAGTAGATGCTGGTATACGTGGTCATAATGTGTCCGCACCTCAGGGCTCTTTTCTCATAGATACAAAAACGGGAGCTAAAATCTTGAGATTTATGACCAAAAATGACTCTTATCAAGCAGTATTTGAGTGATGGACACCAGATAAGAGTCAGTTTATATATATCTCAAAAGTATCTGATATTAATAGTGGTTATTATTATTGGTTATTAAACGTTACCAAAAAAGATAAATTTCCAGAATCATCAGCAATACAATTAGATACAGGGGTAAGTGGAGGTTGGAATGATGACCAGTATGTCTATCTTTTATCTGAAAAAGACAGTATCAAAAAACTAACCATCTTTTCAATTACAGACCTCAAAGAAGTCTTCTCCAAGGAGATTAAATAATCGGCATGCTTTTGGCACCCCGCATAAACCACAACCTTGTTTGCATCTTGCAATAAAATCTTTTGATTTTTTTTATTTTAGTATATACTGAGCATATACTTTTCAACGAAATTGTTTATGAAAATTGTTTGGGGTGATGAGAAGAATACTACAGTTCAATCAAAACATGATATCTCCTTTGAACAGGTGAAGCAGGCCATCGAAGATGGAAAATTACTAGATATTCGTAATCATCCAAATACCGAAAAATATCCCAATCAAAAAATTATTTATGTGGATATAAGTGACTATGTTTATGTTGTTCCGTGTATACCAATAAATGGTTGATATTTTCTGAAAACTGCGTTCAAAAGTCGGGTGGCAACAAAACACTTTTTATCTTTATAATCGTTATAATTTATGACTACTCAAGATACAAAATACGAACAAGAACTCCTCGCTCTCATGGATCAGTGAAATTTCTGAACGTCCGTTGACAGGAAAGAAAAAGATCAAATAGTCCAGGCAATTAAATCGACAAAAATAGTACGGAGACCCATATCCATAAAAATGCCCTTGAGCACGCTCGAACGCCTCAAGTCTCGTGCAAGCAAGGACGATATACCATACCAAACTCTCATGAATTCCATCATCAAAAAATGGCTCGATGGGAGGCTTGTAGAGAGAAAATAAGCACAAATACCTCTAAACCAATTTACTTTTTAACAGCTTTCTATGAAACACCTCTCACTTCTCCTCCTCCTTTCCGTATTTCTCGCGTCTTGTGGTCAGGAAATTGTGCCACCTAGTCCCGCTCCGGCTGCTCCGGTGAAAACAGAGGTTGTGGTTCCTGTAATTAAAGTGCAAAACAGGGCAATGGTCGAGAAAGATGTAACTACAACAAGCAGTGGAATAATAGAGAGTAATTCTTGAGATAACCACAAGACTATGGATATAGTAGTTGACGGAGTAATATTTCAAATCCCCTGAGGTTTTGGAGTAAGTTATGATATAAAAGACACCTTAGTTAGTATTTGAGGGATAAAACGCGACGGTATGAATTTATTTGGCTTAACAGTTTATGAAGAGAAAACTATATTCACATCATATGAAGATTATCTTCAAGATTTAAAAAATAATTTCATTAAAAAACTTATCAAAGAGAATAATAAAGACTTTTCAGAATCGGATATAAATAATGAATTAAAAAAATTAGAAGGCCATTTTTTTATCGAATCAAAAGAGATAAACGGGATAAAAGTGGTGATCCATAAAAGAGATTTCTATGGAATGATCGGAAAAATTTATGATATGTATGTTTTTATTTGAAATGGCAAAGTTCTTCATTTTTCTAGTGAAACTGATTATCAAGAGATATTGGATCAAATTTATTCCTCTATTAAATTCCAGAATTCGATAAATAAACCGATCTCTTTCTCCGACACCAAAATCCAAGATATTCTCGCAAAGATTGAATCTTACATGAACTCTCTGAATGCTCGGGCAAATACTGGAAGTCTTGTTGTAGGTAATTATTCTGCAGTGTATCGAAACACTGACAGTGGCGATTTTATTGACGTAAATATTAATAATAACAAGACAACATTCACTTGAATTAAGACCAAAAAAGACAATGAATGGGAAAAACAATGCAAGATAGTTGAGAAAATTTGAGATTGTGATTGAAAAAATAATTTTTGTTGAGCAGATTTGCAAAATAACAACCAATGTAAAACAGCAAAAGTTGACTGAAAAAATTGTTTTATATGTTATGAGGGGTCAGTAATGTTGAGTAATTTCAGTAATCATAAATTTAATAGTATGCTTGATTTTTCACCGAGTGGAAAATATTTACTCGTAGGAACAACGGGCGGTAGTTGACCACTCCAAGAATATATAACATTTTTATTTGATACCAAAACTGGTGAACAGGCTTTAAAATTCCCCTCATTATTTCATTCCTATCAATGATGGACTCCTGACAAAAAACAATTTATTTTCGTCAAGCATGGTCTTTCATGAGACGAATCTTTGAATATAACAAAGGTAAATGAATTTCCTAAAACAAATTCTATTCTTATTAAAAAAGGAGAGTATTGAGATTGGGATGAAAAAACTTCTGGTTGGAATGATGACCAGTATGTCTATCTACTATCTGAAAAAGACAGTGTCAAAAAACTAAGAATTTTTTCAATTACAGAGCTCAAAGAAGTCTTCTCCAAGGAGATACAATAATTTTAGTTTTTCAATCTATAATCTCTCACCCTATGAAACACCCCTCATTTCTCCTCCTCCTTTCCGTATTTCTCGCTTCTTGTGGTCAGGAAGTTGCACCACCCACTTCCTCTCCAGTTTCTCCGGTGAAAACAGAAGTTGTTGCTCCTATTTCGGAGACTTCAGAAACCCTAAAGTCTGAGAATAAGACAAATGAGAGAGAATTACTAAATATAGAGAATTCCAAAGATTCTATATCAAAATGTGGTGAAGATTTTAACCATAATGATGCAAATGAATTTGTGCCATTTGAAATAAAAGGACTGAGTATAAGTATTCCTTTTAATCATGCGTGGGGGACTTCAAAATGTCGAGTATCTCCTTATGAGGAATTTAATAATGAAGTATATTTTGGTAGAACGCTTGGTGGTACAAAGGGGTATGACTTTGGGAGAAGTTATAGAATATCTATTGTTCCTTCCAGAAAGACTGAAGATATTATCCATGAGATTAAGAAAGAAAAAAATGCATACTTGAAAGACAGTAACCAAGTTTCTATAACTTTTCTCACACCAGAAATAATCACTCTAAATGAATTTACAGCAGTTTCTTGGGAGGGGGTTCCTGGATTAACTGACTCTTCGAATATCGAAATAGTATGAAAAAATGCTAATTACATATTTCGAGCACTAGACAGTAAAGAAAATCTCATAAAATTGGTGAGAAGTATGAATCTTGCATCAACGAAGACAAATTCCTCAACAAGCAATACGATCTCCCCCCTCTCCGACACCCAAATCCAAGATATCCTCGCAAAGATCGATGCAAACACCAAAGCACAGCAAGAAATGGCAAAAAATGCCACTGGAGTATTGGTTCAGGGGGATTTTCGGGCGGAGTATGTCTCTAATAATTTTGATGTAAGTAAGGCTGATTCCATCATAGTGACTAAAAATGGAATACAAAAATCTATCCCCTGAATTTACAAACCCATTGCCGACGGTTCACATTTTTCCTTTATTTCTAAATTTATGGAATTTTCCCCGAGTGGAAATTATCTACTCTATGAAACTCCTTGTGAAGCACAATGTCCTAGTGGTCTTATAAATACCGAGAACGGAGAGGTAGTTTTGAGGTTTACGAATATAAATTATCACGAGTGGACACTAGATAGAAAACGATTTATTTATGCTGAACCCACAGCTCGTGATATGACACTACAATTATCTATCACAGTACGTGGAGCATTTCCGAAGGCAAAAACCCTAATCGAAAAAGGGTTTCTAGATGCTACTATAGAATGAAACTTTCTTTATGCAAGAACACTTTATAAAACAACAGAGGATGGTAGTATGCTTTTAAAGGATTCTGATAAAAAGAAGTTTCTTCATATCTTTGACCTTACAACAGACAAAGAAGTCTTCTCAAAGGAGATTCAAAACTAAAGAACCAAAACCCTTGCAAAATCTCAAAAATACATATTATCCAAAATAGTATGTATTTTT
>CAZRBF010000080.1:2961-5316 GCA_964598195.1 uncultured Candidatus Peribacteria bacterium | reverse complement strand
CTTAAGTCCTTTCTGTTCAAAACGAGTAAGAATAGCACCAATAAGTGACTTCTGAATAGTGTCTGGTTTCAATAATACAAGAGTTCTCTGAGACATAAAAATAGATAGAAAATAATAAAGTACGCGCATTATATAAAAACAGACTAAAAAGGCAAGGGAAAAGCAAAAATGATTCTCGGAAAGACAAAAAAACCTTTTAAGATTAAAAAATATATTTGTTGACCTCTTTTTTTGCAAAATATCAAGCTTTAGGATATAATCAGAAGGATATCTACCTTAACCCTTTTTATTATGAATACAATAATTACCGCCATTGGCAATATGGATGCGCTCGATCATGAATTATTATTTCTGGATGCGAAGTATAAGAAACAAGGAACATTGAGTTCTCAGGACTTGGATACACTATCAGAGAACACCAATGTTCTTTCGAAATTTATCACCTCACATGCTGAGTATCCGAAAATTCTCGAACTTTTTAAAGATACGAAAAAATCATCCGTTTCACTTTTTCAAGCGATGCGAAATCTCGAAGATGAGAAGATTATGAAGGCCATTTTTGTATTCATGCAAGAACGGTATGCTTTATTTGATTATAATGGCAAGCAGATGACCATGGCTCAGATCCGATCAAATAAACTCGTGACACTCGAGAAAAGTGCTCGAGAAAAGATCGCGACCGATGCGAAGGTATTTATGGCTGATATCATGCACTATAAAACCACAGAAAAGAATATTGCTCTCAAATGAAAGGAAAAACGCTCGATCGAGGGGCAAGAAATTCCCGTGGAACGAGTGCGCAAACATTTTCAGAAAGCCATTATCAGTACTATTGCTGAAAATAGTCGGAAAAAACGAACCAAGCAGAGCTGAACAGCCACAGGTATTGGCAATGATTTGTATGACTTCATCGATTCGCTCGATCCTGAGAAAGTTGAAGATATTTCTTCAGAAAAAAAATCTATTGATGCACTCAAGGCAAATCCAGAAATAGTAGCTCTTGCTGAAAAATATGCCTTTTTCAAACTTATACAGAACTCTGCGGCAAAGGGGTATGTACTGACAAAATCAGAGCTTATACTCATTTTAGATATTCTCCGAGATCTGAAAAGTGGAAAGGTTATACTCCTGACCGGAGATACTGGAAGTGGAAAGACCGAACTTGCGAGATTTCTCTGTCGTGAGTACCTGAAAAAAGAGCCGGTATTTGTATCTGGCTCAAAAGATATGGATGTAGCGGATCTCACCATGGAGAAGGTTATTACTTCTCGTTCTCCACTCTCATCTACGAGTCGTGACTCGATCATCGCAGAGGAGGAGACCGATCAGGTAAAAGTGCTCGAGAAAAAAGCCAAATCATTTATATCGCTCCTCAATCATAAAAACAAGCTTCAGAGTATGGCAGAAGATCTCTCGGATTCAGATGAATCGAAAAAAGAAATCGCCGAGTTTTTCAATACTTTTGAGCTCGGAAAATCTTCACTCGTGACTGAATACCACCTCATGGCTATCTACAAGGCAGCAGAGCTCGGAAGACCTGTAATTATCGATGAAGTCAACCTGATCCGACCAGAAATTTTCATGGCATTAAACGATATACTGACTCGTCGTGTGGGAGATGCTATTCAGCTCCCAAATGCTCTTGGATCGATCACAGTAAGACCTGGATTTTGTATGATCATGACCGGAAATGATCCTGATCAGAACTCCAAGAAAAAACGATATACCCTAGGGCGTTATACCTTCGATGAGGCTTCGTACAATCGCCTGCGAGTTTATGCAAAAGGATATGCTACACAGAAAGAGAAATTCTTTACAGAAAATAAAGTGGTCAATGATGACACGGATGTAACCGGGCAATACTTGGCTGATAATGAGCTGTATGGAATGCTCCTCCAGATGATGCTCCAAAAGGATGGGGATATCATGAAGGCAGGGAAGTATGGATTCGAGATCATGAAACGAGACTTGGATGGAAAGAGCCTTAATCGCGATCAAGTATTTGCCTCACTCAAGAATCTTGCCCATTCTATTTCCACTATCCAAAATGCTTATGCAGGGAATCGAGAAACCCTCACCAATCCTCAGTTTAAAACCCTCTCGCTCTCCACGAGTATCAAACGAAAGGTATTCTCTATGCGTAACCTCCTAGAGGTCTACGAGTCCTACAAAACCGATGTCCGTCCCATGGAGTACCATCTCTATCGTGAGTTTATCAAGCTTACGACCAACCGAGAAGAACAATACGCACTTCTTGCGATCTTCCAGGAATGAAATATAACGAAGAAAGAATGAAATAGAGAAAGGCAAGTTGGTTTTTTCGCAGACCTTATCACGGACGATATCGACAAGAGT
>CAZRBF010000080.1:0-2861 GCA_964598195.1 uncultured Candidatus Peribacteria bacterium | reverse complement strand
CTCAGTACTGGAATCGAAAAACACTTCGATCTCTTTAATTCTGCATATTTTTGCGAGCTGAACTCTATTGTCTCTGCTATCCGTTCATCATTTGTTGATGCTTTTGCGTCGCAGTCACCGAGGAAGTCCGCACACATGGGAGAACTCCTTGTAACCATGATCAATCTCCTGAACGAAGATACGTTTTCCGAATCCGGAAAAGCCGTATTTATGGATCTCATGAAGTCCATTGGGGGAGAGTTGAAAGGGGGATAGAAGCATTTTATATATACTTACCATCAAAAACCATGTCACCACTTATTCCAAAATCTACAGAAGTTACGACACCAGAAACACCTGTTGTTCAAAACGGTGCCACCCAGGAAGCTGAACAGGTAAAAAATTCTGTCGAGAATATTCTTTCAAAAGAAGCAAAAGAAGGAATTCAGTGAAATTTAAGTAAAATACAACAACAAAAAGCTCATCTCAGTGCTCTGCTTGAAGAACTCAAGCTTTCCCAGAAAGACTACGATTTCTCTGACTACAAAAAGCGACTCCTGCTCTCTGATTCAGAAATAGAGAATATCCTGGAAAACGAGATTTTTCGTAAAAAGGGAATTATCCCCATCCTTCAAAATGGTGGAGTTAAGACCAAGCTCGGAAAGAGTTTTTATAAGTATTTGAAAGTTTTAACAGAAGGGAAAAGTGAGGAGATAAAACGGAGGATGAAGAGGAAGTTGGTGAAGGAGTTTAGGTTGGATGATAGGGTGTATGAGAGTAATGTATGAGTTTTAAAATGAACTTGATGAATAGGGGGAATAGATTTTCAGAGTAAAGAACAATTTTTTCAGGATATAAAGACTGCTGGACTCTCTGGAGTAAAGCTCTTAAATTTTCGCTACTATGATTTATACGAAAAACTCGATACTCTCGATTTCCTCAAGCTCGTCAAACTGGCAGGGGATTCTGGAATTCGAAGTCTGGATCTTTGATTTAATGGTCTCTCCCATAAATTTGATGCTTCAGATTGTATTGAGCTCGTGAAACAAGCTGGACTCTCATGAATTAAGAATCTGGATCTTTTAGGTAATAACCTTTTTATAAAATTTGAAGTTCCTGAATGTATTGAGCTCGTGAAACAAGCAGGACTCTCTGGAATTAAGAGTTTAGATATTTTTGATAATGGTTTTCCTGATACATTCGGAACTGCCGACTTCTTTGAGATCATTGAACAAGCGTGACTCTTTGGAATTCGAAATTTAAATATTTCATGGAACAGTCTCTCTGAAAAACTTGAAGCCACGGATTGTATTGCACTCATGAAAAAATGAGGATTTTCTGGTATCAAAAGTCTGAATTTTACATACAATAAACCATCCGTAAAATTTGAAGTTTCCGATTTTCTTGAAATCGTCAAACAAGCAGGACTCTCAGGAATTAAAAGTTTGGATCTTCGGTACAATGATTTTTCTGAAAAACTTGACACCTTGGACTTGATTGAACTTATTAAGACGGCTGGACTCTCAGGAATTAAGAATCTAGATCTTCGATCCAACGGTCCGTTTAAAAATATTTACTCCATCGACTTCCTCAAACTCGTTAAAGAGGCTGGACTCTCAGGAATTAAAAGTCTGAATCTCTGAAAAAATGATCTCTTTGATAACTTCAATAATTCTGAAAAACAAGAAATCGACAACATGACCAAACAATTCAAAATGATACTCAATTACATCTACTAACCAACTTCTCTCCACATGTCCCCACTCACTCCCACTCTCCCACAAACACAAACCCTCATCCCCGCAGGGCCTTTCGCTCATCTTCCAAACTTTGCCACCAAAGTTCAGGAAGCACTCGACCTTGTGAATCCTTCCGACAAGGAAGTAGTTAATCAAAAGAAACAAGAAATCGAGCAACAAAAAGCTCATCTTACTTCTCTCATCGAAGATCTGAAATTTTCTCAGAAAGAGTATGATTTCTTTGACTACGAAGAGCGACTTTTGCTCTCGGATGCAGAAATCGAGAATATCCTCGAAAATGAGATATTTCGGAAGGATGGAGAATTAACAGAGCTTGGAAAGAGTTTTTATGAATATTTGGAGATCTTGACTGAAGGGAAAAGTAAGGAATTGAAAGGGAAGATGAAGAGGAAGTTGGTGAAGGAGTTAAAGTTGGAGAATAGAATCTATGAGAGTAGTGGAAATTGAGTGTGATGAAAAAATTGATGAGAAAAGCGAATAAAGTTCGATGATAAAGAACAATTCTTTCAAGATATACAATACGCTTGAGAATCTGGAATCTTGAGTCTAGATCTTTCATATAATAGACTCTATGAACAACTAGATGCCTCCGAATTCATAACACTCGTCCAGGAGGCAGGACGATCGGGGATAAGGATTTTGGATATTGCAGATAATAGTCTCTCCGAACAACTAGATGCCTCCGGATTCATAACACTCGTCCAAGAGGCAGGACGATCAGGGCTAAGGAGTTTGGATCTTTGAGATGATGATAGACTTTCGAAAAAACTGGACGCTCCTGACATCATAACACTCGTCCAAGAGGCAGGACGATCAGGGCTAAGGAGTTTGAATTTTAGAGGTAATAAACTCTCGAAAAAACTGGACGCTCCTGACTTCATAACACTTGTCCAAGGGGCAGGGCATTCAGGACTGAAGAGTTTGAATTTTTACAGTAATGAACTCTCGGAAAAACTAGATGCCTCCGAATTCATAACACTCGTCCAAAGGGCAGGGCATTCAGGACTGAGGAGTTTGGATCTTTCATGTAATAACCTCTCGGAAAAACTAGATGCCTCCGAATTCATAACACTCGTCCAAGAGGCAGGACGATCAGGGCTAAGGAGTTTGGATCTTTGAGAT
>CAZRBF010000079.1:0-5645 GCA_964598195.1 uncultured Candidatus Peribacteria bacterium | reverse complement strand
GTAATCGCTGATACTTCTGGACTTATTTCGTCACTCCAGGAAAATATTCAGATCATCGAAGAATACAAGCGATTCCCAGAAAAACTCCAGAAATACTTAACCTGGAAAGAGCGGTATGCGAGCCAGCTTCTCTGTAATATCGAGGCAATCGAATTTATGATGGGTGGATGGATCGGGGATAATGGAAAACGCTTCCGTACTTGGGTAGAGCTCTATGTTCTCATAAAGGCTATACTGAAGGCATGGCAAACGATTCCTACACTTTTCACATTGTATGAATCTGAGTGTGCCACATGTAATAATGAGCGCTATGATCTCAAGCACTTCATATTTAAGCTCATTTCTGCGATTATCCCAAAGATTCCGATCATCCAGTTTCCAAAGTGGCCAGATATTTGGCTCGATCTCCATAATATTCGCGGATGACTCAATATCCTCTTGCCAGAGTTCCATTTCAATTTTGTGCCGATGGTACTGCCACAGTTGCCACGACTCTACCTTCCAGAGGTTCCGACAATCAATATAGGACTCCCGAGTCTGCCAATCCTCCCAAGGATCCCAAACTTGCCAGACCTTCCTGATCTCCCGAGTCTGCCAAACATTAAACTCCCAGACCTTCCACCACCTCCGACTATCCCTAAGCTTTTTGGTGGTATCGCGGTTGTACTCAATATATTAAAAATCGTCGCAAAGATTCTTTGTATTATGCGAAAGAATCCTTTTGTGCCAGAATGGAGAGCAGGTGATCAGATCGCACAGATTACTGAACGACAGGGGACATTCTCTTTGGATTTTCTCAACATCGAATTTCCGAATTTCTCTGTGTCTTTTGTGGATGCTATTAAGGTAACCACCTATGTAAATCTGGAAATGGATATAGATTTCATTACAGCTATGGCAAAGGCGACACTTGATCCGCTCAATAAGTTTACCAATGACTTCTCCAATCTGGGAGGAACACTCATTCCAGATGTGGATCTTCGAGGAAAGGTTCCTTCGAATATAAATATACCACTCGGAAAGCAGGGGTATGTGCCAACACAAAAACCCACGAAGAATGATATCATGGCAGCCCTCCTCAGGAAGCTCTCTTTCGATGTGGTTCAGAACTTCGTAGCACTGAATGTATACATGAAAGAGCATGCCAATGATACGGTAAGTGTCGCATGACTTCGAGATATTTTGACAGAAAATATCTCTATGATCCGAGCGACTCATGATCCAAAACTTCTGACAATTGCTGATAATCTCCAAAAAGCAGTGAATTATAATGGTGAAAAAGAAACGAAATTTATACAAGAACTTACGAAAGAAAACACAGAAAAATTCCGACTCTTAAAGGACTATGTGAAGTGAGAGCTCTCGGAAACCCTCAGACTCAAGACAGATGTCGATACTATGCTCAGAACTGGTATCATGAACCGCGAAACAACCCCCGCCATACTTTCGATCGGAGGGGAAAATATTAAGATACAGTCATTTACTACAGATAATCCAGAAAAAGAATCACTCAGAAAGCAGATTCTTGCCACGAATGATCGTATACTTCCGAGTTTACAAAGTATACAAAATGGCGAACGAGATCCGGATATTGAAGAGATTCAAAACATGTGAAAGAGTCTGAAAACAGAAGTATCCACAGGGCTCGAGTCCTGGGCACGCGATGTAAAGAAAAATGATGAGATTCACACGCTCGCGTATGCCGATAGTAGCAGTAAACTTCTCTCTATCAATGATGATATATCATCTGCTTCTGTGAATAGTCTCAGTTCTTCAGTAGCATCATCTACCCAGCAGCCGACTGCAATGGTTGCTGACAATGCTTCATCGTACAAATATGAGGGTATTTATATACTGGATAAAAATAATAAACAGGTTCGCCTCTTTGATTATACCGATGGCGTAGACGGAAAAGAGGAACTGGTCTATATCGATGTAGACAAAGACGGGGACGATGACATTATGTATCGAATGGACAATAGTCTTTATTTCAAGGAGAATTTCTTGAAAGATCCGACGTTCAATCATTCTTCTCTTTCGCCACAAGTGAAGTCTTGGCAAGATTTCTTGCATATTGACAACGAAACATCCAGACTCCTTGCTGCACCCAATCATTTTGAGGAGACATTTGTGACATCTGGTGAGGTAGATTTCTCTTTCCGACCAGCCAATTTCTCTTTGGATAATCTTTTCAGATTTGAATACTATGACTACATTGATCGATTCGATAGAATAAATTCTGGCGAAACTCCGCGTGACATTCGTCCAGAAACCCCAATTCATCAAGTGGATCTGATCCCAGAACTTTTGAGTGAGACAGTGGTAGATACGACTCAAACAGGTTTTGTCTGACGACAAAATATTGTATCTTTTGGTCGTGGCTCCGGAAAGGCGACCGTGACCATGAACGCTTATCAGGCGATTACTACCGAAACGAATGGAACAACCCCTATTATAATATCCGAAGGACGTACAGTATATACAGATGCACAAGGTGCGATCATATCATATCAGCGTGATGGTGAGTCCGAGATAAAAACCCTCACATTTGCCAAGCATACAAATTACGAATTCCTCAAGAATACAAAAATCTGGATGAAGAGCTGAACACTCTACCTCTTTAGGGAATCACAAGAGCAAAAAACCATCAATATTTCGGATCTTTTTGGCATGCCTATTCCTGCCAAAACAAAGGTAGAAATTGCTGATTCAAAGAGTTACCTGGGGTTTAATTATTATGACAAGAGTTCATCGCGTCTGGATGGACCAGGAACATACGAATACTATCCGCTCTGAAAAAAATCAGCAGAATACAATGTATCACTCTCCACTCCCAATGAATGGTATTATGCACGACTCTTCTCGATGGACAAGAATATAAAGAGTACAATAGCTTCGCTTCATCTGCTCTCTCCTCAGAAAGAGGCTGATGCCGAATGACCACTGATTACCTTTGGTGATGTTATCCGTGTGCCTGTGTACCAAACACAGATCCTGAATCTGAAGCCATATATAGAAGATATTTCCGGAGTGGATAATGTCTGGGTGGATATGGATCTCACAAAGGATACCAACGGTGATGGCGATGTGACAAATGACAAAGATAGTCTCGATCCAAGTACAGCATTTGGTGCTAAAAAGGGAAGTACTATTTACCATCTTAATATAGGACCATTTGATACCCTCTTTACGAAAAAAGTACGACTTTTTGCAGAGGATGGTGTGTGAAATGTATCTTCTAAAGATCTGGTATTTACTGTCTATCCACCGATTCCAGAGATACGCTCTCTTACTGGAACCAAAATATCTGGGGATCTGAGCGAGGTCTTGAAAGACGAGCCAGTTGACATATTCCGCCTCCGAAATAATATCTTGACTCGCATACCACCAACAGAGCTTGACTCGGCAAAAACGAGTGACAATGGTACATTTTCTTTCATGACCAATGCGACCAAAGGAATTGTACTGACACAGTCAGGAAGAACTATAGCAAACATAGACGAGCGAACCGGAAAGATCGAGCTCGAGGATAATACATCATTTCATATTGCAGTTATACCGGCTACTTCTCAGGGTGGTCCTATGCAGATTCAGGTGCAGGATTCGTCAAATAAACCGGTGTTTTCTGAGAAGATCAATATCTCGCCAACATCCAATATAGAAGGAGTGTCGGATCTGAGTGTTGTTACGGGAACAGGGATTTTCGTGAAAACAAATGACGGATTAGGATTTGTAAAAAATGCTCTTTCCAATCCAAATCTCGCTCTCGGATGATACATAACAGATGCTGATCATAAGGCTATAGCAGGTATCGCAAAATCAGGCGATATCTACATTCTTGATGCGAAATACAAGCTCTCCTATACCACGAAAGATTCGTCTATTCTTATTCGGCTTCAGGATTCGAATGGCGCTGCGGTTGCAGACATATGGTACAAGATCGATGCAGAATATATTATAAAATAGCCCCCAAGCATTCATGTACCTCTTTATAGATACTCTCTCTATCCCAGCAACGTATATTCTTTTCAATACTGAAAAAAATATAGTCGCTCAAGAAACTCTCGAGCTTCGTGGTCGTGAATCTGAGCACTTTCTGGTGTCCCTGCTCGAATTCCTTACGAAAAATCAGTTGCAATTTCCAGAGCTCCTTGGAGTGATTGTCGTGAATGGTCCTGGGAGTTTTACGGCGATGCGGATCATCACACTGACCGTAAATACACTCTCGTTTGTTCATCATACACCGCTCTACAGTCTCGATTACTTTGCACTTTCTGAGCTTTCTATGATTGGATACCCGATTCTGTTGCGCGCAAACAGATGAGAGTACTTATTACAAAGAAAGAAAAATCATTCGCCAGAGCTCATAGCCATTGCAGATATTCCAGCGGGAGCATATTTCTGAATAGGCGATACAAATGATTTTACAAATGACACGATTTCGATACAATCAAATCTCCGATATGATGTATTTTGTCGAAATTTTCAATTAGCTAACCCAGTCCAGAGAATTGAACCGTACTATATAAAAAAACCAAATATCACTTAATACCACTGTTATGTCTCCACTTATTCATGGACTCAATCTTACGGGACTCCGGAATACTTTTCGTCCAGATGAAGAACTGAAGTTGGTTCTCAAACGACACTGGATAGTGTACGTGTATCTGGGGTTTTATGCATTTTTCCTGCTACTATCTTCTATTATCCTCATTACTTACCATTCTACGATATTTTCCTTTATTCCGGGGAGTGCATTTTCCGTATTTTTGATCATCTATTGGTCCATCTATCTTCTCTTTCTCTATATCACCTGGGCCAATAATGAACTGGATCTCTTTGTCATAACCGATCAACGCATACGGGGGATAGAGCAACTTTCCTTTCTGAATCGAACCATTTCTGAGTGTTCGCTTGATGATGTAAAGGAGGTAAATGCACAAACGAAGGGGCTTTTGGAGAATCTCTTCAATTTCGGTACTGTTTCCATGCATACCGCCTCCGAGAACTCCAATTTTGTCATGCATTTTGCGCCATCTCCGATAGACAACGCGAGTATTATCCGTAACGTTATCCAGGACAACAAGGCAAAGAAAAAAGAACAACCACTCACTCAATAATTTCAAACTACTCTTCTATGTACGATCTCATTATCATCGGAGCTGGATCTGCGGGACTGCCTGCGGGTATGTATGCTTCTCGCTATAAACTCCGTAATTGCATCATCGGTGCCATGCCCGGTGGGGCTCTTGCCACTTCTCACAAAGTAGAGAACTATCCCGGAACCCTCTCGGCTTCTGGTCGCGAGATCATGGACCGTTTTACGGAGCATGCCATTTCAGCTGGGTCGGAACTGATTCAGGACGAAGTCATGGATGTGACAAAAGCAGGAAATATATTTCGCGTAAAAACCTCGAGCGGGAAGATACTGGAATCCAAGGCAGTACTTCTTGCAATCGGGAATAAGTACAAAAAGCTCTGAGCTCCTGGAGAAGAGAAATTTCTCGGAGCCTGAGTGTCGTACTGTGCGACCTGTGATGGGATGTTTTTCCGAAATCGTACTGTAGCGCTTGTTGGGGGTGGAAATACAGCGATTACTGAAGCCCTCTATCTCTCTGAGATCTGTAAAGAGGTTCATATTCTCG
>CAZRBF010000078.1:3901-5682 GCA_964598195.1 uncultured Candidatus Peribacteria bacterium | reverse complement strand
AAAAATACCACCTCAACCGAAATTGAGGTGGTATTTTTCTCAGTGAGCTATTACGCTCGTGCTTTTTCATTGATATCGCGGTACACTTGACGAATAATCGCTTTTTCACGAATCTTTCGAGAAGAAGGGGCTCGTACGGCATATCGCCCATTTCGGAGCTTATTAGCTACGCGAGTTTGGAAGAACATCTTCTTATATCGAAGTATGAGCTTCTCGTTTGATTCGGAATCATTCTTAATAGTGTATACAATCATGATAGATCTCCTGTATAATATAATAAAGTGCGCCCATTGTATGGAAAAGAGCAGGATTGTCAAAATTATTCCCCTTTTTCTCCTGATTATTTTTTCGACTCAATTTTATTGAATATAAATTATATGAATAAATACACATGTCCAGACCTTTTTTTAAAAAGTTTTGCATTTTATAAAAATCTATATATTGTGTCATACATATGTCTATAGCACAACATATAGTAATTTTTATATTAATTATTTTAATTAATTTATGGCTATATATAAGCTCCGCAAGCGGAATGGTGCTATCGTAACATTTGATAGAACAAAGATTGAGCATGCGATCTCGCTCGCAATCGAAGCAGTTGGTGGAACGGATTTTTCTCGAGTTTCTTCATTTGTTGATCAGGTGATCATGCGAACAGAAGAAAAAACAGGAAAGGATATTCCGAATATAGAGCTTATTCAGGATACGGTCGAGGAGATTCTCATAAAAGATGGACACGATACTGTTGCAAAAGCATATATCGTCTATCGTGCAAAGCGAGCTGAGGCTCGCGCAGATAGCTCTATCGTTGTCGAAGTCGGAAAAACTATGGACGAATACCTTGAAAAGTCCGATTGGCGAGTCAATGCGAATGCAAATAGTGGGTACTCTCTCGGGGGACTTATCCTCAATACATCCGGGAAAATTACAGCCAACTACTGGCTCTCTCATATCTACCCGAGTGAGGTGGGGAATGCGCATCGAAATGGGGATTACCACATTCATGATCTCGATATGTTTTCTGGGTACTGTGCCGGATGGAGTTTGCGTCAGCTCCTCGAAGAGGGTTTTAACGGGATGCCGAATCGTATAGAATCCGCTCCTCCTCGAAATCTTCAGGCAGCGGTGAACCAGATGATCAACTTCCTCGGAACCCTTCAAAATGAGTGGGCAGGAGCTCAAGCGTTCTCCTCATTTGATACCTATCTCTCGCCGTTTGTTCATAAATATGCGGAAGAAGTTCGTGATGATATAGAGAAATATAATATAGCCTTCAAAACAGACGCCGAGAAGCAAGCTTATATCGATGATAAGACATACAACTACGTGCTGCAACAGATGCAGAACTTCGTCTTTGGGCTCAATGTTCCGTCTCGTTGGGGGACTCAGACCCCGTTTACGAACATTACTCTTGATTGGACCTGTCCGGAAGACCTTGCCGAAAAAGCACTCCATCTTGGTGGATATGATCGTGGAGAATATGTAAAAAAATACGGAGAACTCGATCGAGAGCGATCTATTCTCAACAAAGCACTTCTCGAGGTATATGCTGCCGGAGATTATAAGGGTCGAGCATTTACTTTCCCGATTCCAACCTACAATATCACCGAGGATTTTCCATGGGATTCCCCTGATACACTCCGGATATTTGACGTAACCGCAAAATACGGACTTCCGTACTTCCAAAACTTCATAGGATCCCAATACAAACGAGTGAAGGGTGAAGATGGAAAGATGACGACCGTTGAAAATAAGGAAGCATATAAACCAGGAGCAGT
>CAZRBF010000078.1:0-3801 GCA_964598195.1 uncultured Candidatus Peribacteria bacterium | reverse complement strand
GAAGCACTCGAATACCAGAACAATATCCAGTGTAAATATACCGGAGGAACCGTCCTTCACCTCTATATGGGGGAACGTCTCAGTGACGCTGAAGCTTGCAAGAATTTGGTGAGAAAGGTTATTTCCAACTATCAGCTCCCATATATCACCGTTACTCCGACATTCTCCATCTGTCCCAAACATGGCTACATCACCGGAGAGCACGACTACTGCCCGAGGTGTGATGAGGAACTCGGATTTACCGGAAAAAAATACGACATGGATTTCCGAATGAACTACACAGCCGATGAAACAAAGATGAAAGAAATGAGCGGGGAAGTGGTGTAATTCTCATAAGCGAGGGCGGACACGTAGGCTCAGAAATCAGGGCGGACACATAGGTCCGCCCCTACAGACAAATTATTCGTAGGGGTAAGCCTACGTGTTTACCCTAATTATACAAACTTTAATTAAATTCATAACCAATCAATATTATGCCAACATTTATCGATGCAAACGGACAGGAACAGACTCGTACGAAGTGTGAGATCTATACCCGTGTTATGGGCTACTACCGTCCAGTCAGTCAGTTTAATAACGGAAAAAAATCCGAGTTCTATACTCGTACTTGTTTCACGGAAAACCAGAGTGAAAACTCAAAATTTGTAGCTACTTTTGCATAACTTTCTGCCATGCATCTCTCTGCCATCAAAAAGACGACGTTACTCGATTATCCAGGGAAACTTGCGACTATCGTATTCACACCGGGGTGTAATCTCCGGTGTAGTTTTTGTCATAATCCCGAGTTCGTACTGCCAGAAAAAATTGAGAAGATACGTCATGATTTTATCGCAGAAGAGGTATTTTTCCGATTCCTCCAAACACGTGTTGGATTTCTTGATGGAGTAGTGATTTGTGGGGGAGAACCAACAATCCATGCGGATTTACCAGAGTTCTGTCAGAGGATAAAAAATCTCGGATTTCTGGTGAAATTGGATACCAATGGAAGTAATCCAGAAATACTTAAAAAGCTTTTTGATCAAAAACTCCTCGACTATGTTGCCATGGACGTGAAACATTCTTTTGATGGATATGATTCACTCACTGGAAAGGTTATCGATATTTCTCGATATAAAGAAAGCATAGAGGTCATCAAAACCCATGCAAGCGACTATGAATTTCGAACTACGCTTATTAAGTGAGTACATTCGTTGGAAGATTTCACCAAAATCCTCCTCTCTATTTTTCGTGCTCGCAAATATATGCTCCAAAACTATCGAGGGACTCACACTCTTGATCCGTCTTTCAAGGGAGAGGGTTTTAGTATGCAGGAACTCCTGAATTTTAAGGGCATTGCAGAGAATTATGTGGAAAAATGTCTGATACGGGCATAAAAAAAGTGACAGAACGAGACTTTTCTTTATACTCCCAAGTGTATAAAAATTAAATCTCTCCTATGAACTTCGCATCACTCAATATTTTCTCTCAATTCTCGCTCTTTTTTATTGCCTCTCTCTGTTCTTCATTTATCATCTTTCAGGCTGGAAAATACCTTTTCTCTCGGTTTGGACTCCTGGATAATCCCGCTCCATATGGACATAAGAGAAAACCCGTACCATTCTGAATTGGGAGTATTTTTTATCTCAACTTTCTTTTTCTCTCATTTTTTCTCCACTCCCTCCTGAGTGACATAAACCAAAATCGACTTTTTGTTATCCTGTTACTTGGTGCAGTGGTGACAGTTATAAGTTTCATAGACGACCTTGATACGATTCATAAATTTGACCGCGAAAGCAAGAGCGATGTTAAAAAAACAGCTGAGGAGCTCGGGAAGATGCGGCGAGATACACCGTTTTTTATTCCTGCCAAAGTACGACTTCTTATGCAGATCGGAGTAGGAGCGATCATCGGAATCACAAGCATAAAGATTGGATACATCTCGAATATATTCTGATGAGTTCTCTATCTCGATCAGTACTATATTGTCCTTGGTGATCTCTATATCTACCTCATTCCACTTATTTTTACGATCCTCTGGTATGTCGTGGTATTTAACTCTGTCAACTGGTCAGATGGAATCCCTGGACTCACCTCCTGATTATCATTCGTGACGCTTCTTGTCATGGCAGTTCTGACGATCAAGCTCTACCTGATAGACCCCTCTTCTCCATCCCAGGTAAATTCCACCTTTGTGCTCTTCTGTCTCGCGATTTTTATCCCATCGGTCCTCATCGGCTGGCTCTATAATATAAAACCCCACGTGCTCCTCGGAGAGTCAGGAACGATGTTCATAGCATTTATGATAGCGACTCTCGCCATCATCGCCGGAGGGAAGATTGCCACCGTTGCCACCGTCCTCGGAGTCTACCTGATAGATGCATTCTATGTCATACTCATGCGCCTCTACAACAAGAAAAATCCTCTTTCCGGAGATCGCATTCACCATCTCCACTACCGACTCCTCAACATGGGCATGTCCGAGAACTTTGTCCGCTATTTCGTCTACTCCCTCGCCTTCCTCTTCTGAATGGCTGCAATATTTCTCGACAAAGTAGGAAAAGTCATACTTTTCTTTGTACTCATCATCATAGTGGTGTTTATTACGAAAATATTATCGCTGAAGAAATAAATTTGATTTATCCCAATTTGTCACTACAATAGCAGTACATATTATATCATAATTTTATAAAATATGCTCACCACTTCTCGTTCAGGAACATACCAGATTCGTATAGACAATAAAGAAAAACAAGAGACTTTTGCTGTGCTCCACGATCTCGGGATTACCCCAGCTCAGGCTGTGAAGATGTTTTTTACCCAGGTTCGTATGACTCGCTCTATCCCTTTTTCATTGGAGCACAAGCCAAATCTTGAAACCATTCAGGCTATTAAGGAAGCAAGACAAGGAGAAAATCTTGTCATATGCAAGAATGCCGACGATTTATTCCATAAACTCGGTATATAATGAGAACTCCCATTTTTACAAAAAAATTTGAAAAAGATTTAGAAAGGTGCAAGCGTAGGCAACTCAATACCAACGATTTACGTTCCATTATGAATAAGCTCATAGCAGCTCAGCCACTTGAACCTCGATATAAAAACCATGGGCTCTCCTGAATATATACAGGATGTTGGGAGTGTCATATTCATCCCGACTGGCTCCTTGTATACATTTTTGATACACAAAAAAATACCATCACTTTTGTACGAACTGGTACTCATTCAGATCTCTTTTAAGCCAAAACAATCATTATTTCACCACAAAATTTAAAAAAGTCCCATTTTTTTATTTACTTTTTTAAAAACATTGTATATACTATCGCTCGTTACCTTTATTTACTTTCTTTTTACCTATGTTTACACTAAAGAATAATAGTCGAGGGTTTACTCTCATAGAGTTACTTGTAGTTATTACCATTATCGGAATCCTGGCAACCGGGGGTGTAGGGGTTTTTACACAGCAAATTCAAAAAGCCCGTGACACTACACGTATTACCGATCTTAAATGAATTGAATCAGCAATAATTCAATACAATGGAGACAATAATGAATATCCTGCAGCTTCAGCCTTCACCGGAAGTATCCTCGCATTTATGAACGGAAAACTTCCGAAAGATCCGAAAGATAAGCCAACTTTGGTCAAATGTAATACTGAAGCTGCCCCTACTACCCCTACCGCATGATTAAATGATGATAGTGCAGCCGGGAATCAACAACTATGTGTTTATAGATATAATGTAGGCACATCTATTTCGACGCATGATTCATATAAGATTAGCGCTGCATTTGAAAATAGTAATAATATTTTAAATAAATGAAAAA
>CAZRBF010000077.1:0-5720 GCA_964598195.1 uncultured Candidatus Peribacteria bacterium | reverse complement strand
CAAGACTGAGTTTTTTGGTTTTCTTTAGTAATTCCAGACACTTGTTTATTTCTATGTCTGAGGAAAGAGGAATTTGCTTGAGACTCAAGCTGGAAAAATCCTTTGTCTCCACATGCTCTTTTGGTAGAAGTGAACGGAAATCGTACTGTGTAAAAAATGCGATAACTTCGCTTGAGAGAAAATCTCGCTCGGAAAAAATATGCTCGTCGAGTGAAAAATTATCGAGTGGAACATCCGTATCGATAGTAGCAAGTTGTTTGCTCACAAACGCGATTTCTCGATTGGCCTCCAGGACTTCACGGGTTTTTCCCGAGATGTGCGCAATATTTTCGTAAATATTCTCAAGAGTTCCGAACTCATTGATGAGAGATTCTGCTTTTTTTGGTCCAAATCCCGGAATTCAGGGGATATTATCTGAAGTATCACCACAGATGGCAAGATAGTCCACAATATACTTTGGATCGACTAGGAACTTTTCTCGTGCTTCGGCGGTGTGATAGATTTTATGTTTCATCGTATCGTAAATAGCTACATTCCCATCGATGAACTGGTAGAGGTCCTTATCTCCAGAGAGGATGAAGATATTGTTTTCCTTATCTTTTCAGAGATCTGTCACGAGCGTTCCGATGATATCATCTGCTTCATATCCATCAACCTTCAGGTGTTTGATCCCCATAATCTGAAGCATCTCCATGATAATAGATTCCTGAATACGAAGATTGTCAGGCATGCGGTCACGGGTTCCTTTATATTCAGGATACAGCTCCAGTCGAGCCTTACTTCGGGAGTCAAGGGTGAATATGAGATAATCGGGTCTATCTTCCCTGTGGAGGGCAAGCAAGATTTTTGCCATGCCAAAAACAGCATTTACTGGAGTGCCATCTTTCAAAGAAAACGGAGGAATGGCATAAAATACGCGATACAGAAAATTGTATCCGTCGATGATATAGATTTTTTTGGACATGAAAGCGAGAGTTATGTATTGTTGAACCAAGTGAGTATACAGAAATATGAAAAAGAGTAAAATTTTGTGGTAAATATCTATGTTTGGGTATTTCTTTACAGGGCAGAAAAAATCCCGACAAGGTCGGGATTTTGGGGCGAGGAATTGTCTCCATATTATATTTCTCCTCTTTTTATGAAGTTGTTGCCGAGTTACTTCAGCGATCTCACTTTCATATACTGTACATTTTGTTTTTGTATTTTTTTCTGTGGGCTACTACCAACAGAATTTGTTCCTCTTGTTCCCTTGTAGAGTAGCCATGCCACTACACAGAGAACTCCAATGATTACCAGCATTAACTGGTACAATAATACATTAGGACCCATGATTAATTCACTTTCAAAGTTGAGGTGCCTGCAGTGTACGGACTTTTTGTCAGAAGTCAAAATTTTTTTAGGAGTTTTTGGTTTGTGGCATTTCTTTCCCTGGTGGACCGAATGCAAAAGAAAGATTCCTGTCGATAGATGCTACAGTAGACTTTTTTTCTTCTCTTTCTTTATCGGTTTGTCGCATTTTCTCTTTTCGCTCTAACTTTTTTATTTCTTCTGCGATTTCGTGTATATTTTTGAGTTTTTTTTCAAAAGTATCGGCAGTATTTTTTTGGTCATCTTTTGTTATTTTTTCCATACTTTCTCTATTTTGTTTGTTTCATTGTTTCTGTTCAGCAATATCTGTTGCTACCAATGGTCTCATGACATCAATAAACGAACTATAAAGTTTGAGTTTTTCTTCCATGGAAGTAGTTCATTCAATAAGTTTATTGAATTCTTCTTTTTTTTCTGTAAGTCCAGGTGTATTTGAGCTTATTCAGGCTTTTTGAATTTCTGCATAGAATCTGGTAGATATTTTTTTATCTACTTCTTTCGGATCAAGATTCCCTTCTTTTTTAAAATCTAATCCAAGATCATCAATATTTTTTAGTTCATTTTCAGAAAATTCTCATTTTATCCCTTTATTCTTAAGTCATTCATCCATCTTTTTCGGAGTAGATGGCTCATATGTGGTTTCTCTAATCTCGGGACTCATAATAATATTTATTACAAAATAATACCATTATTCTATCATATCCTACACCAAAAAGCAAAATTTGTGTTATTTTTTGAGGGAGCGGTGGATGATTTGGATGAGGAGAGGGGTGTCGAAGTCGGCAAAAAGTTCGCGGTTGCCGTCGATGTTGAAGGTTGGGAGCCAGAAGGAGGTTTTGTGCATGTGGGAGATGACCTGGCCATGGGGAGGGATTTCTGAGATGGTGCTGAACCAGTTGTTTTGTCATTTAGTCACTTGCCTTGGACAATCTCCAGTGAATCAGGACCACACATTTGGTTGGGCAAAGGTGTTGATAAAGCAGCTATTGGTGAGGGATTTTACCATATTGATTCAGCCCCCGTCTATTCCTACGACAAAAGCAAAAAGAGCAATGTGCTTGGTAAACTCAGAAAGTGAAAAAGTGTTTTTTTCAAGTGTAACATTGGAGGGGAATGTTTCTTCTCTGAAGAGATTGTAGAGGAGATTGGTATTATCATCGAGTACGGTTATGTGTTCTTCTGGAAAAGCACTCGATACTTCATGAATAACTCGACGCCATGTTGCAATGGGAAGATTGCGAAACTCTTTTACCCCGATAAAGAGACATATTCCAGTTTTTGGAGGAGTTTGATCGTATTCATAAAAAGTCCCGATTCGTTCGTATACAAAATTTCGAAATGCATTATCCAGAGCAAATGCCTTTTCGACGATCTCTATATAGCTCTCGATCAGATTCTGATTGGAGTAATGGACATAGGAGTGACTGAGTGCGATATCGAGGATATGGCTTCCCCAGAAGATATTGGGTCCAGCAATTATGGGATTATAGAGCTCTTTGTACCGAAGAATCGTGACGAGATCACCTCCTCCCATGTCGAAAAATATAGACTGTTCGTCTCGCTCGCTCCCATGTGTCCACCGAAACAGGAGGGTTTTGTAGAGAAAATGTACATGCTTGGCTATCATACTCGAGAGTTTTGACTCATAGTCATCAATCTGCTTTACTTCCTCGATGACCCGAACATAATTGTCTGGATTTTCTAAGTCCTGCAAAAGAAAACGATTATATTTGGATGCGATAATGACAATCTCCGCTCTACACTCATTATTCCGGAGCCATTCTATAAGAAGCTTGATAAAGGGCTTCGAGATTATCGCATCACCAATGCGGTCTGACCGGTTGAGATAGAGGGTGTTAAGATTTTTATAATCCACTACTCTGGGTTTTTTGAACCAAATAATACATGTCCCAAGCCAAACCCCCATGCGACTGACGATTCTGAGGAGGAAAAGGTGAGTATGAAGAAGGAAAGATTTGAACATATTTTTGTGAGTAATTATAAAAATTTTTCCCGTACTATCTGTTCCATATTTTCAAGTGAGAATTCTTGAGCACGTTCTATACAATTATTTTTCATAGCAAGAGCGGTTTCAGAATTAAGAGCTCGTGCAGCACTTATGAGTTCTTCTTTGGTTGCTTCACTGGAGAGAAGGATGCCGGTTTTTCCATCGATAACGGTTTCTTGGATCCCTCATTCACGCACTCCTATAACCGGAACCCCACATGCCATCGACTCAAGTGCCACCATCCCGAAGTCCTCATTTTTTGCTATAAAAATAGTGGCAATAGCTCACGCAACATATTTCGGAAGATCATTGTTATGAGTAAGACTGAGAAAAGTAATATTTTCATACCCCTTCGCCATATTCATAATCTCCTCCTTCTGAGGGTCATTCTGTCCATAGATGACGAGCAATTTTTTATCGCTCATTTCCCGAAAGGCTTCAACGCTACGGTCAACTCGCTTGAGCGTCGAAAGCTTTGAGAAGCTGATGTAATAGTCTCATTTTTCTTCGGTTGGAGTAAATACACTCATGTCTACTGGTGGATGGATGATCTGGCTTTCTCGCCCGAGATATTCTCTCATGGCAACTTGGAGATTGGTGGAATTTACGTAGATTTCATCGACTTGGGCAAGTTCTCTTCGGTACATCCATTCAAATAGAGCCCGGATAATCCGGTAGATAGGACGAAGGAGAACAGACACTTTTTGGTAATAAAACTCTCGCTGATCGAAAAGGTATCGAGGAATACTGTGTGCATAATAAATTTTCCGCGCCCCTTTCCGGACATTGCGAATAGCAGACAGGGAATCATTACTAAAAATAACCGTATCATATTCTCGCAGGAATTTTGTATGAAAGAGCGCTCTCCACTTGAGGTAGATCTGACGAAATCATCCACGATACTTGTTCTCACCAAAAGATACAAGCTTCCCCCTAAAACCCATAGACACCGGATCCAACCCATCCTCACTAAAAAACAGTGCCGCCAAATCAGCATCAAGCGCCTTCGCGAGCATCACATTGAACCGCTCTGCACCACCACGATACAGGAACATATCATGAATCAAACAGATTTTATTTTTTTGAGTCATACGAACTTTAAGAGTTATCCTCGTCAGTATATGCAATTAATGGAAAATTCAAACCCAAACAAAAAAACCTCATCCCGCGTAGCGGGATGAGGTTTCGAGAAACAAGAGGAGATTCGATTAGTAAGGAACAACATTTCCTTTATTAAGAACAGGCGCAGAACTTCCTGTTCCACGAATAAGTCCACCAGTTTCAAGAGCAGCAAGAGTTACAGCACCAGTACCGTTTACTTGCGAAGAAGTTCCAAGAGAAACAACCGTTCCAGTTACAAGACTCGTAATGGTTCCTGTGTAAGTACCATTGGCTGTAATAATATCACTATTAAAGAACTTTCCAGCATCAGAAATAGCGAGGAGAATAGTAAGAGCTCCTGTACCAGTTGGGTTAGCAGTAGTGGTGGTAGTTCGTGGTCGATATGTTCCCATTACGAGGGCAGTGTTAGTTTCTTCAAGTTTTGCAGCGAGTTCATATACTCCACCAGCAAGCGTACTTGCTCCCATTTTATATTTTATAGTTCCAGCAGAAGTAGGATCTGACATTTTATTTGAATCAACACCAAGAACGGTGTAGTTTGCATCACCTGCTACATACGTACCTCCAACGGAAGCAACAATTCCTGTTCCTCCGATAGACATATTACTTCCTGTAAATGAGCTTCCAGTACCACTCACCATATTTACGTACGATACACCATTTTTTGCCTGAATTGTCATAACTTGTTGATTGATCTGAGTAAGATCAGAAGTTCTCTGTGAATCACGAGCACCTGCTGACATACCTCCGAGGTTGAGGAATGCAATAGTACCGAGAATTACGAGAATCGTGATAACAACGATCAGTTCGACAAGTGTAAACCCTTTAACGTTCGTAGACGTCATTGTTTTCTGTGTATTCATAATAATGAAAAGAAAAAGAATAAAGATAAAAATAAATAAAACCCCTGTTTGATATGAAAGCTTCTTATGTGGGTGTTCTGAAGCTCGGAGGCATTAAAACACACATTTCATAAAAAGTCAAACTTTAATGAGAGTAACTTTCATGCGGACAGTATAGAAATAATTTTTGAAAAATCAAAAGATTTTGTGTTTCTATCCCTTTAGGTCCACTATTTTGGTGTATTTTTAAAATTAAATTCGTTTATAAAACCCCATATCGAGTGCTCGGTATGGGGTTTGTGACTAAAACGGAATATCTTCGATGTTGATTTCTTCTTCTGCTTTGGGAGTTGCTCTTTTAGTTTTGGTAGGACTGATTT
>CAZRBF010000076.1:2335-5786 GCA_964598195.1 uncultured Candidatus Peribacteria bacterium | reverse complement strand
AACGAATCATTATCAACCATTATTCAATGGTTCAAAACCATGACCACCAATGAATATATTCGTGGGGTAAAATCGGATATATTCCCCGGATTTAACAAACGAATTTGGCAACGAGATTACTATGAACACGTTATTCGCGACGAAAATGATTTAAATAATATTCGTGAATACATCATAAACAATCCAAAAAATTGGGAAAATGATTCGTTGTTTGAATAAACGTAAAAATTATCCATAATAATCAACAGGGTAATCACATAGGATTGCCCCTACAAACGAATTACCGTAAATCCGTAGGGGCGGACCTGCGTGTCCGCCCTGATAATTGGATGTGTCCGCCCTGATATCATAATATTCCTGAACCATTAGGGCGGACACGTAGGTCCGCCCCTACAACAAAATAATTCATTATAATTAACATTTATGCTCCTTCTTGCCTTTGAAACCTCTTGTGACGATACTTCTATCGCGATATTTCGCGATCGCTCTCTTGTTGCGATGAAGACACGATCGCAGATTCGTGAACACAATGAGACCAAGTGAGTCGTACCAGAGGTGGCAGCGAGGCTGCATGCCAATAATGTCTTCTGAGTACTCGAGGATGTCCTTCTAGAGGCGAATGTAACAATCCAGGAGATAGATGTTATTGCATGTACAGAATTCCCTGGACTCATGCCGTCACTCCTGGTTGGGATGAGTGTGGCAAAGACACTCGCCAAGACTTTAAAAAAACCATACCTACCCATCGATCACATTGAGGCCCACATGTTCGCAAACTTTATTGGTCGAGAAACGAGCGATATCCCCTTCCCTGCTATATGTCTGACGGTATCGGGTGGACACAATGAACTCTACTTATGGAAAAGTATGTTCGAGCGGGAGAAAATAGGAGAGACACTGGATGATTCCGCCTGAGAAGCATTTGATAAGGTAGCAAAGATGATGGGGCTCGGGTACCCAGGCGGACCGATTATCGGGAAACTTTCGAGTGAATATACTGGTGAGTTTCGTGGAATATTTCCAAAAGTCCTTCTGGATAAAGAGGGTCATGACTTCTCTTTCTCTGGACTCAAAAGTGCGGTAAAGAGAGAGGTGGATAGGCGGTGAGAACTTACCGAGCAAGATATCCGTGAGATTGCCTTTGAATTTGAACAAACAGTGGTGAACATTCTCTCATACAAACTCTTTCATGCAGCTGAAACGCACAACATATCATCGGTTGTGCTCGCTGGGTGAGTGAGTGCGAATGATCGACTCCTCGAAACCATTAAAAATGAGGCTATGCAAAAGCACTACACCTTTACCGCGCCTGTGTCCAAAGTATATTCCCAGGATAATGCAGCGATGGTCGGCATACTCGCCTATTATCGATATAAAAATGTTCTGTAAAACTTAGACAATGTTTCCACTACAATGTCAATACTTTTTGCTTGCATTATAGAAAATATGTGTATCCTATGTGGGCAATATTTATTTTTTATCTATTCTATACTATGTCATGTTGTGAAAATAATGAAAAGAAGGACGCTTGTTCTTCAGAAGGATGTGGTGGATGCAATGGAAAAGGACTCGTTATACTCCTTCTCCTGGTATCTATACTTACGAATCTTGGAATGGGGTACTACCTCTCTACAGGAATGGAAACAAAGGCTCCTGCTGTAAATATGAATAGTACTGACACGATTGCCAGTGCGGTAATGGACAAATACCTTGCTAATGAATACGCGAAAGCTGGTGGTAAAGAGAACTATGATCTCCTTTCTCAGGCTCAACGACTTCAGATGGCAGACCAGATTCCTCAGATCAAGCAATTTATCGCGAGTAAAGGTGGGACAAATACAACCACAACAACAAGTGGTGAAGTAACTGCAGCTCCTGTAAAAACTCTGACTCAAGACGAAATCGCAGCGATTAAAAAAACTGCCTACATCGAAGGAAACAAGGATGCTATTATTACTCTCGTAGAATACAGTGATCTGGAATGTCCATTCTGTATCCGTCAATTTAAAGACGGAACGATTCAAAAAACACGTGATAAATTTGGAGACAAGGTAAACTCTGCCTTCAAAAATTTCCGCGGTGTTCCTCATGAAAATGCAGAAATTGAAGCCAATGCCAGTCTTTGTGCTGGAGATCTTGGTGGAACGAGCAAGTATGTTGCATACTATGGTGCTATATTTACACGATCAAATGGTGGAAATGGAACAGGGTTCTCGAAAGATGCACTCCTTCCTCTTGCAAAAGAATTGAAGCTCGACGGAAAGAAATTCCAAGCCTGTGTGGATTCAAAGAAAAATATCGCCAGGTTCGATGCAGAAACTGCCGAAGGTGCGAAACTCGGGGTTCAGGGAACTCCTGGAACCGTTGTTATCAACAACAAAACTGGAGAATACGAGCTCATAGCTGGAGCCTATCCAGCAAGTGAATTTGAACGAGTTATCAACAAACTCCTTGGAGTAAAATAATCCGCCCTAGCGGATTAAATAAAGACGCCGTCAGGCGTCTTTATTGTGCTCGCTATTCACTCTCGTGTTTCATGACTTTTTTTATGGTGTCATACGAAAATCCTTTCATACAGAGTTTTTGTACAATCTTTTGTTGCTCTTTTCGATCGGTTACATCATGTTTTTTTGACAGTTTCAAAAACTCTTGCTGTACAACCTCCATTTCATCGGGAGCAGCTTCCTCTAAAAGCTGAATAAGCTCATGTTTGAAATTTGGGTATTTTTGAGTGAGTGTTCCGATGATGTATTTTTTGGACTTATTTTTCTCTAGGTAATTATTGAGTTTTCGAGATATAACTTGCTCATATGCATTCCAGGAAACAAAAGAATCTGCGTAGGATTCAAGAGTGCTATGTATGACCTCCTTTCCAAATTTTTTGAGTTTCAATTTTTGTTCTATATATGGGCGAGTTTTGCTTTGTTCGACATACATTCGTACGAGCCCATCGACCGTTCGCTCTTCAGAGATATACTCGCTCATCTGTTTCATGACTCGATCAACTATAAGTTCATTGTTCATGGACTTTTTCATAAGTGACTCCCGAAGCTTTTGAAGCGATGGAAAATACCGCATGGCATACCACGCAGCATAGTTCAGGAGGGACTCTTCTGTTGTGAGAATTCTGGACATAGATTGAATTGTTAATAAGATTTGACTATTCGGCATTTTCTATATAATGGGCAAGCTTCTTTTCAGAAATTAACACTATTTTAGTATGCCAATGTAGCTCAGTGGTAGAGCACAGGATTCATACCCCTGCGGTCGGTAGTTCAATTCTACTCATTGGCACCAATTATGCAATAAAAAAAGACACTAGAGGAGAATTGAATCCGAGTGGTCCCGAAAATTCGGGACGAGAAGCCAACAATTTGGCTTCGAGAACAAGGAGAGCCGTCCTGCCGGCGGAGAGGCAGGCAATTCTACTCATTGGCACCAATTAAGCAAA
>CAZRBF010000076.1:0-2235 GCA_964598195.1 uncultured Candidatus Peribacteria bacterium | reverse complement strand
GCGATAGATTTAATATCCTCAGGAGTCACATACGTTCGTCCCGCAAAAACCGCCAAAACCTTGGCGGTTTTTATGAGTGCGATTGAGGCACGTGGTGAGGCTCAAAAATCTATGAGATCCACACCTTTTGTATATCCAAACTGCTTCGGATCTCGTGTTGCGAGCACAATATTTGCAACATATTCATAAATTTTTTCGTCTACGTATACCTCTTTGGTGATAAGTTGTTGTATCGCAAGAATCTCATCCCGAGAGAGTATCTGGGAGATTTGTGGCATCTCACCAGAATTCATGCGTCTCATGATCTCGATTTCCTCGATTCGAGTTGGGTAATCTACGACCGTTTTTAGGAGAAATCGATCCAATTGTGCTTCAGGCAATGGATATGTCCCCTCCTGCTCGATAGGATTTTGTGTCGCGAGAACGATAAACGGAGACTCAAGCAAAAATGTTTCTCCACCGATAGTCACCTGTCGTTCTTGCATGGCTTCTAACAACGCGGATTGTACCTTAGCTGGAGCGCGATTAATTTCATCTGCGAGGAGAAAATTGGTAAAAATTGGTCCCTTATTGGTATAAAATTTTGATTCTTTCTGGTTATACATCTGTCCACCAGTCAGGTCTCAAGGTAAGAGATCCGGAGTAAATTGAATACGTGCAAAATCGAGTCAGAGAGTCTTGGAAATAGTCTCAACGGTGAGTGTCTTTGCAAGTCCAGGAACTCATTCGAGGAGTATGTGTCCTCCTGAAAATATGGCGATCAGAATATTGCGAATAAGAATATCTTGTCCGACCACCTGTTTTGATACCTCCTCTTGAATAAGGGAAATTTGAGATGCAATATTTTCGAGAGAAAAAGATTGTGACATAATGATAATAAGTTCACGTAAATAGATTACGTACAGTATAGGGAAAAAACTCTTTTTTTCAAACAAAAACACCCATACTTTGGGTGCTTTGATAAACTTACTGGCGGAGAGAGGGGGATTTGAACCCCCGATGATGGAAAACCACCATACTGGATTTCGAGTCCAGCGCGTTCAACCACTCTGCCATCTCTCCATGGGCAAACAGAGTATATGAAGAAATTGTATTTTGTAAATGAAGATCGTGCAGAGAAAACTCCTCCTATCTAGAAACTTTTTTTGCTCCTTCTGACATATTTGATACCTCTTTCTGAGAATCATCTATCATCTTTTTTTGAGTACCAAGCAATTCTTGTTGCATACTTACTATCTTATTTAATGTCTCGTTTGTAGTAGTTAATTTATTAATTTCACTATTTCTCTTCTGTATATCAATGGCTCGAGAGCTTTCCTCTACGGCAATTTCATATCATGTTTTAGAAGAAGAGAATTTTCTAGCTACCCCAGACATAGACGCCTGCACAGAAGAAACTGGAGATATCTGTCCATAAAAAGATACTCCTACTCAAGCAATAATGGCTCATGTCACAAAACTTATACTCGTAAGTATTTTGCGTAACCGAATATTTGTACCGAGTATCACATTAAGCTCTGCTGCTTCCACCTTCATATCATCAATACTCTCTTTTTGCTTATTGATCGTATACTCTAGGCGCCTAATGGTGCCTAGTGGAGACATATCTCGTCGATCTGGACCTTTTTCCACTTTGTTATCAATAGGCGCCTGAGAAAGAAGGCCCTCTAAATCAACATCAAGAGGATCAGAATGATCACGAGCAACTGGAGTACTTGGTTTCAGAGAGACAGTAGATGTATACCTCTCGGCGGTTTCGCTCTGTTTCAGAAAATGACTTAGCAAAGGTCGTGTATTCATACATAGTATAATTAATAATTAAACTCTTTGATAATCATTTATATTAAAAAAAAAGATTTGTCAAAAGTAAATAGAGACAAAATGTATTAAATTTTTTATATATTACACTTTTCTCTTTATACAGATAAAAAATAAACAATATATTCAAAATGCTCAAATTTTGCTTTTAGAAAAAAAATATGTTACTATGAAAGAAATTATTACAAATAAAAATACATCTTATGTGAAAAAAACAACTTCACCACCCTCACAAAACCCCTTGAAAGGGGCAATTTTCTCCACTGTCAGTCCTGTGGATATGTAACCTGATACTCTTGGCTACATATACTCTGGGTATGCCGGGAATCTCTTTTCTCAAATCCTCAATACTCGAGTATGATAATATCGCATCAGATCCTTTTGATGGTGCGGTCTCCCCTATTGCCTACATACCAG
>CAZRBF010000075.1:0-5822 GCA_964598195.1 uncultured Candidatus Peribacteria bacterium | reverse complement strand
GATATGAACTTTCAAATTTTTCCCAGCCAGGATTTGAATCGAAACACAATCAATCATACTGGAATCACTCGAATTATCGTGGATTCTGACTCTCGGCTGCCAGTTTTGTCGATGGGAAGCGGTTTACAAATAATCCTTCCTTCTCTGGTTATTACAAGGGTGTAATGCAAAGTGAGATTCTCGAGAGTGAATCTCTTCGTATCGAACGAATCATGTTTGGACTGAGGACCTCTTGAGTACATATACGCGAGTTCCATAACCAAGATATACTCGAGAAATTTTCGCAAGCAGGACTCATTGAGGTGCAAGAAAATAAAGTTTTTCCAACTTCGACTTGAATTTTTCTGATAGACCATATAATAGGCGAGCTTATTTAGTTTATAAGCCGGCGTAGCTCAGTTGGTAGAGCGCGTCCTTGGTAAGGACGAGGTCGTGGGTTCGTGTCCCATCGTTGGCTCCAGTTTATTGACAAGTAAGCCTAAAGGTAAGGTTTTCACTCGGTACCCCAGGACTACTGTATTGTAGGATGGGGTTCTGGGCTCGAAAAACACCTCCTGGGCGAGAGAGGAAATAGGTATATCACTTCCGTGGATATGTTTATTTCTTCTCTTTTTTTGTATGGATGAAATCACTATCTTAGTAGATCAATGTCTCCTTCATTTGGAACATATACAGGACCTTTCTCTTTCTTATAGAACATCGGTTAAAGACACTTTACGTATCTTCTGTCGCGATACTCATATAGTAAGTTTGAGTGAATGTACAAGAGATAATATAGAGAACTGGCTTATAGATCGACGTATCAAGAATAAATGGAAGGCTTCCTCGTTTCGATCGCGTCATCGAAATTTGAACGTCTTTTTCCGTTGGCTCTTGAAACGATGAAAGATAACAGAGAATCCCATGATTGATATTGAACTCCCGAAACTTCAGACATCACTTCCTAAAGGACTCTCTCGGGAGAATGCCGAGATGATTATTCAGGGGGCCAGAAGACTCAGGTATGCTTACAAGTATGAAGAGAAAAGAAATGTGGCTATTTTTGCACTTATGATCTTCACAGGACTCAGAAAACAAGAAGTGACACATCTACGTATGGAGGATGTGAGCATTGAAAAGATGAGCATTTCCGTGATATGCGGAAAGGGAGGAAAGGATCGTATAGTGCCCATCTCCACACGTTTGGCGAGCTATCTGATGGATTACTTGCGAGAACGAAAACGTCTCGCTAAGACTTCTGAGTTTTTCTTCACCTCCGCCCAGTTCGATCGAGGGATATGAATAGCCTGCATAGATAATCTTATCGTGAAAATAAAAGAAAAGACCAAGATTTATTTCTCGGCCCATTCTCTTCGTCACTCCTTCGCGACATTAATGCTCGAAGGGGGTTGTGATATATATACTCTTTCCAAGATGATGGGCCATTCTAAGATCACAACCACAACTATCTATCTCTCTTGTAGCTCCCGAATGATGATGTCTTCTATTGAGAAACACCCGATGAATTAATTATTCTTATATTGATGCAATAGGGGAAGGTATGATGCTTTTGCATATTATCTTGCTCATAATGGACTGTGCTTCTGTGTTGATCCCCGGTATACCTTGTACATATCATAGAGTTGTTGCGGTTCTTGAATGTCCAAGGTATTTTGCTATCTGTTCGAGTGGAATCTTGCTCTTGAATAGTTCCGTTGCGCAATATCTCCGGAAGCTGTAGCAAGTGAGCTTCCCTTCAAATCCCAAGACTTCATTGGACCGATCAAGAAACTTTCGTACTCACGAGTAAGTCCATTTATTTCCTTTAGTTGATCCTAGGAAAAGTCCTACCTCTAGTTCTTTGCTCCTTCCTATCGCGGCAACTTCCCTTATATAATCCGTCATTAGGTCTCTTGTCCACTGTTCTAACTCATAAGCCCTTGGCTTCCCTCCCATCTTGATTCATTGGATAGTGAGATGATCCCGATTTTTTACATTGCTGAGAGTCATATCGAGTGCCTCTTTTGGTCGCATGCCTGTAACCATGATGATCGAGAAGAATAGGAGATTCCTCTTCCTTACGATACGTCCTGAAGTCTTGCAATTATGGAGATACCACCAGAATTTTCCTATCTCATCTATTGATGGTAATGCATAATTTCTCTTGGTTTCTTTTACCTTATCAATTGAACGAGTTGGATTCTCACCAACGAGACCTCGGCGTTCTAGAAAGATAAAATATGTATTGGCATTTTTTTTATGTGAATTGAAGGTGGCAGGACTCCACTTTTTCTCTTTTCTAAGCTCGTGAAATTTCCGGAATAGGATAGTTTTATCCTGCCATGACTCAAAAGTTGATAGTCCGCCATGAATAATAAGCATACGGAGCGAGCTATGAACATTGGAAATAGTATGTTCGCTTCTTCCTGAGAGAGATAGGGTTTCTGTAAATTTATCCCAGTCTCTCCAAAGCGGCGTATGATCGGAAGGAATAGTGTCCTGTAAAGATATTATTTCCTCCTCGGATAAAAGTTCTGTGTATCGCTTATGAAAGCGAGTATTGAGGGAGTGCATAGTAGTGCGTTAAAGAGTACGCAAAACTTATACCACTCTGGTGTCTTAAGATGACTTAAGATTGAATTTTAATTGATAGAACTGGGTTCAATTGAACGCTTTTTAAGGAAGCCATGAAGAGTGTCTCTTTCGTTCCAGTTGCTAATTTAATGCTTTTATTTAGATGATCAAAAGCATTATAATAATTTTTATTCATTTTTTTCACCTTTTCATTTTCTCTTCATGTAGTATTTCAATAGTTCTCATCCAAGTTTTCCTCAATTTCATCGTAAGAGATTTCTTCGTGCGGATCTAAGGTATAGAGAAATATATTTAAAGCCTCGCAAATCTTATTCCTTTTTTTAAGAGAAATTTCGATTTCATTCACATAGAGGATCTTTTCTCTTGAAGAATATCTTGCAGTAAATTCATTATTGACTACATAATTCTCTTGTCATTTATTCTGACTTATCTTTTTACTCACATATAACTCCTGTACAATCTTTTCGACAAACCCATATAGCTGATTTTTATTAAAAAATGAAACTATATGTCAATCTGAATTAATAGTGAGAGCACTTAGTTTATCTTTGTTTATGCTCAGTGTATCATTGATATAATGGTTTTCAGAGATAATTGCATTCACAACCTTGTTTATATATTCAACTTCCCTGCATTGAGCCACGAATTCCTGTATCTTTTCAACTACATTGGCAGTGTAGTCCCTGTATTTTGAATGTACAACATACTCAGTCTTCACTACTGAAGTATCTACTATTCAAAAAAGTCCTTTTTCAAATAATTCTAATGGGGGATTCTTGATGGACAACAAAATACCTTCTCATCTTTCTATAAGCTGAATAAGTGAAATTCTTCATGGTTCGTTATTATTTTCTATTTTCATAGGCAACTGATTTGATTGGTGAATGTCTCGATTATATACTTCTCACTGTTTTTGCAAGTACAATCGTTTGCAAGTACAATCGGATTTGTAAAAATATCAAATATCGTTATAGTCCGAATGCCAGAATTATATTTTTTTGTTCCCAAGCCTCAACGGCGACTAAGGGCAACTGATGTTGCTCGCCCTTTTCTGCATCTTTGATGTTTGGGAAGAGTATAGTTCTGGCGAACATAAGAGCACTCGGTTGCCCTTTTTGCTCGCCAGACTACATTCAATTCTGGTTATAAAATTTACTTTTATGACCTTTTTTGTTTATGGAAAATGATAGACAATGTTTTTGACAAAAGGAATATGCACAGAGTTTATTAATATGGATCATGCTATTGGCGGTCTCGTATATGCTTAAAAGTGCACATTTAGAAATATTTGCATACATTATAGCCTTGATTGCTCTCATGGTTTTATTTTATGCTTCAGTAAGAAGATTTCATGACCTAAATAATCCTTGATTTTATGCATTTTTCCTTTTTGCACCTCTAATAGGATTTTTTGTGATTTTTGATCTGCTTATTAGAAAAAAGGTTATTGTGGAAAATACGGAAGATATTAGGGTTTTAGATTTAGGGAAAGACCTAAAAAGTAATATGAAAATATTGGCTATTATAATAGTCGGATGAAACTTACTGGTATATATACTAAATATAAGCTTGATAAGTAATATAAATTTTCAAAAAAAATATCCTGCTACATACGATACTGATGGTGAGTATAATATTCCCTCACAAAATGATAGTAATAGATAGTTTTTTTGTGTTGATATTGATAAGTGTACATATCAATCATTAGATATTTCAATTTATTCTCATTGCTTTTTTATATATGAAACAATATCAGAAATACATCCTCATTATAGTTTTTGCTATTCTTTTTAGTTTTGTCATCCAAGACTGAATAAGATTGGTTATTCAAAAATTCTTAGAAATTCCTGACGATAGTATGGGTCTTGTGCAATGGGGCGATACGTTTTTTCTCCGCATATTTGCTTCCCTGATTGGAACTACAGCTGGTGCGTTTGTAATTGGAACTTTCTTAAAAAATAAAGTTAAGCTATTTGCAATCATCACAACAGTACCAATTATTTTATTCTGGATAATAGTATTTACGTCTAATATTACAAATACTTTAGAACAAGCATATTCATTTGAAGTTATAAAGACAATGTTACTATTACCTGGAATTTTAATCATTTTGTCGCCAGTGGTAGCTTATTTAGGTGCATGATGGGGGCAAGAATATTTTGAAACATTTCAACACTCAAAAAGTATTCTAAATATTAAATGGTATCACTGGCTCTGGATTTTACCATTTTACCTCAATAAAGTCATCGCTATTCCTCTCTTTACATTGATATTGTTATGGAAAATCGATTTGCTCTATGGCAATAGTGGATTGGTCCATCCATGAATTTTTGATCTTATTTTTAACTGGGGCTACTACTTGGTAAGAATAATTATATTTATTATTTTTGCTGGCTTAATTAGCTCTGTAGTACATGCTTATTCGCTATTGAGCGAAGAAAAAACAACGGCAAAAGTAAATTGGAAAAATGGAATAATGATTTTTGGTCATGTATTACTATTTTCAGTACTTTATATACTGCTCTTTGTGAACTTTAAAGAACTGGCAAGCATCTTCATATAAAAACGCTCACTATCTTCGAAATTTTATATTGCAAAGTTTTATCGTCACAAATATCATCACCCTATGAAATACAATAAAATCCTCGGAGTACTCATTTTCCTTCTTCTCCTCTCTTTCCTCAAAATGCCTTATTCTTACTACCAAGTCCTTAAGTGGGTAGTTTGTATCGCAAATGGATATATCGCGTGGCAAATCGCTCAAAACGAGCCAAAAAACGGGTGGTTATTGGTATTCGTTGGAATAGCAATTCTATTTAATCCGATTATACCGTTTTATTTCTGAAAAACTGTATGGATTATCGTAGATATGCTCGTTATTCTGTTTTATGCGTATTCTATAATCACACAGAAGAATACATCACCTCTTTACGAAGAAATTGAAAAAGAAGATACCTGAATCGAGAAGGTTAAGGAAATTCACAATAACCTGATTCCGGGAAGGAAGTATGGAAACGATCCAGTCTGTAGGACTAAACAGGAAGTACAGGACTACTTTAGTAGAAACGATATCGCAGAACTTACGATGCAAATTTGAATAGAAACTTTTGAGTTATTCGTAATTGACAGGGATTTTATAATCAAAGAAGCTGAGTCCTCTCGTTTTAACGAGAGCCATATTTGAAAATATGGATTACTGAGATACTATCCTGCTTTTTCTTATGGATTTGTAGTTGATACGAAAGAGA
>CAZRBF010000074.1:0-5837 GCA_964598195.1 uncultured Candidatus Peribacteria bacterium | reverse complement strand
CTCACATTACTCGCCACTCCATGATTCCCATTCCCGCTGGTATCAAGAGCATTGCCATTGAGGAGCCATTCTCAGACGAGGCCGTCGCGGGGGATGGTGGTGGCGGAGGCGGGGGAAATAGTGGTGGTCAAAAAAAAGACTGACAGGAACGCGAGGGTTGCGGTGGCAGTCTTTTGGAAAATAGTAGGAACCATATGTGAAAAAAGTAAATCAGATAAAAATTGTCTGGAACGAGAACGCTCCTGGAACAATGGTGATATTAAAAAAATAGTTTTTTTAATCAAAGAAAAAGTAAAGAAAAAAATCGGGTCGTGCACTTTTGTCTCTAAAAAATGAGGAATATGGTGCACGGGCGAATACTCCGAATGGCAATGCACATTGCCATTACCAATATATGGAATACTTGGCTTTTTACAAGGAGATTTAGACATAAATTTTGAAATTCACTTCACAAAAGCTCTTCTATTCGTATACTTCATTTTATGAAAAAAATTATTTACGTCACTCTTGCTCTTTTTGTTCTCCTGTTCATTGGATATTTTTGAGTACTATTTTTTCTCCCACTCTCCATACCACCCCTCCCCTCTTCGACTATTTTTCTGGATAAAAACTGACAGGAAATGGGGGAGATTATCTATTCAGGGAGCATACGCCATCGGGATACAGCATTCGCAGAAATTCCTGATTTTTACAAAAAAAGTCTCATAACACTGGAGGATAGGACTTTCTGGACAAATAATGGCATCAGTGTTGGAGGGATTGTTCGGAGTACGCTTCACAATATCCAAGCAGGAAAAGTGGTCGAATGAGGAACGACGCTTTCATCTGGGCTTATCAGAAATAGTTTCTGGATAGGAGAAAGTCGTACGACTTCTCGAAAAGTACTCGAATTTCTGTACGCCATACGTCTGAATCATCTCTATTCAAAAGAACAAATCCTGACAGAATACGTAAATCGCGTAAACTTTGGATCCCTCAATTACGGACTCAAATCCGCGAGCAAATATTATTTCAACAAAGAGCCAAAGAATCTCACAAAAGCAGAACAAATAGCACTCCTTATACTCCCGAAAGATCCCAAGAAATACGACCCCTACAAAAAACCTAAGAGTTTTCAGACTCGTTTTGACATGGTCGTCAAGACTCTGGCAAAAGAGTGAATTATTACTAGGCCCGAGCAGCAAGATATATTGACAGAGATACTGAGTTGGAATGTGGATCACGAAAATCCACTCCCCTATGTGGTCGATTTTCTCAGCATGAATAGAGAAAATTTTACATGAAAAAACAGTCTCGAAACAACTTTCGATCGTGAGCTCACAGAAAAGCTCGACACGATTGCAAAAAATACACTCGGGGAGCTTGCCTGGAAAAATGTAGGTGATTATGGGATAATTGTGGCGGAAAGAGACCGGTCTCAAATGGAGACCGGTCTCAAAAACCCCCTTCTCCGCGTCATGATTGGATGAGCCAATTATCGTGAATCGACTGCCTGACAAGTAAATACTACACTTGCACTTCGTCAGCCAGGCTCGACCATCAAACCCTTTACCTATGCGCTCGCTTTTGACAAACTTGGATTTACCCCAGAAACCACCATTCTCGACCTTCCTGTAGCATACAAAACAAGCGAGGATTACGCTTACGAGCCAAAAAACTACACACAAAATTACAAAGGAGAAATTACTCTTCGCCAAGCCTTATCCGAAAGTGTGAATGTCCCTGCGATCAAAATTGCTGAACAAGTAGGAGTACCTACATTATTAAAGTTTCTTCAGTGACTCTGAATTACCTCTCTCAGCGAGAATGCCGAACATTACGGACTCGGGCTCACACTCTGAAACGGTGAGATTTCTCTTTTCGAACTTTTGCAAGCGTATACTATTTTTACCAATGGTGGCTGGTATTGTCCTTTTCAAATATTTCACGAGCCTTCTTCACCTCACCCTAACCCTCTCCTAGAAGGAGAGGGAACAAAAGAGAAAGTAAACTCCCCTCCCTCCTTTGGGAGAGGGGTCGGGGGTGAGGGCCTTGAGGAGTCGGGGGTGAGGTGTACTCAAAAAATAGATAAAAAATATACCGACATGATCGTCTCTATTCTCTCGGATCGTTTTGCCAAAATAGGAGACTTCCCTCTCCATTCAGCACTCGATTTTGAGAATAGAAATGTTGCGGTCAAGACGGGAACATCCAGGAATTTCCGAGACAACTGGGCTGTTGGGTTTACGGACCACTACATGATCGGAGTTTGGACAGGAAACAAGAGCGGAGAGAATATGAAATGAGTAACCGGAGCTACTGGGGCCGGAGAGATTTTTCGGAGAATTGTGTATGCACTCGAAAAACAAGAACAACCACAGTCCCCTCTGACAAGATCAGTAATCAAGCAAAACTATCTTACTATAACGAATCCACTCGAATGATCACTCTATAAACAAGAACCAGGAAAAGACCAAAACAAACAAAAAATCCATCTGCATTTTGAGACAAATATTTCGTACGATACTATTATCTGGATGCTTGATGGAGCGAAACTATCCAGTGATTTCATAGACCCTATTCCTGGAAACCATACAATTGAAGTGATTCTCATGAAAGACTGAGAGGTAGTAAAAAAAGAAAAAAACACCTTCCGCGTGGAAGGTGCCCAGTAGAGTAAAGATAAATACTCGCTTCAATAAATAGCGAACAGTAAAAATTGAGTCCCTAAAACCGAATCTTTCAATCCTGAGGATTCCGATGAAAAGGTACAAGTTTTATGAAAGTTTTGTCTTTTCCGAGAGAAAAGAGGAGGAGTTGTCCATCAAGCGTGAATGCAATAGGCTGATCAAAAACAAAATTCCCGAGACTGTAGACGATAGGGGTATCTTTGTATATCTCGACATCTTGTGTCACATGCGGATGGTGTCCGATGATAATTCGTGCTCCCGCATCTACGAGAGCATGGGCGATGTTTTCTTGCCTCTGCGTATGTCAGGAGCTGTATTCTATGCCCCAGTGCACACTCACTGCCACCCTATATCCTTCTTCAGAAAGATTTTTGATATTACGTATCGCTTCTTCATAGGATATTTCTGCATCAAAGTCATTGATTCCGATAAATGCTACTTTGATTCCACGAATCTCTTTTCTGAGAATACTCGCATTTCACAATGATTCCAGTCAAGACTCAGTAATAAATTTTTCTGTATTTTTATAGCCCATTTCCCCGCAATCGAAGGAGTGATTATTGGCAATATTTACAAAAGTAATCCCTATTTTTCGTAGATGGGTGAGAAATGCTGGGGGTGAGACAAAAGAAAGATCCTCTTGTTTAGTCGTCTTACAAGACTCCTTGGTTCCTATGGTTGTTTCTAAATTGAGGCCCACGAAATCAAAACCATAGAGTTTCGTATGATAGAAACTTGCTCCCGTTTTAGAAAGAGTATTTTCTTGGAAGAATTCCTCAAACATATTGCCCATAAAACGACTATCACTCTGCTGTTTTTGAGTAAAGCCTCTGGCAAACATAGTATCTCAGAAAAAAGCACCGTATACCCTCGTGTCGTCTGGGTCATACTCATCAAATATCTGCTTTTCGGAACTCGTTTTATTCTGTCGAAATATACCAAAGACATGACTCGTATTTCCGATTCATGAGGATATACCCGTCACGGCATCTACACTGGTACGATTCATGAGCTCGAAATATGGCTTATCATAACTATGAGCCAGGTCTGTAATCAATTTCAGGCAATTTTGGCAATCCACTTCCGTCTGTGAAAAATCCTGTCCAAATTGGATGGCTTCAATCGTTTTTGCATCATGTAATCGTGCAAATGCCTCGTCCAGATGGTGCGAGAAATCCACCGAAGCAAGTACCAATGTACGAGCGTCAAGATTCGGAAAATTCTCCATAAATATCTGAAAAGTTCTATCGGTATTAGGAAATATATCTTTCTCTCGACGAAGCACGAGTGGCATAACGTTCGTTCCGGTTCAAAAAGTTTCCCGTATATAGGAAAAGTGTATCCCGATACCATGTTCTCGTGTCGAGAGAGTATCCCCACTTCATGCGATAAATAATGGAAAGGTCGCTTCTTTTGGGGCAAAGCCCTCCAGTTTCTTTGCCCAGATGCACGACGATAGAAAGCAGAGCGTACCATCCCTCGGAACTCATTGTGCAAAACCTCCTCACACATTATAATGATCTGGAGAGATGATGATAATCTGCTCTATCGCAGGATATTGAATACCGAGCTCGTCATAAAAAGAGCGAAGCGCTGTCATGGTTATACCGTGATGGGGCAGTATCGCAAAAGTGGGTCACGTATTGTCTCGGGGATTTTGTTCTGAGCCTTTGGAGGATATAACTCATTTGATATCGTCAAGATATGATACTCAGATGGTTATCGAAAGAGCAAGGACCAAGAACAAGAGAATCAGGAAGATTTTTTTCATAACATTTATCGGATGATGATATGTTCGTCATCTTTCAGAACCCCTCCCCACTCAAAGACATCAAATTCAGTACTTCGATGAAATGTTTTCAAGAGTTTTTGATCAAAGGTATCTCGGACAAAACTATAAAGAAATTTACCCCTCCCTTCTATCGAAGGAATTTCATATCCTTCGAACAAGACACGTTCTATGCTGTGTGGGTTTTTATCAAACGAAAGTCCTACCAAAGCATCCATTTCTTTATTGTATTTAAACGATACGAAATAATAACTCTCTGGCTTGAATTGATCTTTCCAGAAGTCGATGAAGTCCTTTTGTTCCTGTAATTTAAAACTGAGCTTTGGAAGCTTGTCTTCGAAAAATGAAACCGCTTCCGATCCCCGAATAATCCATCCGTCTTTGTTAAATATATAATCCTTAACCTTTACTGAGTAATACAGGTATTCATAGAAGTTATTATCCACTATTAATCCGTCTTCTTGTGTACGGATATTCCAGGTCGTTCCTGTGGAGAATCCAGGAATAAGTTTGGTATAAAATCCCTTTCCAAAGAGATCAAGCGATACTTGTAAATCAGTCGATTGAGTGTTATACACATACACGACCGGTTTGCACATCTCCGCAAAGGATTCAAAAACATATCCATCTTTTGGATACAGGAGATAGTATCCGTCACTCGTAAGACGTTCGACTCGAAAGAGTGGTAACTCATCCCGAGTAGTCGTACTTATAGATTTACTGATATCTTTGTCTCGAACCAGCCTACGATCTGTTGTGTAATATGAGAGAATCTTATTACTTACTGCCACATCTAAGAGATTTCCTCTTGAATCAATATTATCTTTCAGGTATGTAGTATCAGTTCAGAGATACACAACCCGCTCTGGCTGAGATTCCTTCATAGAATACACGAATTTTATTTCTGGATATTCTTTGAATGAGAGTGTATATTTTTTTGGAAAAGAATCTTTGTTTTTCTTGATTTCTTGAAGAAAGAGAGATCCTATATTCGTGTCCGATTTACTGTACGATCCGGTCATCACTTTATTATCAGCAAGAGTTCCATAGATATATGTGGAAGTGTCGTTGTTGAGATCTTCTAGAGTAAAAGTTTTTGTACCAATGGTCAGATTTTGCGGCACTCCAAGAGTAGGTCAGATATTTTTTAGAACCTTTCCGGAAGAATCGAGGATTTCTTGTTTCCACGAGAATGGTCCACAAGACTGAGTGGAAGAATAACGAACGAGAAAGTTATTTTGTTTAAATATTTTTGTAGAAACGGAGCTCATCATTGCATTTTCTTCAACTGTGACGTTACTATTTTCTATATTCATGATTGTCTTTGTACTCGCGTCATCTTCCAATAATATTTCTTGAGAAATGATATCCCCCGTTTT
>CAZRBF010000073.1:0-5987 GCA_964598195.1 uncultured Candidatus Peribacteria bacterium | reverse complement strand
GGACTATTCTGGCTATTTTTTGAAAAGAGTCGCTCAAATATAAACTTGCAAAATACTTGTATATGGATAATATTTTGACAAGAAATTTACTGAAAGATCATTATAATAGTAATGATACTTTTTGATTTCTCGTTATTTTTACTCACTATTTGTACTATAAATCATGATCGATCGTCTCAATAGTATTGTACAAAGTACTCTTGTTAATAAGCTTTTTAAGTGGGGAAATCTTATTATGATTTATGGAAGTTTCGTCCTCCCTGCTGGACTATATTTTACAAATGACTTTAAAACATTTGGTTCTATTGCATGGATATCACTCATTATTATCATGGCAGTACACCCGCTTTCTGACCTCTTTCCGAACTTTCGGCTGTTCCGAAAAATCCTCACCGTCAGACGCTGATTGGGCATACTTTCTGGAATGGCTGCACTGACTCATGGAATAGGTTTTTTTTATGTGTATCCATCTGAGATTGGTGCGAGTTATCTTCTCGCAACAAATCAAATGTTTCTCTATGGGATAATCGCACTCGTTTTTTCTACACTTCTTCTTATTACTTCCAATAATTTCTCAGTGAGGCTTCTCTGAAAGAAATGGAAATGGCTTCATAAAGGGGTGTATGGTATGTTTTATGTTGTATGTATTCATATTGCTTTGATCGAATCTGGAAACGGCATTGATTATACGCCAGTAGTTATAGGTATGGGAGTATTTATTCTTCGAGCGTTGGCTTGGTGGAAAGCTCGTTCAGTAACGAGTGTTCTATAGTCACTCTGAATCAAATTATTAATTTGTAGGCAATTTACTTTTGATTTTTTCAGAAAAGAAGGCTATAATACTGGAAGAATAAGAATAGATGCTATAATTTATTCTTTTAATCTTACAGTATATGCACTCCTCCATCATGCCGGGAGCACTCAGGAACTATGTTCCTGACAAGCTTCAAGCACTCAAAGAAAGACAAGGGCAACGACGTATTGTCCTGTTATCATGAGCGGTAAAGAATAATGTTTCTTCTGCTCTCGCACAAGACGCTATCCCCGCAAGTGAAAAAATTGCAGAATTTTTTAAAAAATCTTCCTACAATTATCTCGCCCACTTTGCCGAGAAGATATGAGCAACCCGGAATCCAAACTGGAAAGATGGGAATGGAAATAGCATCTTGGCAATTGCCGGATACCACGGGGATATAACGGCGGTCAAATTTCTTCTCTCTTGCAAGGAGATTTATGTCAATGAAAAAAATAATTATGGAAGTACCCCTTTTATGCTCGTAATCCAAGAAGGCCATATATCGATAATCAAAGCCCTTCTAGAAAATCCTCATTTTAAAATAGATAGCCACAACCAGGGGCAAAAATCCTTAGAGAAAACCAAAAATCCCGAGATTCGCGAACTTATTACACAAAAAATGCAGAATTCAACAGGATTTGGATCAAAGATTGGTCGATTCCTTGGCTTTTAAATATCTACCACATAACTCTCACTCTTATTCACACTTCAAATAACCCTCTATAATTTTTTCAGCTACTATAAGTCCATCAATGGCTGACGAAGTAATACCTCCGGCATATCCCGCACCTTCCCCACTCGGGTAAATTCCAGCGATATTTGACTGGAGGGTTTCTTTGTCCCGATTGATACGAAGTACCGCAGAGCTGCGTGCCTCGATAGCGGTGAGTATTGCGTCGTTTGAGGCAAACCCATGTATCTTCCTATCCAGCTCTGGAAGCGCTTTTCTGAGGGCCTTGGTTATAAAATCTGGCAGACATTCATCGAGTGAAGTCAGGGTAATTCCTGGAAGATAGGTCGAATGCAGTTTTCAGAGCTTTGTCGAAGGAATTCACTTGAGAAAATCTCCAACCAATTGGGCCGGTGCATGGTAATTACTGCCTCCCGTTTGGAAAGCTTTTTCTTCCCATTTTCGTTGAAACTCGACTCCAGCGAGTGGATGATCCGATCCGAAATCCTCAGGATTCACGGGGATCATGAGGGCACTATTCGATACCCCGCTATTATGGCTATATTCGCTCATACCATTCAGGCAAAGTCTCCCATTTTCTGAAGAAGCTGCAACCACGTGTCATCCCGGACACATACAGAAACTATAGACCGTGCGAGCATCGTCTGCATGGCTTACGAGTTTGTAGCTGGCGGTTCCCAGTTTCGGATCCACACACACTTCTCAGAACTGAGAACGGTTTATCATGGTTGCATCATGCTCGATGCGAACCCCCATAGAAAATGATTTTTGTGTCATGTGAAGGCCTTTTTCATAGATCATCTCATATGTATCGCGAGCCGAGTGTCCAACCGCGAGGATAATGGTATCGGTTTCAATTCGTTCAGATCCATTTACAATAATGGCGACAAGTGTACTATCCACTATCTCTAGATCTGTTAAACAGGTTTCAAATCGCACCTCTGCCCCGAGCGAGATAATCTTATGGCGAAGATTTCGTACAAGGATACGGAGTTTATCTGTTCCAACATGGGCTTTTGCCGTATAGAGAATCTCTTCTGGTGCTCCTGCTTCCACGAGCTCCTCAAAGACGTATTTTGATCGTGGATCATTGATCATGGTATAAAGCTTTCCATCACTAAATGTCCCCGCACCTCCTTCTCCGAACTGTATGTTCGAGTTCGGATTTAATGACCCTCATTTCATAAAAATCCCCACGTCTTTCAGTCGCCCCTCAACCGCCTTTCCGCGCTCGATGATAATAGGTCGAAGTCCCGCTTTTGCGAGCGCAAGACCAGCAAAGAGTCCAGCAGGGCCAGTTCCAACCACGATCGGTCTTTTCCTCTCGATATCTTCTGGAACAGCCTTGACCTCATACACAAATTCATCCACCCACCTTGCCCGATGTTTCACGGAGTTTGGCTTCAAAAGGTTCACGTTTTTATCTTTTACATCAATATCCACGCTGTAGATAAACAGGATATTATCCTTCTCTCGAGAATCGATAGATTTTTTCACGATCTTGTACGATATAATAACCTCCTTTGGGATGGAGAGGATTTTCATTATCTTGTCGACAAGGATAGACTCACCATCCTTGAGGGTAAGCTTGATTTCTTCAAGTCGGAGGAATTGGGGCATGAGAATATGGGTATATTTTAAGTTTTTTTTATAAATCTTCTTCTAAACTCCACCATTCAAAAGTAAAATCACGAGTCCGACCATACGATCCTTATCTTTTGGTGAGCTCTCAGCGATGAGAAGAGCAAGAACTGTGAGTGCTTCCGGGGTTATCTTATGAGAAAAATCGAGACCTGAGCGACGAAGGAACCACACGAAAGCGAAAGCTCCGCTCCGTTTATTCCCATCATTAAATGGATGATTTTTTATGATAAAATAGAGCAGATGGGCTGCTTTTTCTTCGATGGAAGGGTATGCATCTTCTCCAAAAACCGACTGCATGACATTTCAGACAATCCCCGAAAGATTTCCAGATTGCTTTTCCTGAGCGAATAATTCTGTTGCTTCATTTTTCTCTATGAGATCCGCTTTGAGCTCCCTGAGAGCATTTCCAAGCTCTTCTGCGGTGAATTCCACTTCTTTTTTACTGAGTCACTCGTGTGGCAAACTTGCCTTATCATAAGCATCGAGCGAGAACCAAGTTCCTGCAAAGAGGGTAATGAGATCGAGAACATCATTTGAAGAGAGTCCAGAAGTGGCAGGAAGCATCTTTTTTACATCCTCCACAGCTTTCAAGAATTGTTCATAATTTCGTTCAATTCTTGAAGGATTAATGGTGTAGCCCTGAGTTATATGTTCGCGCAGAGTAGTGGTCGCCCATTTTCGAAATTTAGTCCCAGAAAGAGAGTTTATTCGATATCCGACAGATATTATAACATCGAGATTATATACCAAGATCTTTCTTTTTATCATTCGTCAATTTTCATTCTGAACTTGTTCCAATTTGGAACAAGTTGCATCCTGCAAAAGCTCTCATTCCTTGTAAATATTCTTAAGATGTTTGGTAATTGCCTGAGTATTTACGCCAAAAATATCTGCCATCTGAGCTTGATTTGCCCAGATAGTTTCTTTATCAGAATCAGCTCGAAGTACAATACTCCCACTTTCTGTTTGATATACAACCAATTTTTCTTTCATGATTCTGAAAGTTAAAAACTACTTCCTGAGCTCAATTCCCCCTCCCTCCAACTTCGCAATAATCTGTTCTTGTATAGCAAGTGCCTCTTCGTCGGTAATAGTTTTTGTGAGATCTTGGATCAAGAATGAGAATGAAATAGACTTCTTCCCTTCTCCGATTTTTACCGCATCGCGGAATTCGTCTACGACTATGAAATTCGAGAGAAGTGGACTCACACTCGCGATTTTCGCGATAACCGTGCTCACCGGAATAGTTTCCGAGAATACGAAGTTGAGTTCGCGGGTAATTCCTGGGTATTTTCCGATTTCAGCAAACCTGTAACTTGTTGTCTCAAAAAGATGAGTAAGTTTTTGGTAATCTACCTCAAATAAAAGAACCTCTGTATTCGCGAGCCCAAAAGGCTCAGCAACCCCTGGATGAAGAGATCCAAAAGTGAGAAGAGTTTCATTTTTTATAGTATATCGTCCGGATTTATTCGGATGGAATGAAGCGATATTGTGAGTCCCCTGCTCCACACTGAACTCTGTACCTGGAAGTACATTTCAAAGAAATCCATCAAGAAGAGAGCGAAGGGACTTTATATCAGATCCTATCAATACTCCCGCAAGAGCTTTTTTTTCAGTAAATACATTCCCCTCTTGATGGGTGTCGGAAGGACGGGGTGGAGTTTCGAGTTTCTCAAAAATCTTTCCGATTTCAAAAAACCCGAATTTTTTCTGCTGTTTGAGATTCTCGGCAGTTACCCCCAAAAGGTTTGGAATCATAGAACGACGCATCATGGTGTATTCTACATTGAAGGCGTTCTGGATATGTACCGCATTCGTGTCATCTGCATATCCGATAATTGCATCTTTGTTCTGATTGGAGAATGAATAATTATACACTTCAAAAAGCTGTTCTGCGGAAAAATATGCATTAATACAATTCCTGAGCTCGATAGATTGGTTCTTGTTTGCTATAGAAAATGGTCCCGTGATCGGAGTGTTCGGAACGAGCTCATATCCATTGATTCGTCCGATTTCTTCAACCAAATCCTCTTTGATAGAGATATCCTTCGTTGCCCGCCAAGATGGAACTCTGGTACTAAAAGTATCTCCAGCAAATGAAGCCTCGAAACCGAGTCGTGCGAGGATATTTTCTGTTTGTTCTTTAGACACCTGAAGTCCCAATTTTCTCTCTACAAAAGCAAGATCAGTCGCTATGACAATATCCCGAACTCTTGAACTATCCAGATACGAAAAAGCACCAGTACAATTTCCACTCTTTCCGAGAAATGCCAGAAGATCAAATACTCGAGGCATGGCACGACCTGCCAATGTCGGATCGAGCGATTTTTCAAACCGCATCGATGCGTCAGTTCGGATAGCAAGACGCTGAGAAGTCAATCGAATAGAAACCGGATCAAAACACGCAGATTCAAAATAGACATGCTTGGTTGTTTCACTGATGGCTGAACTCATTCCCCCGATAACCCCGGCAACAGCGAGGACTTTTTCAGAGTCCGCGATAACAACATCCTTGCTCGTCAAAGTGTATTCCTTGGAATCGAGTGCAAGTACAGTCTCCCCGTCTCGAGCCTGACGAACCGTTATACCCCCCACAACCTTTTCCGCATCAAAAGCGTGCATGGGCTGTCCAAGCTCGGTCATGATATAGTTTGTGATATCTACGAGATCAAATTTTGGGGAAAGTCCAGACTTTCGAAGCATCTGATCGATTCCAAGTGGTGAAACCCCTGCCTGAATACCTTCCACAGAGATAAGATCGTATGCAAGAACATTTGGAGTTTCTATATTTACAGAAAGAACCTCTGAGACCGGTCTCGTTTTTGGAGACCGGTCTCCTTTATCATACGGAGTAAA
>CAZRBF010000072.1:0-6114 GCA_964598195.1 uncultured Candidatus Peribacteria bacterium | reverse complement strand
TACTTCAGTATACCATATCATGACAGTACTTTGCTGCATTATGTGTCTGAAATCAAGGACTATCGGAATTTGAATCACGAATAGTTGCGAGCTCGAGCGTATTTTCGTATCAATTGGTTGTGGATGTCATATTTGTTGTCGTCCAGTAAGCATTTCCATCATTCCACTCTTTCTGAAGAGTGTCATTTCCTCCATCACATATTGGACTACTACTGTCCGTACAATTTCCGGGGGTGGTTATGAAATATTCTCCACCGAGTTCAAAAGCATAAATAGTACCTCAATCACAAGAAGTACCAGGAGTGAAGCTAGCACAAGTAGTTGATCCTCACCCTCAGTTACTACTTTCTATATTCATTATAGTCACTCATAATCAGATATTTTTACTGAGTGTTCCATTAAATAGGTTCGCAAGAGCAGTTATTCCACTACCCCCGGTTATGAGAGAACTCACCGGAGCAGATGATAAGCTGTCAGATGATATATTACTGTTGGAGTAGAGTGTGTAGAGATTATTCATAAGTGTGGTGGCTCAGGTGGAGTCAAGAGGAATAGTTGTCGCAAGAGCAACGATACCACTTCCGCTTGTGAGGAGATTGGAGTTCTTTAGTGAATCAAAGGTTATCTGAGCAGGAGTTCCGAAAGTAATTGATGTTGTTCCATTCGCAACGTAGGTATGTGGGAGATTTCCCTTCTTGTGGAGAACCAGATTTCCAGATTGAGTTGCCTGATTAGTGAGCTCTCGAGTTAAAGGACTGGAGATATCTTGAAGTATGATACTCGGGAGAGTCAGGTAATAATTGGTAGATGCAAAAGATGCTTTTGTAATAAGTCCGTTGTAGTTTCCTACTAGGTAGGCATTTACAGGTTCAGTGGCTGCGTAGACGGGAGTAAGTATTGGAATAGAAGCAGTGCTATTATCTTCTACAACAGTTCCTATCTGGTACTCTTTGCCGGTACTCAGGAGTGAGTATGCGTAAGGAGTTTTTGTGTATTTGGGATCCATGGGATTTTTACTCATTTTCAGTCAGAATGAACCGAGAAATGTTATGACCGAGTCTCCGATGCTTCACTGAGTCCAGACTACTCCTCCGGAGAAAGTGATTCCAAAACCATCTGTTGGTATGGGATAGGTATTGGTTTTAATATAACTAAGACTCAGTGCTTTTTGGAGATTGGCCATGTCGGATACCCTGGAACTATCACGGGCTCCGCCCGAGAAAGATCAGAGTTGAACAAAGGCTATAGTTCCGAGGATGACGAGGATGGTTATGACTACTATAAGCTCAACAAGAGTGAAACCGAGATAATTTTTTGGAGTTTTAAGCTGTGGGCCTTTGGTAGCATTCATGAGAAAGAAAGTGAATAGATAAAAGCTTTTTTTAAAAACTACTGTATACGATCGATAATACCTCCAAGGCTTGCAATCTAACCAATGCTATCCTCATATCAACGTTCAATGTATTCAAACATTTGTAATATATGTATCTCCAGTTGAGATAAGATCTGCAATCATCGTAACTATCAACCCCTCCATCATATCAGAAAAATTCAGCTTGACAACTCTTATTATAAATTTTTCATTCTGCGAAAAATATTCAAGAGATTTTTGGTTCTGTTAACGAACATAGAGAGCTCCTCTAAAACCCACTCTGTAGATCGAGTGTTTTCTTACCAAAATTGCATTTATTATAGCATTATAGGCCTATGAAATATAATTTTTTGTTGGTGCATAATCCTTCCGGTTATAGGATGTGGTTCACTAAGTGTTTTTGGGAATATTTTGTATATTGGCCACCCTTCGCTCGTATAGATATACTTCATCTCTTCGAGAGATGGGAAAAAATATTCTTTGGAATGTGGGGTTTCGTCGGTGAAAAAACTCAGTACGTTCCATCCTCATGGTTTCGTATGATCCTGCATATTTCGTATTACTTTTCTCGCATCAACAGGGGACAGAAAGTGGAGGAGTCGAATACATACACACGCATCAAATAGCCCACTGAGCTCTTGCTCCTGGGCGAAAGATGCCTCGGTGGTAATCGAGTAATTATTTTTTTGTGCATTTTCTGCTAAATCTTGTATGGCAGTCTTCCAACTATCTTGTACTGACACATTCATAAGAGATTTGGACAGGGGAATCGCATTTCTTCAGCGTCCCGCTCCAAATTCAAATACCGTTGATCCGGGTTTGAGTAATTGACCCAACTCCACAACAACATTATCTGGTCCATGATCAGGATCCAGCATCATCCACTTGTCCAATTGAGATGATGCAGGAGTGGTATCGAGTTTGCTATTATCTTGGGGTGGGATATATTCTGAGGTTGTATTTTTCATGGAAGGGTTTTTTAAATAAATAATAACTTTTTAATATCGGCTCCCATTTTTTTATCTCACTTCTCTTTAAGGAACTCAAAAAACTATGCTTCTCTATAACTATCCGATAGATTTTTATAACTCCGTGTTGTGAATGCGATAAATGTTACGATAACTCCGATGACTCCTGCGAGGACAAATATGATAGCCATAGCTCGATCTGGGGTTGTGCCCCACCATCCACCGAATATCTCATGTCCATCTGGACTCGCGAGCCAAGGGATAACGAGGAATTGTGTGAGTGGGCCAATCATGAATGCGGTGAGTGGGGAAGCTATATTCTCCATGGATTGTCCGAATCCAAATACTCTTCATTGACGTTCGAGTGGTACTACTTTTTGCAGCACGGTCTGTTCGCATGCCTCAGCAATCGGCGAGAGGAGCATGAATACAAAAAAACCCAGTCCCACGAGCCATATCGATGAAATGGTGGGGAATATTATACAGGTTGCCCACATGACGAGGTTCATGAGCAGGAGGGTTTTGACAGGATTTTTACCGAGACCATATTTCGAGACGAGCATGCCACCTGCGATGAATCCGGTACTTGTGATGGCGAGGACAACTCCCCAGATCTCGACTGAGACCAGAGAGAGTCCATATGCATCCATGAGTGACATAAACACTCCTCCGATGAAATTGTTGAACATCGCAAAAAATATCATGGCAAAGAGTCCCGATATACCAGCTATAATCCGTATGGTTCCACGGATATCTATATCCTTATTTCTTGGTTCGTCGCTCTCGAGGTGTTCCTCGCGGGGAAATGTGAGCACGAGGAGATGGATAATGACGAGGAGTGTGACCACGAGTACGATACCCACTGTCCAGGTCATGCCGAGTTGCCCGATGACAATACCAGAGAATACCGATACAACGGTAAAAGTCAGCCCATTCACTGCTCCGACTTGCCCATTGGCCCGGTCTCGTTCTCACTCGGGGATGAGTATGGTCACAAGAGTCAAGAGTACTATCATGCGGATATTGCCCACGAAAATCCCGAGCATCGACACAAGGATAAAAATCCAGAGCCAGGGATTCCACATATCACTCCAAGTTGACTCAGGGAGTATTAGGAGCATCGCGAAGGATAGAGAGTAGAAAAACAGGGATATGACGGATGATGCGAGCATCACATGTTTTTTTCGATGATGATCCACGAGCGAGCCGAACCATATTCCTCAGAACATATTGAGTACCAGATATATGCCTCCGAGGATACCCGTCACAAAAACTGAGCGTGTTTCGAGGTACGTCCAGAATGTTATAGCAAACCACAGGAGCATATTGGTGAAGCTTCCTATGGCTGAGTTGGCGAGGATGTGAGGAAAGAGGGAAAGGGTTTTAATCATATTTCGTTAACTTTTACAAGAAGAGTAAGCTCTAAGAATAAAAAATGATTTCATTTATTTCAATCGCACAGCCTTTGTTCTTGTGTTGTTGTAGTTCTGCAATCATCGTCCAGAAGTGCTGGAAACGACTCAAGAGTTGCATTGACGAGAGATTTTTAATCTGTTGAGATTCCTCGTCACCATTATGGGAAAATCGTATTTCCACACTATCAAGATCAACCCTTGCAAGCCGCTGAGTAATCCTACTGGACTTCTCACTGTCTGAAAAATCACTACACATATCGTTGTAGGAATGAAATTTTTCTGACATAATCGAAGAATAAGTAGAAAATTCCTTTTGTATATATGCAAACACTCTATTTACACTCGTTCATGAATCCATGATTTTTTGTACAGCCAGAGAAAAAGGTGTCGTTGCTTCATGACAAAGAGCACTCAGATAAGCAGATTTTGCCTGTTCTAAAGAAAGTGTTCAATAGGCCCCACTCCGTAACTGGTTATGAAGTTTTTGGAAGTCAGAATATGTCTCCGGCAAAGCATCTTCAAATAATGATCTAGTATTCATATATAAATTATAAAGCATATAATATATATGGTATATACACAGCATGTAAAAAGTCAAATTTTTTTGCTCCCATTTCTCGGTTTGTCATCGCGTTTTTTTAAAAGGATTGCCTTATGTATTTTCAATAAAAAAATCGTCATCCAAATCATTAAAACCCACTCTGCAAATCCAACATCTTCTTGTACTTCCCTGACCTTGATACGAGCTCCTCATGCGAGCCTTGCTCCAGAACCTTCCCATCTTCTATATAGAAAATAGCATCTGCCTGCTTCACCGTTTGGAGGCGGTGAGCTACGACAATGACGGTACGTCCCTGAAAGAGATTATGAAGTGCTTCAGTAATACTTTCTTCATTGATACTGTCGAGTGCACTAGTTGGCTCATCGAGCAAGATAATCTCAGGGTTTTTGAGCATTATCTTCGCGATTGCGAGACGTTGTTTCTGTCAGCCTGAGAGCTTGACTCCCCTCTCTCCGATCTCGGTTTCGAGTCCATGCTCGAACTCCGAGATAAACTCACATTTGGCGAGCTTGATGACTTCATCTATTTTTGCTTGGAGTTTTTCATTTTTAAGTTCTTCTTCCGAGAGTGCATAGGTCAGATTTTCAAGAATTGTTCCGTCGAAGACATTCGGTTCTTGGGTCAGATATCAGATGTGATGATAGTAGGATTGCAGAGATATCTTTGAGAGATTCTGATCATCGATATTTACGCTTCCAGAAGTGGTGTGAATATATCCGGCGATAAGTTTAATAAGTGTTGTTTTTCCTCATCCGGATGGTCCAACAAATGCGTATTTCTTGCCACCAGTGAGCGACAGAGAAAAGTCCGAGAAAATATCTTTGGAGGATTCGTAAGCAAAGGCGAGGTTTTTGAGTTCGATGTTGCCAGATTTGAATTGAAATACTGGAAGATTGAGATTTTCTTGAACAAGTGGTGTATTGTCTATTATATCCCAGAATGGTTGGACGGAAATCATTGAATGATTGTAACTATTCATAGTTCGTTGAATGCTCCAAAAATATTTATATACCGTCATAGTAAGTCCTGAGAGAAGAACAAGAGTTCATATCTCATAATCACCATTCATCACACCATACCCAATTATTATGTAAATTCCTGCCTGAACAATCATCATCATTGTGGCAGCAGTTCCATTAAAAAGTTCAATAATAATATTAGCTCGTACGGTTAATTGAGTAAGTACAGTGGTCAATTTTTCAATAAAATATAACTCATATTTTATTTTGTTATTCTGAAAAATTTCAAATTTAGACATGAGAATTTGTATCTGTTTTTTATGGAGTTCATTGATTATTTTTCCTGATTCTGTGCGAGAATTCTGCGCCTGCTTTTGGGCGTACATCATAAGGATAGCACTCACCGAAAATAATACAAATAATAGCACTGAATACACTACAGGAACGGAGATAAAAATAATGATGAAGCCAACGAAAATCGTAACTACATCAGAAATAAGCCCTGGTATAATGGTATGCACAATATTTGCCCACCCATCCACTCATCTGAGTATGATACTATTTAACTTTCCGGTACCAATAGACTCAATCTTGTTATTATCAAAGTAGAGATATTTCTCAAAAAACTGACTGGAAAGAGAGTAATTTAAGCCACCAATAATACGGAAACTCGAAGCAGTGCCAATAACTGCATAAATTTGTTGGAGAAGTTTTATCGCCAATAATGTTAATGCCCCATAAATCATTCACTGTTGATTATGAGCAACTACAGCGGCTATGACCCAGGCAGCGATTCATGGCTCGAGAATACCTTGCATACAGTCGTATATTTTTGCAC
>CAZRBF010000071.1:0-6134 GCA_964598195.1 uncultured Candidatus Peribacteria bacterium | reverse complement strand
GTCGTACAACTACACCATCCATCTGACTGATACGTACGGTAATATGAGTGTGGCGATGGGAACATTTACCACGCCTACCATCGTACCACTCACTGGTGGAACACTCACTCAGACCGGAGCTGTCTCTGTAGGCTCTGGAGGAGCTGGAACCACCGCTCTTTCAGGAACCACGATCACGATCATCTCAAATCCGAGCGATATAGGAAGCCTGACGGGTTCTCTCGTACTCTCATGAATAACATCTATCGTATCTTCTAGCGGAGGATGGAACGGAGTACTCCTCTCTCCAGTGCTTGTCGGAAGCAACCTGAGCGAAGCAGCCGTGAATGCCGACATCCAGGCACTCGTATCAGCACTGAATACATCTGCAACTACTTACTCTATCGGTCAGATATTCCAAACCGTAAAAGTAGGAGCAGAAGGAGTTTCCATAACAGCCATTGGCGGAAACTTTCAAATATCGTTCATCACACCAGCGGCCGCTGTCGGTCAGACCCTTCGAGTATACCGATCAACCGATGGTATTGCCTGGCAGAATAATACTCCCGATGGAACTTGTACGCTTGATGCACAAAAAATGTGTAGCTTCCGAACCGATCACCTCAGTTACTTTGCTGTTGCATCCATTATTGGAACTCCTGTTCCAGCGGCCTCTATCTGAGGTGGTGGGGGTGGGGGTGGAGGATGAGGGCTCAGTAAAGACAACTGTCCTTCCTGAGATTATTCCCCAAGTTATTATGACGGAATGTGTGGAACTAAGTCAACAACATCTGCTGGTCAGGTAACTGAAAATACGAAACCAAATGTGACATACACGAGCGATATCAACTCTCTCGTCACAACCAATGGGGTAGTTTCCAAAGAAAAACTTGATCGCTTTGTAAACGACATCCAGTATCGTGTGTATACAAGAACTTCAAACAATACCACACGAATCGCTGCATTCTCTACCATGATCCGATACGTGAATGGACAGATAGCACTGACCAGTGATACCAATAAAAAAATAGTCCTCTCGACTCTTAAGAACCGATTCAATCGAATCATCATGAGTCTCAAACAAGACATCCTGAATGGAGTAGTCACGACTCCAAATCGCAAGAAAAATGACACGAACCAAGATCTTGTCATGATCGCCCTCCGCTGATCGCACACCTATCGATACGTGAATACTCTGAGTATTCTCGCCGTGAGATCACTCCCAAGTTTCGGAAGCGACACCGCAGGATATCTCCTCTCAAACGAACGTGTTGAACTCATAGCAACCGGTCCAAACTGGAGCCAGATCAAGTCAAACACGATCGAAGGATACGTTCGTACCCGACTCCTTCGTAAAACACTCGAACTTCGTAACCATGACGCATCACTTGTATATGCAAGTGTATCAGGTGGGGAACGGGGAATGAATGAAACAAGAGATTCGGAATAATATGAAAAACTCTCATCCACGAGTATTCGGGGGTGAGAGTTTTTATGTGTTCAAATGAGAATGGCTGTCATCAATTACCAAGTGCAATTTTAATTTATTTGGTCTGCAGAAGGGCAGGATATTCAATCAATACCGTTCCTGTAGAAATCATAGTTCCTGTACTACTTACGTTCCCAATAGTATCAGGATTCGACATCTTACTTAACATGTATAGGGCATATTTTCTCCCTTCGATTGCTTTTTTGTAAGAAGGATTTTTCTGAATAGCCATGTCATAATACATAATAGCTTTGACATATTTTCATGTATGGGAATATATTTTTCAGATATTAAAACTTAGGTCTTCACACCAAGTTTGACAGATACTTAATCCTTTGTTGTATGAATCGAGTGCTTCTTGAGATCGTCATAATTTATCATAGGCATTTCAAAGATTGAGGTGCAATCTCTCAAAATTATCATTAATTTTTATTCATTCAAGATATTTTTCTATAGCAGCAGGGTATAATCATTTTCCATAAAGCACATTCCCTTCATAATAGAGAACAACTGCGTTTCTTCCATTCTTTTTTGTATATGCTTCTATTTCTTGCGGATTTTCAGGGTGTAGATAAACGTTATTAATGTTGGGGATATATAGAGCATTACTATTGGGGATATTTTCATTCGAACACTTTAGATCCACCTCTCTCTCCGACAAAACCATCCATGCATGATACCTCGCATAGTTCCATTCCTGCCAAGAGTACTCTTTTTTGAGTCTCTGGAGCATAGTACAGAACTGTTTTTCCATGTCTTTTTTCTTCTCTGGAGCGAGTGTTTCGTAGGTGGTTATCATCTTATCGATGGCATCTTCGGAGCGTCCGCCGATGTAGGAGGAGTCCATTCGTAGAGATCAGCGATAGGTTTTGACAGTGTTAGACTCGGTTATGAACGATTCGGGAGATATAATATTACAGATAATAAGAGCTGTTCCATAGAGTGAGATAATACTGATGAGGAAATGTCATTCTTTGATGAATTCGAGTACTTTGTAGAGGGTGATGAGAAGCGATAATCAGAGGACGATGATGAATACATATCAGTAGAACCGTACTTCGGTGTATCCATAGGTGGTTTCGTAGAGCCAAAGTCTATGAAATGCAGAAAAAAGTATAAGAAGGGTGAGGCAGATAATAAGTGATGAGAGTCACTTGTAGGTTCAGGAACTTGAGGGTTTTTTGTGATCGTAGAGATACTGATCTATCTTCCAAAAGAGAACAAATACTATAAGGGCAATAATAGCAAGTTCCTGGAATCACCTGGTTGCATACTCAGCATAGGTATGTCCTGCCGAGAGGATCATCTGTTCGCCACCAAAAAGATAGCCTAACTGTACGATTACGAATATAAGAAAGAGAAGAGATATGATTGAAAGCATGATATTGATCTCGATGTGTTTTTTATCATCAATTACCCATATCTTTTCCTCTTCTTTTTTGAAAGCACGAACAGCATACGAAATGAACGTAAAAACTCCGACAAAAACAACACAAAAGAAAATGATATTAATGAGGCGCTCACTTATGTGAATCAAATCAAATGTCTTAAAATTGAAGAGGTTCTTGAGAAAGTTCTGAAAAACGAGATCTGCCGAAGAGAACAGTGCGGTGAATATAAAAACAAGAGGAATTGCCATGAAAATTCCTTTCAAGATATGGATGTTTTTTTCCGTATTTTGAAACCGCAATCCGAGACTCGTGAAATCTTTTATCCAGATCCCACATCCGATAAACGAGCCCATTATTATTTTGATAAATCAGAAAAAGTAGCTCGGCAATGTAATGTCTTCAAAACGTTTTTTGACGAGAAGAGTCAGGAGAAGGAGTGAGGTGAAATATATCGCCAGAGTATTGTAAGAAGTGAGCATGCCTCCAACTCTGACCGATTGAAAAATGGAAAATACAAAGATGGCGAGTCCCACGATGAACATATTTCTATTCGTTTCTATCTTAAGGATGCGCGCGATACTGTAGAGTGTAACAAGAAAGAGAAGTGCGAATATAGGGATGGAAATACCTCTTGCAAGTCCATACATCAGGTAATTATGCATCACTCCGAGCAATGTTCCTGCTCCGAGCAACAGGAGCAGTTCTTGTAAGGAAAAAGTTGGTACATGTTTCTTTTCTGGAATAATCTCCGGTGCTTGGTTGTTACAAAGCGGACAGATCTCAAGTTCATCCTCCATGGTCTTATGACAATACTGACAATTTTTCATACAGTGAAGTTATGAGTAATGGGGCTATTGTAGTAAATAGATTGATGTAAGTCAATATTTTATCTTATACTTCTTTCTTTATACTCGGTTCTTGACGATATCTTCTCAGAGCCCCCTTAAGAGCAGTCAAACTCTTAAGATATGTTTCTTGTTCAGTTTTTTCTGGATCTTTGGAAGAATGTGACGATGCTCTTCATGTCTTGAGTAGATGTGCCGAAATAAATCATGTAAATCCTCTCAAATGTTCATTATTTCTAAATTGTTTCTCAGGATCAAGAGTGCGATATTTTTTCAGATACAATAATAGTGAAGGAATGTTTTCTCTAAGTATTGCCTTCGTAAAAAACTTATTTTCGGACATTTTTCCAAATCAGAATATTAGTCGAAGTAACATCTCGTCGGGTTTCAAACTCTTTTTAAGCTTTTCACCAGTAACCAGGCTCTCTATACCGAGTGGATCTACTATATTGCGCATGGCCACGCAGGCTTCATATATATCATTACCTACTTCTGATCGGAGATACGATTCTATTGTGCTATACTTCTCCAAATCAATCCAATAGATGAGGAGTCGAATCTTTTGGAGATTACCCGTACGGCTGGCGATAAATAAATATTCGCTCATTTTCTGGTAGAATTGTTTCATTTCATCTTCAAATATGGTAATTGCCATATCTATGAGTTCTAGAGATTTTCCTACTTTCTCATAGTGATTTCTGAGTTTTTGCAAGACATTCCTATCTTTGTGGTACTTATCCACATCTGTTGATCCTTTGCCTTCGGACAGGCCTTCAAAATTTGCGAGTATTTCATCTCTATTTTCACTAATATGAATCTTTGCTATATCGGATACTCGGGAAATTATTAATTTCTTCGCTTCTCAGATTATTACATCTGGAGCATGCAATGATGTAAGTCTATCATGAGTTTGAATCGATGAATCAAGTGACTTGAGATGTGAAGAGAGTGTTCTCGCTCAGTGATCTATGAGAGCGTTGAATATGTTGTGACGTCATTCGTGCTCTAAAACATCCCGGATAAATTGTTTCTTACTATTTTTTTTCATGTTTATAGTAAAAGGGGAATTTGGGTATGATACCCCCTCGTAGTCAGCTAATTCTTGTGGCCAATCCGTGTCTCGGACGAGAAAATGAATTCAGAAATTGGAATAGAGTATCTTATGTCGAGTATGTTCTATTGCTTTTTGAATAGTTTTCGGAACTCGTACTCTTTTTGGTCAATATTTTTTAAAATCCTCGATAGTTTTCATTTTTTGAGCAAAAACTGCAAGCCTGCTTTGTAAATGAGCAATAAGCTCCACTTTTCCATGGGTTTGTTTGAGATGAAGTATTGCTGATTCCATGCTCTTCAATGCGTCGACTTCTTGATTCAATTTTTCATAATCTTCCTCCTCGTCCTCACTCATATCCTCATCCTCTTGGTTATTCTTTAGCATATCTTCCATCTCCCACATATCTCTTTGTTTCTGTATAGCAAGAGTCAATGTCTCAACTTCCACAAGAGCTTTTTTTTCTTTTTGTGACAAGCCACTTATCAACGATTCTATGGCAGCATTGAGCTCACCAAATAATTGCTCGTTGGTTTTCCCTCAGGCATTCTCGAAAATATCCATAACTTTTTTACTGCAAGCGATTTTAATATCCCAGGCCTTTTTATTAAAGTTTTCTGTATTGGCTCATTGTTGTTCGGTTTTTACGGCATCAAGAATATCGCTCCATGAACTATCAGCATGTTTTGAATCGTCTACAAATTTTCCGTTTTGAATGCTCATTTTGAATAAATGAAAGAATAATATATCCCTTCCATCCTACCATATTTCAGAAAAGAATGCAAAAATACAAAAAACTTTTGACAAAAACACTACTTTTTATACAATAGCCCTGCTTTTGTACGAGATACATTATGCGGGTGTAGCTCAATGGCTAGAGTCCCTGCCTTCCAAGCAGACTGTTATGGGTTCGAGTCCCATCACCCGCTCCAAGTAAATACAAAAGTTAAGCCGAAACTCTAGAGCTTTTCTGGTTTTCGGCTTAAATTTTTCTCCGGGTGCATAGCTCAGTTGGTTAGAGCGCGTCTCTGATAAGGACGAGGTCCGTGGTTCAACTCCACGTGCACCCACCATTGATTATATTACAATTTACTAGTGAAGAATTAATAATTTTGTAATTCAGACATTAGTTTTTTAGTCTTTCGGGAACTGGCGCAATTGGCTAGCGCACACGCTTTGGGAGCGTGGGGTTGTGAGTTCGAGTCTCACGTTCCCGACCATTTTGACATAAGAGGAATTGAATTTTATACGAATTCCCCCTTGGCGCTATCGTCTATCGGTTAGGACAGCGGGTTTTCATCCCGTAAAGCGGAGTTCAACTCTCCGTAGCGTCACCAATTGAATCAAACATGAAAAAGAGCTTCGCAAGAAGCTCTTTT
>CAZRBF010000070.1:4206-6551 GCA_964598195.1 uncultured Candidatus Peribacteria bacterium | reverse complement strand
TCTCAGGATCAAGATTTCAAGTATCTCACCGAATCTTCTTCTGTATTTTCTGCCAACATCGAGGGAAATTCACTCGATCTCAATTCGTTTATGAATTTCCGAGCGAGTGTGAATCGAACGAAGGATGTGGAGGAAATCGAAAATCTGATAGAAGCATATCAATTCGCTCAATCGAACAAGCTTACAGAAGAGCATCTCTTGGAAACTCATAAACTTTGCTCTTGGTCTCTCTTGGATATATCACTCGCTTGAGTATATAGAAACACAAAAGTGGGAGTTTTTGGAAAAGGGGGTCTTATCTATCTCGCGATCGAACCAGAATATGTCACACAAACAATGCGGGAATTATTTGAAGATATCGAGCAATTGATACAATCTGAGCTCTCTGTCGAGGAAGTTTTCTATTATGCTTCATTTATTCACTTGAAATTTGTTCATATTCACCCTTTTGCGGATGGAAATGGCAGGTGTGCAAGACTTCTCGAGAAATGGTTTCTCTCTGAGAAACTCGGGCACGATTTCTGGAAGCTTCCTGCTGAAGAATATTACAAAGAACATCGAAATGTGTATTATGCAAATATTAATCTAGGAGTGAATTATTATGAACTTGATTATACAAAATGTATCCCGTTTCTTTTGATGCTTTCCGAGAGTTTAAGCGGTAAATAAATACTTATCTTCTTAATTATAGCGTATGGATAGTCATACAAAACAGTTACTAGATGAATGCGACATTATCTTTAAATATGCCAAAACACAAAAGCTTCTTGTTTTTGTTATCGGATGATTTGCTGTAGATTTTGCTTATGGAAAAATAACAAGAAACCATCATGATATAGATATTATGGTCGAGGAGTCCGATCTGTTTCTTTGGGAACAATGGTTTGTATTAAGAGGATTTACTCGAAAAAATTTTTTACGCAAGAGCCAGAAATATTGTTTTATCTTAGAGAAAGATGGAATTTCTGTAGATATAGGTGGGGTATATTATGAACAAGAAAAAGTACTCGATCATTGTGATTTTAGTGAATCTCCATTTTTATGGCCCATGATAAAAGATAAGTTATTTTGAACAAGAAATTTTGAATGAATACAAGTAAATTTCGCTCTTCCTGAAACAATTTTTGTATTTAAAACGAGCAATCCCAAGGGGATGCTTCGAGAAAATGATATACACGATCTCCAGATATTAAGAGAAATTATACATATATCTTAACTAACTTTCACTACTATTCTATGATCATCCCACCAAAACTTTGTGCCTGAGATGAAATCCGTGTCATTGCACCATCGAGAAGCCTTTCTCTTATCGGACAGACAAGGATGAAACTTGCACAAACTCGATTTGAATCTGAGGGATTTCGAGTTACTTATGGAAAACATGTCTGGGAAATGGATGAATTTCAATCTTCGTCAATCGAGTCGAGAATTACGGATCTCCATGATGCTTTCTCTGATCCGAATGTCAAAGCGATTTTTTCGGTTGTTGGAGGATTTAATAGTAACCAGCTTCTTGATTACATTGATTATGATCTCATCCGCAATAATCCGAAGATATTTTGTGGATTTTCTGATATTACTGCCATTGCAACGACTATCACCAGCCAGACAGGACTTGTGACTTATTCTGGACCACATTTCTCGACCTGGGCCATGCAGAAAGAGTTCGACTATAATTTGGAGTATTTTAGAAAGTGTCTCATGGAGGATGCTCCGTTTGAGATCGAACATTCTAAATCTTGGAGCGATGACATGTGGTTTATGGATCAAGAAAATCGCGAAATCATGCCCGATTCCGGTTATTGGACTATATACGAATGAAAAGCAGAATGAAGAATCATCGGAGGACACATTCGGTGTATTTCGAGTCTCCAGGGGACGAAATATATGCCATCATTGGGTGGAAATATTCTCTTTCTCGAGGAAGATTGCGAAACCAATGCTGTGCTTTTTGATCGACTTTTACAGTCCCTCATTCACCAACCTGATTTTTCTGGAGTTCGGGCAATCCTCATTGGGCGATTTCAGAAAAGCTCGAATATAACGCGAGAAATACTCACGAAGATTATAGAAACGAAAAAAGAACTCGCTCATATTCCCGTTATCGCCAATGTTGATTTCGGACACACTAACCCGCTTATCACTTTTCCGATTGGAGGAAGTGTGAGAGTATCAGCAGATGAAAATGGAGTGAATATTACCATTTTAGAACACTAATCCAATAAATCCATGCAAACCCAACCCCACTTTATCTCCGCAAAAATTCGTGGAGTTATTATCCACGAAGGAAAAGTCTACCTCTGTAAATGAGTGTCCAGAAATGGACGATGAGGATTTTACTGCCT
>CAZRBF010000070.1:0-4106 GCA_964598195.1 uncultured Candidatus Peribacteria bacterium | reverse complement strand
GGGGTGGAAAATAACCCCTATTTTTTGTTTTTATTAAGAAAATATGCTATGCTACATGAAGTATTTTTAATTTCATTTTTATGAACACGCCCCAAGAACCAAAATTTAATATTACTGTTACTGCTACAGGTGTAGATATCGCTAAAGAGCTCGCCAGTATACCACCAGAACTGTCTGCAAAAATCTCAAAAATTAAAACAGCTATCACACAGATTGCAAAAGATATTGCATCAAGTGCCAGTAGTATTTATCCAACATGGCATGAAATTGTATTACAAACATGAGTACCGGATACATGTGAATCTTGTAATTATTTTATAAATGAACTTATTGTTGAATCGTTGAAGAAAAACATGACAGAGGAATGTCAACCTGGTTATTCGCCCGATATTGTCTCTTGTATATGACTATTGTCAAGTAAACTTGCATTTTATGGACTTGCAAATAATTCAGTTCCCTTGTATTTTGGTGGTGTAAAAATGGAAGAACCGATTAGTAGATCATCTGTAAAAGAAAAACTCAGAACTCTTATAAATATTGGTTACGATACTCTTAGCCTGCTTGTGCCCATTTTCTGAGCTCATGAGGCATGATTATCCATATGAGATGATTCAATTGATACGTTTCTTGTAACATTAAAAACAATCATAGATAGACAACAACATACTCAGGATATACTAAACAAAGATACAGAGTTTGTTCATATAGCAATATCTGCAAGTCAATATAATAATTTCTTATGGGAATATATAGGATATGAGATATGACGTTCATATCCATCTATTATTACGCCAGAACTTTGGCTTAGAATATTAAAGCGAGCACCAACACCAGAAATAGCGAATATCTTAATGAAAAAAATCCCGGTAGTCTGGTCCGAGGAAATTATTCAACAAAATACCAAGCCATCATCCATCAAGAATCATAGAAAAATAAATGGCTACAATATACAAGTTATTGATGGAGTGAGAAAATTAGAAGATACTGAAAATAGGTTGAGAATGGGGGAATGAGAAAATAAAATGTATATCACACGATACTATAGGATGAAATTTCATGATCAATCAGGTAAGCCTTACCTTTATGCTACAATGAGTCATAACTCTGAATGTTATATGGATGAGATTTATGAGATAGCTCCAACTTCAGAAGAGTTAACCGCATCTCAAAAAAAGGCATTCCTGCCAAATCTTGCTTTCCCAAATATATATGAGATCTATCAATTAGATAAACAGTATTGATCGGATTGGGTTGAGTGATGACGTTCTGATCATGTAGATAAATATTTTACTTATGATTTAAGTCGGCAACTTACTACAAAAACAGTCTTATCTACTATGGAGGATACGGCAAATATAGTAACAGCCGTTACGGATGCATCTTTCGTGTCACCTATAGATCACAATAAAGAAGTTGTGAAAAAACTTGATTGTGTCATTAAAGAAGATAATTTGGAATTATGAACAAATCCTTCTGAGTTTTCTTGAATGGAGCATTATACAAGTTCCCACAAATCACGAAACCGTATTTACATAAATAAATTTGCATTACTTATAGAAAATTTCAAAAATAGATTTGAGCACACTGATGATTGAAAAGTTGTGGTGAGTCTTTTTAGAGATTCGTCATATGTAGCGGTAAATTTGGCCGATAATAAATGATCTATCTTTATTTCAGATGTTGAGAATTGTGGTACACAAGTATTTGCACAAACTGTGGATCCAGCCTTCCTCAAGAATATGAACGACTCTGACAATAATATAAGCATGAATGATCTTGGTGAACTTTTCGGACCATGGACAACGGTACCATCGAACTCTATGAATCCAAATGATCCAGCATCGGTTCATCAATGGATTAGTAATATATCAAAAGCCCTTGAAAAGTCATCAAATGATTACTTTTTGGATCTTCAATGATGAACTACTATACCAGTAACTGAGATACTGTGAGAGCTCTATCAGATTCATGCCATTAATGATGGGGCTATCCTGTCAGTAAGTGCCTTTAAACAATATCTAGATGCTTATAATGCTCATTTACGAGGAAATACAAGACTTACTTCTCTAGAAAAGAAGAAAAAGGCCTTGCTCAACAAAAAATGAGCATCTCTGGATGTCTGAGAAGCTATTACGGCTCTTGGATGAAATCCTTATTTTCTTCGATACCACTGACATAATAAAATTTTTAAGGATTATCTTACTTATCTTTTACAATGAAAAATTGAAGATGCTCATGTATTATTTGAAAAATTTAGAAGAGAGCATGTTATTTGAAAAAAACTAAAAGATTATCTTGATGTAATGCATGCAAGCTCAAAGAAGATAACGATAGAGGAATTCAGTGAGTTATTTAACGGAAATAGTATAGAAAAACAAGTAATTAAAGATACATACACCATACCTCATTGACTTTTTACAGTTACAAGTTGGCTCATCGCATTAGGAGAGGATCCAACAAAAAACATACAAGGTGAGACTAAAGAAGATTATCTTATCAGAATATTAAATTCGAGATGATGGTTTAACTAGGTACTATTACTAAAATGAAAAACAAATCGAGTAGGAGGAGATTTTAAGGGACTCGTGTCCCTTTTTGGTAATTGAATACTCCAGGTGGCACTTACTGAAAAAGGACATTTGAAGCATTATATTTATCTCAGATAAATTTTTTAAGTTTGATAAGTTTGATATTTTAAGTTTGACACCTATTAAAAAATAAATAAATTAAATCTCGTCAAATTTCATCATTTTAATAAAAGGAGAATAAATAATGGATAAGACAAATGAAAATACTGGGGAGCAAACTTATGTAACAATCGGCCATATAGAGGGTGACGCCTTTAGGGAGCAAGTTACCACGTTGCTTATTAATGAAAAATTAGTAAAGCATTGTGAATGCTGTGGTCGTCTCATACGGAACTTCGAGGTTCCAGATAAAACCGGATACCAGGCTTTTGGTAGAGAATTTGGAAAAAATAATCGTAAATTTAAACTGAATGCCGGTCGTCCTTTGCTTGGTGAAGATTTTAAAAAGGGGAAAGATTACGTGGCCCATATATTAACTGAAGCAAGTACGATAGCAAAAAATTGTAATTTTGTTCCAGATTCACATTAATTCTTTTTGTGGGGGTTAATTTCAAAAGAGGGGATTTACATCCCTTCTTTTTTCTCTAGAGTCCAATACCTTTTGTATTGCCCCCCCCCCCGTGTGTTTCGATGTGTTCCCTTTAGTACATGATCATGATTTATTATACAAAACCAACCCCACTTTATCTCTACGAAAGTTCATGGAGTCATCATCCATGAAGGAAAAGTGTATTTGTACAAAATATTTAATTCTCTCAAAAAAATCATTTGCAAAACTCTTAAAATCGTATACTATACACGTATAGATTATACATAACTACTATCGTATGCCAGCAATTACTACCAATATTTCAGATTCGTACTACGTCTTTCTGGATCAATACTCCAAGAAACAAAAAAAACCGAGAAATTTTGTCTTGGAACAAGGCTTAGAGCTTTTGCGTAAACAAGCCATGAATGAGATGGTGAAGGCTGGTTTTGCTGAGCGAATAGATGAATATCGTGCGATAAATGCAGAGTTTCATACGCCACAAACAAGTTCTATTTCCCGATAAAACGCCCTATGTTTCAGTACGATATCTATCAAGTCGATTTAAATCCAACGAAGTGACATGTACAAAGTGGTCATAGACCTTGTGTTATTATTCAAGGAGATATTTTCAATGCGCACTCCCCGACAATTATCGTTGTTCCACTCACGTCTGTTTTCAAAAATCCATTTCCGAGTGAGTTTTTTATCGAACCATCAGCCACCAATGGACTCTCTGATACGAGTAGATTTCTCGGAAATCAGATTATTACGGTTGATAAAAAATATCTTGGTAAAAAAGTCGGTAAACTGGAGTCAGAGTATCATCCTCTCATAGAGGAAGCAATACGTACCGTTCTTTGATTCTAGGGTTAATATTTCATATCATGTCACTTTTATGCAGGCTCCTATTATTCAAGTCACCAACCTCTCGAAAATCTTCCGAACCGAGATCAAAGAATCGGGATTTCAGAACCGAATTCGCTCGC
>CAZRBF010000069.1:5668-7213 GCA_964598195.1 uncultured Candidatus Peribacteria bacterium | reverse complement strand
CCACACCCCAGAGTGCCCTCTCTTGCTTCGCAATTCACCTTGTCAGTTTTGGTTATCAGGTGACCAGTGGTATCGTAGGCAAATGTATTGGTGACATCATACGTAAGTCCATTGGCTTTCTTGACTCCGAGAATCTTTGTTTCTATGAGGTTTCCCTTCGTATTAAGGGTCGTAGTAACGATATTTCCATCTGGATCCGTGATCTTGGTCGGGGTTTGGAAGTTTGTCTGGTATTCAAGTGTAGTGACGAGATCGATAGTATTATCATCTGGTTGTGACATATCGGCTTTTTGTCGCTTCTCGATGATACGATTTTGTGTGTCGTAGAGAGAGGAAGTTCCGTTTCCGAGAGGTTTGGTTTCAGTTTTCAGATTACCAAGATCATCATACTCAAAAGTAAATACAGTTGTTCAAGAGGTCGTAAAAACCTCTCTTTTGATAGTGTTTCCAGATGCATCATACGAATATTCTGTTTCTCCTCCATTTCTATTCTTTACCTTATTTTTTAGTATTTTTTGGCCACTATTATCAAGAGTATACGTATAGTAAACAGTACCATTTCCATACCGTTGAGATATGACTCGATCATTCTCATCGTACTCATTTTCCACATATACTTGATTTTTGCTATCAATAAGGCGCAGGAGATTATGTGCCAATTGAGAAGATTCAGTATTTTTTGAATAGGCAAAAGATATAGTTTTCTCTCCACCATCAGAGCCTCCCAATGTAATAGAACCCAAATCCCCATTTGATCAATATTCTTCACTGTCTCAGATATAATGGAATTTAATAAATTTCCCAAAGAAATCTGTAATTTGAATAATCCGATCATCTTGATTGTACAAATATGAAATTTCTCTTCATAGTGTATCAATAACGGTTAATAATTGACCTCGGTCATTGTATTGAAACTGAAGAGTATTGCCATGTATATCTACTATCCGAGAAATTCTTAAATTTGTTCCAAAATATTCTTTCTTTCCATCTATATATTCAATGATGAAGGCATTTCAATTCTTTATAAGGTTGGCTTTGAGGTTTTCCTGATATGCAAATGTACCATCACTTTTTTTCTTAAAATTTATTTTATTTAAGGTACCATTATAGTATTCTATATCTCAATTACTACTTTCTTTTAAGATGCGATTGTAATTGTGGTCAAAATTAATACCCAGTGGTCAGTTATAGTAGGTTTGTGATTTATAGGATAGCTCGAAAGTATAGGGTATTCACTGTCCAGGAATTGACATGAGTGTATTTGTATACGTCATTTCTCATCTGGAAAGATTCACAGGATCCACTTCATCTTGCGAATTCACTATTGGCTCTCCATTTCCTCATACAGGAGATCAAGTATCGTTTCATAGAGTTGAGCCACTATTGCTTATCGGTGCATTGGTAGTGGTAGATGAAGTAAGAACATTTATTTTAAAAATGGTTCCTTCGGGTGACATCCTTTGATTCAAGGAATTTCCTCACCAACAAGTTACTGCCCCATCCGTTTTAATTCCACAAGAGTGATACACACCAAGGCTTATTTCT
>CAZRBF010000069.1:2142-5568 GCA_964598195.1 uncultured Candidatus Peribacteria bacterium | reverse complement strand
GAATTATCTCACCAACACACTATGTGATCATCTGTGGTAATTCAGCATGAATGCTGTGTTCCACCCGAAACCTGTTTAAATGTTTCGTTTGGGGGAGTTGTTTTTCAGTATGTCGGATCTCACCAACATTTGATGTGATCATCCATCATGATTCCACATGTGTGATTTCCTCCGGCAAATATTTGCTTAAAAGTTTCGTTTGGCTCGATAGCTTTTCAATATGAATTATCTCACCAACATTTCACACGATCATCGCTAGTAATCGCACAGGAATGTCATGCTCAGCTGGAAACTTGCTTAAAGGTTCCACTTGGGGGTGTCGCCTTTCAGTATAAATTATCTCACCAACACCTGATATTATTATCTGCAGTAATAGCACAAGTGTGATAAGATCAGGCACTTATATTGCCGCTATCTCCAGCAAAAACTTCTGTTTGACTTGCTCGCACAAAAAAGACCATCAATAGCATAATTGCTGAGATGGTCCGGAGGAAGATAGAGAGGGTTCGGTTTACTTCAAAAGAGATATTCATACAAAGGCGAGTTACGAGGACAAAGAGGTTTCGTATCTCGGGGGATTATATGAAAAGGGGGTGGGAATGCAAATTAAAAAAATGAATTTGTCCTGGATTTGGCATTACTCACATTTCCAACTAAACCCCCCATGCTGGGGAGAATTTATTCTCGTAATACTCTGCATGTTACTGTTAATTTTTCAAGTAACAGAGTCCAGGATATGGTTTGTAGTAGGCATTGTGAGATCAAGAAGCTGTTTATTTTCTGGGTATCGTACCCAGTAGACAAGTGTGGTTCAGAGGATTTCATGTATCTCAAGTGAGAGATTGTTTTGTGACTCGTTCATGCTTGTTCGCTCAATCTCTATTTCCTTTCAGAGCTTCTCAATAGAGGTTGTAGTTTTTTTAAACCGAGCCAAAAGAGCATCATGCTTCTTATATATCTGTATAAGTGCTGGTTTAAAAAGATTAAATAATGAGAAGTATTCTTTATATTTTTCTCGTCAACCATCCAATAAATCCATCATTTCGATAAAAATTTTCGTCAGTCGAAGTCGTTTAACTTTATCTGACATATATTTAGCTATACGAAAATCGACAGCGGTAAATAGAGTATCTATGGTACTTTCAATCTCTTTCATAGATTCGGTCTCTTTTCTCAGGAGTTCTTCATTTTTTTGAATAGAGAGAGTGAGGTCTATGGAAAAAAGACAAAACGTATTTTCGGTAAAATTCTTTCTGGTAGATTTCTTTGCGATAATACTCTTTCCAGAGATAAGACGTGTTTCTATCAGGAGTCCATTTACGATAATCTCATCTGCAATAATGGTGCAATTAAATGCATCACCGCTCACTTCCACTCTTTTTGCCTTGATGATCGAATTGGTGATATTTTTAACCTGAATCGTACCATTTCGCGCTTCTAAAAAAGCATTTTCCACGTATCCTTTGACGATAATTCATCCATTACTAGAAACAAGCTTTCCTTTTGAAGTAACAGTGGTTCGTTGATGTTGATGAGTCAGGAGACTACTTTGTGTCGTGCCACGAACACTTCATTCTACGAGTATATCTTCTGTTGCGTCAATATTCGCCTCCACATCACACTTTGCGATAACATGCCTACATTTTGTGTCCAGTTCAATATCTTCCATAGAACAAAGATCTTCCCGGACTGTCACTTTTCCGGTAGACATACCGACGCCATTAACGAGTGTTATGTTCTTGTCTACATGCAGCTTGCTAAGAATAGCTTTTCGTACTCAGTCTCTTGCTGCAATAATTTCTTCTTTTCTTGGAAACCCACTATAGCTTGATATGAGGTAGTCTATTCATTGTATCGTCAATTTATGTACTCCGTCTCATGCGAGGGACTCTGTGTGGAGGTCGATGGGTTTTTCTGGTTCAATTTTTGAGCCATCAATAGACCATCCATGTCGCCCATTTTCTGGTGGTCTTTTTCTGTATATGGGTATATTCTCTTCTACGCGTATAAAGGATTGACTATACACAAGAACATCGGTTTTGAGTGCGAGGGTGTCTTTAACCCCGCGATTAATGTCAAATGATATGACTGGTTCCATTATTGCATCCTTTCCCTGAACGGGTTCCATGTTTTTTGCTATGATAATCCTGGCGGTAGTGCTCTCTCAAATGGTTTTTGTTATAGTTTCTACATCAAATCCATATTGTATACCACGAGTCCACATGAACGCAATAAACTCATCAATATTTATTTCACCAATAATATCCTTTATACGGTCATCATTATCTGTTTCATTTAAGTAAACTGTACCGAAGTTATAGCTGGCAGATTTTTTGTCAGGAGAAATGAGAGGCTCTCTGTAAAGAGCTTTTCGCTGTTCTGCAAATGTTTCTATGCTCGATGCAATTTTTATTGGAGATACTTTTTTGGCTTCAAGATGTACAGTATTGGGGACGGAATTATAGAGGAAATCCGTTATATTTTTATACTGTATATTTTTTAGATACTGTCCATTTTGGAAAATCAGATTCAGGAATGTGCGAAACGATGACGGATTGAGTAGATGGTTTTCAGGATCAATAGAGATACCATTGTCTTGAATGACAAAACTGGGAAGCCCCATTGTAGCACCCTTGTTTGAGTCAATTATGTCTCATTTCTCAGAATCTATTGTTGAAAATGCATTCTCTTTTGCACTATCCATTATCTTGTCCACATTTATGACCTCAATAGAACATTCCTCAGCACTTTTTTTTGCTGAGGAATGAATATCTTTTTGTGGTATCCAATTTTCCATATCTCATTGATTGTCTAGAAGAATAGAACAAGATGACTTTACTTTTTGAGCTTTCCTTCCTGTTGTTTTATGTATACATGATTGCGTACATACTGCACAACTTTTCGTTCTTTTATATCTGTAGAGGTCTTGAGTTTGTTATCGAGAATAGATAGTGCTTGTTTGTAGAGTGTATTTTTATTGCTGGCACTTGGTTTCTTTGTCTCGATTTTTGAAACTATTGCTTGAGTAAATCTATCAAGCACTGTCGTGACAGTTTTTGGGAAGCGTTTATCTTGAGTGAAATCATAACTCATGAGTGTTGCCTGATTGAAGTCAATTCAGAGTGACGAGAAGTCCCCAACTGGCTCTGGAGCAATAACTACAGGCTTTGAATTGATGAGGGATGTTGTTGGAGTCTTTGCTACACTTGTAGAAAGGAGTCACTTGCTCGCCACAACAAGTCGAGCTCTCAGATACCCAAGAACCTGCTTCTCTTTTTCGTCAGTTGTTTTTTGTGAACGCTTCATAAAGTATGCGTCAACTGCACGATAATACCGAGCTCTTTTTACTGTATTATTTCCTGTCTTTTTTTCAAGTACTCGCGTAATTTTCAGGAGCATGAAATTCAGCTCTGATGCAACATTTTG
>CAZRBF010000069.1:0-2042 GCA_964598195.1 uncultured Candidatus Peribacteria bacterium | reverse complement strand
AATTGTACAACACCACCTGTTACTGCTCCTGTTCCGATATGAGTCCAAAGGAGTCCATCTTCGCTACGAAGTATGGAGTAGGGGAGGGCACTTGCCATTCCTGATACATTGAGGTTTACATTCTGATTGAGATTCAGGGCGATACCAAGAGTATCAGCACCCACCTTAACAATCTTTTCTATATTCATCCCTGAGAGTGTCAATCCTGTATTGGTAACAGCTCCAGATGAAATGAAAAAGTTCTTGTCGATAACCTCCCCGAGGACAAATCCTCCATGCCAGGTAATAGAGCCAGAGCTCGAAGCAACACTATCAACCCGAGTGGTTCCTGTTCCCATAGTGAGGGTTATTCCATCTCGTGCGGTAATAGTCGAGGTAGAACCGGTTCCATTATTTGCAAGCGTGATAGAGGTTCCTGCTGAGAGGGGAAGTGTTCCTGTTACAACCCTGTTCGCATGAGCATTTACGATTGTATCGGTGGTGGTGGAGATGAGAGTTCCAGTGCTATTTGATGCTACGCGTACATCGGGAATATTGAGACTTCCTGTCAGAATTGTCTGTCGGAATTGGTTGTCGACAGCACGAATTCGGTAGACATACGGGGTATTTTTATTGAATATTCCGATATCAAAGAGATAAACTCCGTTAGGCTTTCGAACATAATTTTCGACTGACCATTGACTGAGCTTTTTCATGGAATTAAAACCTGTTCCGTATTCTATCTCGAGATTGGATCCATAATCCATGCTGAAGTTGGGATCCTCTATGCGAAATGGTACGACGAGTCGAACACTATTCGTATTGTACCCAGGTCGAAACTCATTTCTGACAAGTGTGAATTTTGGAGCAGTAGTTTCTGTGTCGGTATCAAGACGACTTATGCTCGTAAAGTAGTTTGAATCCGAAAGTCCATAAAGAGCATTGAATATCTTTCCATAAACACTTCGGTAGTCGATTCCCACCCCGAGCCAATCAGACTTTTCTCTGAGGAGATCCATATTTCCATAGATCTTAGCAGGAAGATTTGTTTGAAGAGTTGGATTATTCGAGATGACAAACATACCACCACCTTGTCCGTGATCGGTTCCAAGATCACCATTTACTCGAGTGGTTCGACCAAATTCTGAGTAGATAACGATAGTGACATTCTGAGTGGCTTTTACTGCGTTAAAAAATGCAGTCGCATTTGCCATAACCCGACCAACACTGTAGTTGAGATCTCGGGGAATATTGTTTGGGTCAAAATTCGTGCTTGGCGCGAGCTGGTTTGAATGAGTATCATAGCCACCATCACCTTGCATATAGAAGGCTTTTCCTACATTGGTCGCAAGGAGTGACTGAAGAAATGAGAAATTGTTGGCATTTCCATACCCTGCACCACTCGGTCATCCACGAGCAACAGATGCTACGGCCACCTCATCGATCTTGGTCGCATTTTTAAATACTTCATTTGTTTTTCCAGGATAGCTACGATTCGCAAATACATCGCGGAAAAGGTTGAGCTGACTGGTTTTCTCAGTTGTCGCTATGGGTGCATAGTTTGTAAATATTGCTCCTGATGGTCCGATATTCATAAAATTTCCATTTCGGAAGATATTTGGCTTTCTTCCTGAGAGGGATATAGTATTACTACTTTCTGCTTCTGTTTTTATGAGGTGACCAAAAGCACCATCGTCTTCGTACACTGTGGTGTTACTATAAGAAGTACTCTGTTTTTGTGCAGCATCATGATCACGAGAGTGTTGAAATGTCCCGACACGATTAAATATCCTGAGATTATTAGAGTCATAGAGAGATTTGAGCGATGGTCCATTTGCTCATGAGAAAGCAAGGGCATTGTTCATATAAAAATCTCCGAGGTCCGTAATTTTATCTGGTGCGATGGCAATGGTCCCAGAACTATTGGTTCTGAGTGTTTGATAGGTTGCGTACTGATCTTTCTGAATAATCCCATGAAGCCAGTCATACCCTCCTGAAAGTTCGATAAATATGAGCTTGTTATTGGTAGAAGTTATCGGCGATGGCGTTGTATTTTCAGTTAT
>CAZRBF010000068.1:0-7353 GCA_964598195.1 uncultured Candidatus Peribacteria bacterium | reverse complement strand
GAAACAGCTCGAATTGAAGCAGCTCGAATTGAAGCAGCTCGAATTGAAGCAGCTCGTTTGGCAGATGATAAAGTTTCCTTTACTATAACAAATGGAACATTTTTTAAAGGAGGTGATACTATTACTTTTAATTATAGAGTTTGAACTGCTTATTCTATGTGTGGATATATGGAGAGAAATAGTAGGTGAACGTTTGGGAGTAGTTCTAACGTGGCATATAATGCCGGGACACAAACTCCTCAACAAGCTTGAGTAGGTAGTTATAGTTTAACAAATGCTTCTGCAGGAATAGAGTGGATTGCATTTACTTGTGTTGGTAGTAATGGTAAGTCTATAGTAACTGCCCCCATCACTGTAATGGACTATTCTTCAGAAGTATGAACAATGTTTACAGAAAATCCTTATACAAAATTATATCACCCAACTCCGGATCAACAACAAGTAAACAACTGGACTGCAGAAATTAAGAAAAATGGTCTTGCCGATACAAAAACATATTTTATTAAGGCGATTAGGAATTGGGCATGTGCAGATAGCACAAAACGTGAAGCTTATTACTTCGCAAATAATCCTGATGTAGCTGCTGCTTATGCTCCTAGTCATTTACCTGATTGGAGAACGTATGATGCTTCGTGAAACTCCACTTCATGATTTAATCATTGGAAAAATGAAACATCTCCAAGGGAAGTGTGTGATGAGTGGGGAAAAAATGGGGAAAACAATAGATAAAACCGATCATAGTTCAATAATACCCCATTCGTCAGAATGGGGTATTATTTCAAGATCCTAATTAAGTAGTCCGATCCGGAAAAGAATTATAGAATGATAGACTTTATTCAAAGAAAAACATTTGTCTTTTCGCGGATTTCTATATAATAACGCCACTTTTATTAAATAATATTTTTACACCATGCAAAGTAGTTCAAAAAAACTTAATGCCTATACGGTAGAACTTACTATTAAAGAAAATACAAAAGAATTTGAAAAGGCTCGAGCAGAGACTATTGATTCCATTAGAAATAATGCGAGTATTAAAGGGTTCCGTAAAGGGGCTCATATTCCAGAGGAGGTTATCGTCAAAGAATATGGAGAGGATATGATTCGTGAACGAGCAGTAAATACACTTCTCGATAAGATTTATCACAAAGCTCTTCAGAAAGAGGGGATCGTCCCTGTATCTGCTGGAACGGTCAAGTCTATCGTTTCAGAGTCTCCACTTGAGGTTATTCTCGATGTAGAAGTGCTTCCAGAAGCAATTATTGACGAGAAGAAAATGAAGAAGATTTCCCTCAAAAAAACAGAGGTAAAAACCGAGGAATCCGAAGTAGATTCGACTATTGCTGAGATCGAAAAGAGGTTTACACACTTTCATGATGCCGGGGGTCATAGTGAGGATGGTTTTGATGCTTCCCATGTGGTTGTAGAAAAAGGAGATCGAGTAACGATCGATACTCAGGGGTTTGATAAGCAGGGTGGTGCAGCTATACCAGAAACAAAGGTTGCCGCGTTTCCGCTCGTTATCGGTTCAGGTTCATTTATCCCAGGATTTGAAGATAAGATGATCGGAAAGAAAGTGGGTGAGATGGTGGAGTTTGACATTACCTTCCCAGCTGATTACCATTCAGCAGAATTCAAGAATCGCAAAGTGTTCTTCATGACGACTATTTTTCGAATCGAGAAAGCTCATAAGCCAGAATGGACTCCTGAGTTTATTGAGCGTCTTCGTGGTGTAAAAACTGATTTTAATGGATTTAAAGATGTTATTCGAAAGGAGATTCAGGCAGAAAAAGAGTACGGTGCTCGAGCGAAAGATGAGCACAATCTCCTCACTGAGCTCATGAAGATTACAGAGCTCGAAGTGGGTCCTTCTCTGGTACAAAGCGAGATGGATCGAGTATTTTCTGAGCAGAAGAGTAATATAGAATCGCAAGGATATACAATGAAGGACTACCTCTCTCATGCAAAAAAAGACGAGGCAAGTTATAAAGAAGAAGTCGTAAAACCAGAAGCCATTCGTCGAGCAAAAGCCGAACTTATCCTTAAACGTGCACGTGAGATTCTCTCGATCGAGGCGACTGAAGAGGAAGTAAAACAAGAGGTTGCAAAAGTGATTGCTGCGTATCAGAGCGATAAAGTCGTTGAACGATTAAAAGAAAAGCTGGTTCCAGGAGATGACTACTATGAGGATATCAAGAATAGAGTGACATACAGGAAGGTAGTGGACTCATTCTTTACTGAATAAAATTCTATTTAATACCCTTTTTATATACAATGATAAACCAAATTATTACCAAGATATTCGGTGATCCATCGGAAAAGCGCGTGAGACAATATACTCGTGATCTTGAAGATATAAAACTCGTGGAAGCGAAGCTCGAGAAAGAACTTACGTCAATCGAGCTCGTACAAGCAAAAACTCGAGAATTTATGGCGATATTTGAGGGGCTTGATTATCGAATCGATGATGACTACCAGAAAATCCGCACAACGCTCAATGAGATAAAGTTTGAGGCTTTTGCGACGCATAGAATTGCGTGCCGGCTTATCAATGGACAATCGTTTGAACTCTCTCCTGAGCACACGACTGTCTGGAATATGATTCCATACGATGTTCAGTTGGTTGGAGCTTTGGCACTGCATGACGGGTCTATCTCCGAAATGCGAACCGGGGAAGGAAAAACTCTCGTTGCGACGATTGCTGCGTATCTCAACGCACTTGCCGGACTTCCGGTGCATGTCGTGACAGTGAATGACTATCTTGCGAAGCGTGACGCTTCTGAGATGGGGATAATTTATAAAACTCTCGGTCTCACGGTCGGGGTGATTGTTCACAATCAACAACCCATTGAAAAACAGTCTATGTACCGATGCAATGTGGTGTATGCAACCAATAATGAGCTCGGATTTGACTATCTTCGTGATAATATGGCTCCGACACTGGAACGTCGCGCTATGGGGCCACTCTTTTTCGCGATTATCGACGAGGTGGATTCTATCCTCGTAGATGAGGCACGTACTCCACTGATAATATCTGCTCCAGATAGTGAGCCAACGAGCAAATATATGAAATTTGCGGCGATTGCCAAGAAGCTCCAAAATGTAAAACACTACAAAGTCGACGAGAAAATGAAGACCGCAAGTCTCACTGAAGAGGGGATTATGGAGATAGAGCGTATACTTTGAATAGATAATATCTATGTATCTGCCCATTACAATGATCTGCATCATATAGAAAATGCTCTCAAGGCAGAAACCGTGTATATTAATGATGTAGACTACCTCAATCGGAATGATGAGATTCTCATTATCGATGAACATACGGGACGGGTTCTCTCAGGGCGACGCTATTCTGATGGACTTCACCAGGCAATCGAGGCAAAAGAAAATGTAACGATTCAGCAAGAGTCGAGAACTCTGGCATCCATTACGTTTCAGAATTATTTTCGTCTTTATCGAAAACTTGCCGGGATGACAGGGACAGCCAAGACAGAGGAAGAAGAATTCTATAAGATTTATCGACTCGAAGTTCTGCCGATTCCAACAAATAAACCAATGATTCGAGATGATAGATCTGATCTCCTCTTCAAGAATGAGATAGGGAAGTTTTCCTATGTCGTGAAGCTTATAAGGGCATTCCACGATGCAGGTCAACCAGTTCTCGTTGGAACCGTATCTGTCGTGAAATCCGAGTATTTGAGTGAACTCCTGACAAAAGAGGGTATTCCGCACAAAGTTTTGAATGCGAAACAAGATGCCAATGAAGCCGAGATAATCGGAGCTGCGGGACAATTTGGGGCTGTAACTATTGCCACCAATATGGCTGGTCGAGGTACTGATATCAAGGTATCGGATGAAGTGAGAAACCTTTCCGCTGAAATAGTCGTAGAAGAGCAGATATATAAGCTCGGAGGACTCGCAGTTATTGGAACAGAAAAACACGAGACTCGTCGTATAGATAATCAGCTTCGTGGACGTTCTGGACGTCAGGGGGATCCAGGACTCTCACAGTTTATGGTGAGTCCACAGGATGACATCATGCGAATATTTGGAGGGGATAAACTTTTTGCCATTTTTAATGCACCAATGTTTGCAACGATTCCTGATCATGAACCACTTATACAATCAGCCATGCTCACAAAACGTATTGATGGGGTTCAGAAACAGGTAGAAGGACGCAACTTCGATGTTCGAAAACATATTCTTGAATACGATGACGTTCTCAATCAACATCGACTCGTTATCTATGGACGACGAAACAAGATTCTTGAAAAAGGAGATATCCATGAGGATATCGTAGCTATAGTTCGTACTCAGGCAGAGGCTTTTGTTGATGGTGTTTTGTATTCTGATGATAAATATGAATGGGATTTTGATCACCTAATCGCAGAAACCAATGCTTTTGCCGGAAAAGATATTCTCCGAACCGAGCATATTACCGACACAGAGGACAAAGAAGCTATCAAAGATGTTGTAGCAAACCAATTTGTTGCAAGTATCGAAGCGACTCGTGCGAGCGGAAAAACTGAGGATTTCGCAGACTTTGAACGTCGTTTGACACTTCAATCTATCGATGAACTTTGGATGCAACATATCGATGCAATGGCACATTTGCGAGAAGAGGTCGCATTTGAAGGATATGCGCAAAAAAATCCATTGATTGTCTACAAAGAGCGAGCATTTGATAAATTTGTTGCACTTCTCGGTGAAATTGGATTTAAGGTGACAAAAGGACTTCTCACAGCCTCACCACGTGAACAAATCGAGCAGATAGAGCTCGATGATGGCATGCTTCAGGCGCTCCTCCAAACGAATGATAGCGAACTGAAAAATCTCAACATTAACAATCTTCTTTCTGACGCAATGGCAGAGAAATTCGGTGCGCCAGGCCATAAAGAGGAAGGGGTGCGAGTATTTCGGGCAGATCCTGTAGAGACACGATTAATCGCGTCTCTACCAGCCGAATATAAAAATGTGGGACGAAACGATCCATGTCCTTGCGGAAGCGGTAAGAAATTTAAACAGTGTCACGGGAAATAGTTTTTTCTTGCTTTTTTGTAGAAATACTATACATTAAGTCATCAATTATCTATTTTTACTCTATTTCATGTTAGAAAACACACCAACTCCAGAAGAAACTCCTGTTTCTCCCACTCAAAAAACTACAGAAATTCCAGAGTCCCTGGAGTCAAAAACAGAAGGTACAAAAATAAATGTTTCAGAAATTATCGAGTTCTTTCGAGACCTGGTTATTATCTTTATCGTCGTAATCTTCGTCAGGACTTTTATCGCTGCCCCATTTCAAATTAGTGGTTCTTCCATGGAAGATAGTTACCATGATCGAGAATTTATTCTTGTGAATAAATTTTCTTATGTCGATACACTCGTAACCAAAGCAGATGAGACCAAGGGGAATATTATCGGTGCGAAGATACTGAATTTGATCGCTACCATTATTCCGAGGATAGTTATAGGAAATCCTGTTCGCTGAGATGTAGTCATTCTTCGTCCTCATGCAGCCAATGGAAAAGAGTATTATATAAAGCGTGTGGTTGGAGCGCCAGGTGATATTGTTAAATTTGAATGAGGAAATGTATGGCTCAAGCTGGTTGGAAAATCAGATTTTGTAAAGCTTGACGAGGGGTATCTTTCTATTGCCAATAAAGGAAAAACCTTTCTCCCCATGGATGTAAAGGAAACAGAATTTACAGTACCCGCAGATCAGTACTTTACCATGGGAGACAATCGAAATAATTCCTCAGATTCCAGATCGTGCTTCATGTCTTGTTCTGTTCCAGGCTCTACTCATTTTGTGAGTCGAGAAAATATCATCGGAAAGCTTTTTGTAGATTTTGGATATATCAATATCTTTGACAAAAATAACCCGAATGTTCCTAAGAGTTGGCCCATGAGGTGACTCAACACACCAAAAGACTGGATATATAGAGAACTTCAATAACCAAAATATTCCATGTCACCAAACCACCCACATTTTCATATACGAGAGCTTCGAGGTATCATAGGGCATATTATACAGGATGATGATTTTCGTCGCCTTCAATCCCATAGACATCATATGTTCTTTAATCGCTACGAACATCTTCTCAATGCCTCTTTTTTTGCCTATCAACTCGCGAGGCTTTTTCGAGCTGATCTTGAGGTGTGTGCGCTTGCGGGACTCTTGCACGATTATCATTTTACCACACTTAAATCCTACAGTCATGCTGTTATTGCCGCCAAAAATGCGCAACGTTTTAACGTCAGTGAAGAGGTGGTGGAAATCGTAAAATCCCATATGTATCCTCTTGGACGCAGTAAAATAAAGCGTGCTCATGGACGAAATTTTTGGGTGGTTAAGATTGCTGACTTTAGTGCTGCATTTTTTGAGATCAGTTACTCTATTCTCTTTCTCCAATTTCAGCACGATAAGATTAAGCTCAAGAGAACCCATATTCTTATGGAAATGGTAGATGAATAATAATTGTCTTCACCCTATATGTTTTTACTCATACAAAAACCCATTGGTCTCTCGAGCTTCTCAGCTATCGCACATCTGCGAAAGAAGTTTGGGATCAAGAAGATAGGTCATACAGGTACACTGGATCCGCTCGCCACGGGTCTTTTACTTGTTGCAACCCTTAATTCCACGAAGCTTATCTCATACATTGATAAAGCACGTAAAACATATATATTTACGGTTCGTTTGGATGGTTCTACTCCATCGTATGATCTGGATACGCCGGTAACATATCTTGAACCACATATTCTCGAGCATGCCAGAATTTCCCTGAGCAAAGAAGAGATAGAGACAACTATTCAGAAATATTTTAGGGGAATGATCACGCAAATCCCACCTTCGTATTCTGCCATACGACTTCAGGGACAACGAGCATATGATATGATCCGAAATGGCGAGGAGGTGGTTATTTCTCCTCGATCAGTAGAAATATTTTCTTCGCGCATAGTATCGTTTTCTTTTCCAGAAGTGACCATCGAGATGGAGGTTTCGGTCGGTACATATATTCGATCTATTGCCCGAGATCTCGGTGAAAAACTCGAACTTGCTGGGTATGTGACGAGCCTTCATAGAAGTAAAATAGAACACTTATGAGAAGAAATTTCCCATAAAATAGAGGATATCACCCCCGAAGATAAGCTTTCTTATGAAATGGTATTTCCAGCATTCGGAGTCATATCACCGCCCACAGAAGTTCTTGAAAATCTCTATAATGGAAGAGTATTTCCGAATACTCTCGGACTTGAACAAGGCAAAAAATACTTGGTAAAAGATTGCGACAGGTATGTTTCCCTCGTAGAGGAGCGAGAAGGGGATGTGAGAATTTTGGTAAATAATAT
>CAZRBF010000067.1:3143-7522 GCA_964598195.1 uncultured Candidatus Peribacteria bacterium | reverse complement strand
GAGCGGTGGTTTCTGTTCCAGAATCAGCCAGTCCTCATTTAAACTTTCCTTCCGAAGATGTTCGGGAGAGTTCTTGATGACGTTCGAAAGCCTCGTTGAAGCCAACTCTATCTATAGAAAGTCCTGCCTCACGAGCCAGCTCTTCGGTCATTTCGATCGGGAAACCGTAGGTATCATACAAACGGAAGACTTTGTCTCCAGAAATAGTCGTAACCTTTTGACCAGTCCGTTCAAATGCTATAGCGAAGCCACGAACAAGTTTTTCAAACTCTTTGATTCCGTCTTTAAGGGTTTTAGAGAACTGCTCTTCCTCCTTAGTTAAATCACTCAATATCTGTTCTTTTTTAATATTGAGATCAATGTATTGTGTGGTATATATATCTATATAAGAATTTGCTATTTCTCTGGTAAATGAAGTTTCCACTCAAAGATCTCGAGCATATCGAACAGCACGACGAATAAGTCGTCGAGTAAAATACCCCTGATCTTTGTTGCTCGGCACTACTCCATCGGCTATAAGGAAGGTGGCAGCACGGAGATGGTCGAGGATTACACGGTAGGCAAAATTCGTTTTCGTATCTTTCCCATACGCTATACCTGAAATCTTTTCAATCGTTTGTTTTGCTTTTTCAAAAACATCCATCTCAAATACGTCCGGAGTATTATTAATAGCTGCCCACATTCTCTCAAGTCCTCATCCAAAGTCCACGTTCATCTTCGGAAGCTCTTCAAAGAGAGTTTCGGTTTTCTTGTACTGCATGAATACGTTATTTCCAATCTCCATAAATCGTCCACAATCACAATTCACGTGACAGAATTCACCACTAAATGGGGTTCATGGAATACAAGATCGACCAAGGTCTGGACGGAAATCATAAAACATTTCAGTATCGGGACCTCCTGGCTCTCATACAGGCATGTTTCCAGGAACTCCTGCTCGGGACCACCAGTTCTTTTTTTCTTCATAATAGAAGATATGATTATTTTCGACAATCCCGTCAACTTCTGGATCTTCTCCGATCGTTACCTCTATCCCCTTGGATGCAAAAAGTTTTTTCCACAGATCCGCAGAAAAAATATCACGAGGAAGATTGAGTGCGTTATTTCCCCTAAAACAAGTGATGTAAAAATTTCGAGGATCCAATTTCATCTCATCTATCAGGAATGTCCACATCCAAGTAATCTGATCCTCTTTAAAGTAGTCCCCAAAGGACCAATTCCCAAGCATCTCAAAAAATGTCGTATGACGATTGTCTCCGACTTCTTCTATATCCTGAGTACGGAAACACTTTTGCGAATCGGCAAGACGAGTTCCGAGGGGATGTCGCTCTCCGAGAAGATATGGGACCATCGGTTGCATACCACTCCCAGTAAAAAGAGTGGTCGGATCGTTCTCTGGAACCAGTGGCGCAGACGGGATGATGGCGTGATTTTTGGATTTAAAAAATTCGAGATATTTGGAACGAATTTCGGTGGAAGTTATGTGCATGTGTAGCTATATATAATTACTGATGTAAAAAAATTATTTAGTCGGCTCTTCAAGAATTTTCTGCCAAGATGGACTTTTGCACTCTATATCGTGTATATCTATTCAGAGTTTCTCGATCCAGAAGAGAACATTTTCACGAATCTGTTGAATATTTCAATAGACCTTTAAGCACCCGGGATCAACACCATCACGGTAAGCTACTTCAAAAAAATCACCATACTGCTGTATTTCAATAGTCGGTTGCATAGTGGCTTCATGGAAATTAAACACTCTTCTTTTGGGAGTATATGGGAAAAACTGAAAAAATCCAATTTTTGATACAGAATAAAATTTGACAACATTATTTTTTTCAGTATATATACTCTATCCAATCACTATCGGTTGGGAAATCTCTTGCACAGTTTCGTGCACATGGGTCTCAACTCCCCATTAATTGATTTTCCCTATTCGGAGTGAGACGGATAGGGGTGAAAGGATTTTATGACAAAAATATCAGATACAATTCTTGTCTTTGTCATATTAGGAGCATGGTGCTATGGAATGGCAAGAGCACAGACATACTGGAAATATGTTCCAGGAATTGGAACACTAATTGGTGGAGTATGCATAATGGAAGACTACGCAATTCCAAAAAAGTAATAATTCACCTCGCTCGCCACCACCTTCGGGTCGTGGCGATTTTTCTTTTGTTCAAAATTTCAAAAACAAGAAAGAACGAGGATATTCGTCGCGAAAATCGAAGCCATAGCTCCCCCTTGAGGGGTCATCGTAGCGAGTCGTACGAATTGTACGGTGAGCGAGGCTCGGAGATTTGAACGCGAAGATCAAAGTTATTTCGTGTTTTTGGATAGGCTTGCGAGATAGGCTATGGCTATTGCATCCGCTGCATCGTCTGGTTTTGGAATAGCATCGAGTTTAAATATGATCTTGAGTGCATTTTGTACCTGTTCTTTTTTGGCAGTTCCATTTCCGGAAATCCCCCGTTTCACTTGCAGTGGAGTAAACTCATGGGTGAGGAGTCACTTTCTTTGGAGAATGAGGAGAATGGCGCCACGTGCCTGAGCCACATCGATACCGGTTTTTTGATTGTTAAAAAAGAAGAGTTTCTCGATACCGCAGACAGTTGGATGATAGGTATCTATAAGGTCTTCAAGGTCTTTTGCGATGTCAAACAATTTTGTGGCGATATCAAGTTTTGGAAGAGTGGTGATGACTCCGTAGTTCAGGATAGTCACTTTTCTACCACTGCTCTCGATTACTGCAAACCCCACAGTGGTTGTCCCAGGATCTATACCCAAAATAATTGACATATTACGAATTTTATGTTTTAATGTATTTCATAGATCCGAAAGAAAAGCATATCAAATCCTTAAAAAATACCACCCATGATATATAACATCGTAGAAACCGATATTGCCTCCAAAATTCGCACATCCGAGATGATCGGGAGCGACGAGAAAAACCATTTTCTCCATCTTTTGTCGTACTTTACGCCGGGAGAACTGGATGAATTACGATTGTTATTGTAGAGATGTGCCTCGGCACATCTCTACAGGCATTACATTTAATACAACACTGCCTGAGACTCCAATACCTGATGCAGAAGCCCATCCTTGTCAGTAAAGTCACCCGTGATCCATTTGCGGGTGTTTTTTGTGTCTAATAGTGAGATACTTCCCTGGTGGCGCTTTCCTCCAAATACATCGCTATCGATCACTTTTTCAAACAGGAGAAAGAATCTGTCAGAGAGAAGCATATCACGAAGATCTGGATATTTATCGAGATATTGGGAGAATGTCAGTCAGAAATCATAGAGTTTTTCTCCATTTCGAATCATACGTAAGAGTCCGAAGAGACGACCAAGTGAGAGGATGAATTTTTTGGTAATAACCGAATGAAGGGACTTTTCCATAGGGTCGTTGACCCGAAGGACTGTTGCACCTTTTTTCTGGGCAAATTTTCGAAACTGCGCCACGATCATATGCTCTACCCAAACATCGAGGATTTTATGATAGGAACCAATCACAGAAAACCCATCGAGAGAAGGATTTTTGGAGAGATTATAAAAACTGATCTCAGAACTTACGAGATAATCGATGGTTTCTTTTGGTGCATTGAGCAAGAGAAGATCCCCAAAATAATCCTGAATACGCTTTCCGATGATGGCTTCTTGATTTTCCCGGAGAAAATCATCACGACCAGATTCGGTCATCTTGTTAACCTTCCTCTTGGAGATCTTGTGAACAGATTCCTCCACTTCGCGACGCATCCAGCGAACACACACTTCGAGCTGATGTTTGAGAATGGCATTTTCTTGTATGAGTTCTTGAATAGTTTGTTCTGACATAGTAGGCCTACGTAAAGTAATAGAATTGAGAGTAAGGATAGGAAAATAATTCGGGAAGTCAAGAAAAAACATCTTACCAATCTATTTCCTTCACTCCCCACTTTTTCAGATACTCATTCGTTCTGGAAAATGGACGACTTCCAAAAAACCCCTTATACGCAGAGAATGGTGATGGATGTGGCGAAGTTATTATGCAATGTTTCGCTTCATTGATCAGCGATTTTTTTGACACCGCATAATTCCCCCAGAGGATAAAAACCAGGTGTTCTTGTTTGTCAGACAAGAGCCGAATAACCTCGTCTGTAAAGGTTTCCCATCAGTTATTTTGGTGCGATGCGGCTTCGTGAGCACGGACAGTGAGCACACTATTCAGGAGGAGAATACCCTGCTCTGCCCAATCAGTCAAGTCTGTTTTGGTTCTTTGAACCCCAGTATCACTTGCAAGCTCTTTAAAGATATTTTGCAGACTCGGTTGTGGTTTATTTCCATCGGGAACAGAAAAACACATTCCCATGGCAGCACCGGGCGTATGATAAGGATCTT
>CAZRBF010000067.1:0-3043 GCA_964598195.1 uncultured Candidatus Peribacteria bacterium | reverse complement strand
TCGGGAACAGAAAAACACATTCCCATGGCAGCACCGGGCGTATGATAAGGATCTTGTCCCAGAATAACTACCTTTACATCCTCAAATGGAGTGAGATCGAAGGCACGAAAAATAGCTCATCCTCAGGGAAAACAGGTATGCTCTGAGTACTCTTCTTTCACAAAGGAGGTGAGCTTTTCCCAGTATGGTTTCGCAAATTCCTGCGAGAGGACAGTGTCCCAATATGGGTCGATTCTAACAGGCATACGTAAGAATTTTAGAGTGTATTGGTGTGTTTTTGCAAAGGAACTCCTTCTGCTTTTTTTACTCGATCCGTAAATAAAATACCATCAAGATGATCGACTTCGTGCTGTACAATACGCGCTGCAAGGCCCGAAAGAAGGATAGTTTGTGGTCGAAGAGATGCATCAATATACGAAACCTTGATACGTCTCCAGCGGTCGACGTCACCATTTTCCCCGGGAATACTGAGACACCCCTCATTGTCGCACTCCATTTCGTCCGTATGTTCGGTGATTTCTGGGTTTATCATGGCAATCGTCCGATAGTTTTCATCATCCCCGTCACGCATGAGACTTACCGCAATAATGCGCTTATTCACTCCAATCTGAGGAGCCGCGAGTCATACACCGCCATTATCCGGGTTTTTTATATATCGCACCATATCCTCCGCGAGTCGGAGGTATTTTCGAAACTCACTCGGAACCACGCTCGTGCTTTTTGTTCTGAGGATTTCATTGGTTTTTCCAGCTTGAATAGTAAAGCGCATAGAAGAAAAATGTTTGACAAAAATAGATGGATCTAGGCAAAATTCTTTTTACCAATAAATCGACGTGATGAGAGGAATCCAGAAAGAAGCCCTACCAGGAGAACGATGACGAACTCCAGGAGAAACGTCTGGGCATAAAGAGTAAAGAACCGGTCTATAAATACAGGAAAATCCGTGATAAGCGAGAAATTAATACTCTTTACCAGAAGCGAGAAAACAGTGGTTCCGATGGTGTATGCAAGTCCCGTATAGAGAACCCCCTGAATAGCAAATGGTCAGTATATAAAGAGGTTTTCTCACCCAACCAGACGAATAATTTTGATCTCATCACGATAGAAGAATACAAAATTTCCGATGCTATTATAGATGATGATAAATACCGCAAATATAAAGAACCCGATAACGCTATAGATACCGTAATGAACCGACAAGAGAATATTTATAAGTCCCTGGATGCGTTCATACTGCGCACTATAGTCAGTCAATGACTTCTTGGATCGCTCGTCGTCATACTGAATAATCCCGGTGTATCGCTTGACAGTAGCATCAAGGAGTGGATATTCTTTCATGGGAATATTCTTAATAACAATAGACGACGGGAGCGGATTTTCTTTGTCTCACTCGATCACTCGCGAAAGTTCTGGGTCACGCTTGCGGAGGACCTCAAAAGCCTCTTCACGAGAGATAAACTGCACCTGTATATTTGCATTGGCTTGCTTGAGCGCAGACATACATTCTATAACCTCCGAATTATTCGCATCGTACCCGGACTTAAGATTGAGAGAGATACTCATTCGGTCATTGATATTGGATGTGATCGAGGAGGTAACGTACTCGATAAAAAAGAGGACATTGATAAAAAATATCAAGAGTGATATAACAAGAATAGAGGAAAACGAAAGAAAAGGATTTCGAATCGTATTTTTGAGGGCGTATTTAAGTATGCGCAAGAGATGAAACAATAAGAAACTAAGAATATATTATTGATGAGTGTATTAAAAAAATGGAAAAATCAAAAAAGAGTTTGATTTTTCCATGAAATATTCGCAATAATCCATCTTCAAATTGCTCCCATTTCTTTTAAAAAAAGAGAAAAATAGTCAAAGAGTGCATTTTCCTAGTTCTTGAGGCAACGGACAGAAAATCCGACTGGCCGAACACCGGTACCGACTCCCACTGCAGAAGAATCGAAGTACAGGCTGAAGCTGAACGCCCCGAACGGACTGGACGACCAGTAGTAGCTGTTCGACCCCTGACTGAAAAGCGACCCGCCTGAGGTACTCCGGGAGCCTGCCATTGGAAGCTTCAGAGTAGAAACGAAAGTATTTCTATTGCTTCCGAATGTTGTATAGGCAGCATTCCACTCATGTCGAGTGGGTACATGATAGTTCGGGGCACAAGGACCTCGGTTGTCTGTCGTGCTCCAATCATACCAACGATTAACTCCACCAGATGTCACATCACTCACAGTACTAGGCCAGGCAGATAATGCAGATAATCCACAGGATTGGGTATCACGATCCCAAGTACAGTTATCGGTGGATAATGCTCCTCCATCATAGTCCCAAGCAACATTCTCTCCCCACTGAAAGTACTTACCATTTGTAGTTTCTGTACCAATAGTACTATCATTGGCACCAGACATGTATGATGTCGATACGGTTGTAGCTCCAACATTACAAGCTGCCCAGTATTTTCAACCGACCAGGATATCGGGAGTAGTACATCCTGGATATTGTGATACTACACTTGCAGGACTCGCCACACTACTTCCTCCTACACTACTTACTGCATTTCCTCCAAGACTCGCAAGAGTAGTAGTATCATTGGTTGAATAAGCAGTGATATAGGGTTTAATATTTGATGAGGATATGAGACTTGTTCCAGAATAGGCAGTGGCGATACCGGTAGCAAGAGCCGTTTTCTCGGAGGTAGTGGATGGGAGAGAACCAGAAGCATAGGCTACTACAGGATTGTAGGTAACTCCAGTAGTATTGGATCATCCATTCGTCAGAAGAGCTCATGAGAGAGATTTCTGAGCAGAGTCTATGGCAAGGATGAGTCAGATGGATCCGGTGTTGGATATGATACTCGGAACTGCGAGAATATAAGTCATGGTTCCGGTTTGAGTCTTGGCTACTACTCAGTTGTAGTTTCCTGCTATGTAGGCAATGGTGGGATTTCCGGAAGCAGCTTGAGCTTGGGAGATGAACGAAAGCTCTTTCACCTCACCTCGATCCTCTCCTAGAAGGAGAGGAGGAATATCCTTACTCC
>CAZRBF010000066.1:0-7657 GCA_964598195.1 uncultured Candidatus Peribacteria bacterium | reverse complement strand
CAGACGATCAAGAATCTTGATTCGACATACAAGCTCTCTTATAATGACCTGAAAAAACTTGTCGCAAAACTCCTCTATCAAGGAGACAAGAGTTTTGGAATAACCGATAAATATCGTAATGAGAACATTACCAATAGGCAGTATCTCGGGGCCCGAGATTCGACCACTCGTTCCAAGTTGGAAGTTGCTTACTCAGATCTCCTGAAAACAAGTACGGCACTCGATGATGGATCTTCGATCAGTGTAGACGAATCAAATATTCTTGGAGAGCTTCAAAAACTCTCTCTTCATTATGGACTCATTCGATCATATATCCTCTCGGTTAATTCATATATAGAGAACTCTATTACGAGTAGCTCTTTTCCTCAGGCAACGATCGACGCATTCACAACAGAATATCTCGGATACAAAAGTGAGCTTGCTGGACTCGAGACAGCCTATACAGCCTTCAAAAATAGTACTTCAACCTTTCTCGCAAACTATAAAAATAACGAATCCTCTGTTGCTGCTGGTCTCGAAGTACAAAAAAAGAACTTGGCAACTCTCGAGTACGAGTCAGGACTTGGACTCGACAGGACTCAAATAGGGATAGATCGTGATGTAGCACAGGCAAAAATTGCCCTCGAGAGTGCTGAGTCCAATTATAATAATGCCGTTGCAAATAAGGAAATTACCCTGAAGAAATTGGCAGTTTCTCTCACTGATGCCAGGCTTTCTGTTGCACAGACCGAGAAAGAGTTTGCAAAACTCTCGATCGTTTCTCCGATTGATGCGACTGTGACTCGAGTAAGCGTGTCCATTGGACAGGAGGTATCTACAGGGACTCCTGTTATAGAAATTGCCAGTCGTTCGCCAGAAATTGTATTTGATTTGGATTCCAGAGCCGTTTCACTCCTAAAAATTGGTTCTATTCAGCCGGTACTGTATAATAATGTATCCTATTCAGGAATAGTTATTGGAGTTTCTCAGGTGGCAAATGAATCTCTTCTCTATACGGCACGTATCGCACTTCCTGGATCTCCAAGTTATCTTGGAGAAATAGCTACTATTGAGCTCTCTCTCGCGAGTGACTATCTGATGCTCCCAAATGAGATGGTAAAAGTGGTCTCTGAATGACAAGGCGAGCTTGCCACCCTTTCTGGTTCAGTGATTGTTCCTATGAGTGTAAAGATAGGATCGGTAATAGGTCGAAGTATAGAGATTCTCTCGCCCCTCTCTGACAATCTCGAGATCATAACATCAGATGTTTCTAATTTTGATGAAAAAAAGAATGTTATAGAAAAAAGAAAAGTGGTAAAGTAAGTGCACCTCACCCTAACCTCTCCTAGAAGGAGAGGGGATAAAATGCAAATTCCCCCTTCTCCTTCTAGGAGAAGGGCCGGGGATGAGGTGTGAAAGATGAAAAATTATATGCTTTCTACTATTATTTAATATACATATCCCTATGCCAGAAGCACCTAAATCCATCAAAGCAATAAGTGAAAAACTCGAATCTGGGTTTCTCGGATTTTGGATTCGTAAATACCGAATATCCTACCTTTTTATCGTCGCGATTCTCGTTATGTGAGGGGCAGCTCTTGTTGCCATTCCTAAGGAATCCTCGCCAAATATCAAGTTTGGACTGGTGGTCATATCGACTGTATATCCTGGAACGAACCCGACAGACATGGATGCACTTGTGACCGAGAAGCTTTATAAAGAGGTAAAAGACATTAAAGGCTCTAAAAAAATCACAACCAATTCCAGTCTCGGGGTCTCATCTATTACACTGGAACTTCAACCAGAAACTGATACGATCAATTTTATTACAGAAGTACGCAATAACATCTGACGAGTCAACCTCCCAAAAGATGCAAAATCCCCAAATGTTATGGAGATTAAGACCGATACGAATCGTGTATACGATGCGACCTTCTATTCTCCTGACAAAAGTGTTTCACTCGATAAACTTCGAATTCTTGGACAGAAGATCAAAGATCAGCTCTCTTCTCTGTCAGTTGTGGAAAAAATAGAATATGGAAATACGAATATATACGATATCCGTATTGTTTTTGACGAAGCAGAAGTAAAGGCCATGAAACTCACTCTTGATCAGATCGCTAGTGCCATTCGTGCGTATCATCAGGATGCACCTATTGGTAACTTTGGTGTCGGGGATCGAAATTATGATTTTCGTATCGGTGGAAAGTTTGAGGATGCACAAAAATTTCTGGACGTACCAGTCACTCTCTCCTCTCTCAAGACTATCCGAGTCGGAGATATTGCAAAGATAGAACGGCATTATAAGGATACCTCTATTTCAAGAATAGGATTTCACACCTGAGATGCGTATGAGTCCGTTAATATGACCATCAAGAAAAATGATGGTCCGAGCATATTTGCTGCAAGTAAGATAACTAAGGATGTGATTGAAGAGATGCTCAAGACACCTGAATTCAAGGGGGTGAGTGTGGTATATGGTATGGATCTGGCTGACAATATTAATGATGACTATAAAGAACTGGCGAGCGAGGCAATCACGACAACCGTTCTGGTTTTTATCGTCATGTGGCTTTTTGTCGGTTTCTTTGATTCGCTTTTTGCTACTCTTACTCTTCCACTTGCTTTTTTTACTACTTTTATCCTCCTGAATGCATTTGGATTTTCTCTGAATTTTCTTACGAATCTCTCGCTCATACTTTCTTTTGGAATCGCTGTCGATACCATAGTTGTTATAGTCCAGGCGTCGAGTGCCAAAATCCGCGTTGGGCACGAACCTCGTTCTGCGATCATGCTCGCACTCAGAGAGTACGGCATACCCATCACTGCTGGGGTTCTGACCACCATCCTCGCATTTATCCCTATGATGGTACTGCCAGGAATTCTAGGTAAATTTCTTGCCTACATACCCATCACTATTTTTTGAGTACTCGCCAGTGGACTTATCCTGGCACTTACCGTAAACTCTGCGCTCTATATTGCCTTTGTAAAAGGAAAAAAACGATATGTTCATGATGAATCTATCTTAGAATATGCCGATCCAGACGAGCAGGAACTCCTCGCTTTCGAACGAATATGAAAAACAGAAATTGAAAACAGTTCTGCCCCGCTTCGTATACGTATTATCCACGCAGGAACCAACTGGTACAAACGAGTACTCAGAACTTTTCTTGAAAGTACCTACCTCCGAAGGCTGTCTATTTTTGGACTTGTCGGAATTTTGATTCTCTCATTTTTCCCCATTATATGAGGAAAATCTTTGGCAAATCACGTTGGTTTTGATCTCTTTCCAGGTTCGGACAATGGTTTTGTGTCATATTCGGTATTTGGTGCAACAGGAGAACGAGCTCTTTCTATGGACCGAGCTACAGCTCAAATTGCTGAAATCCTTTCAAAATACGAAGAAGTGAAGTTTTATACTATGACGACCGTGGATGTAAAAAACTCGACCGATGCAGGTATTACCGTGAGCGTGACGCTGAAGAAAAAAGAGGAGCGTGCAGAGCGCGGACTTATGGACGTATTCGCATTCGATAAAGCCCTTGGAAAAGATTTTGATGCCCTCAGGAAAGAAGGGTTTGATGTGGCTTCAAAGGTTCAAGAATGAGGACCACCAGCCGGAAAGGCAGTTGCTATCAAACTCGTTGCCGATACAACTTCCAAGCTTGATGTACTCGCAAAAGTTGCTGCCGATTTCGAGAAGCAAATCAGGTCATATCCAGGATCAAAAAATGTTGAGAACTCTTCCGGAGATACCCCTGGGCAATTTGTATTCTCTCTCAAAAAAGACGTCATAACTACCATAGGTATCAATCCATCTGTTATCATCGGGGAAATGCTTTCTATGATGAATGGAGTGGGTGTCGGAACCATCGCACATGATGGCGAGGATTTGGATGTTATTCTGAAATATAAACAATTTATCAATGTCATCAACCCAGATGATATCCTGGCACACAGCTTTTCAGTTGGTCCAAAAACCTACAGAATGGGGGATTTTGTAGAACCAGTGTTCAAAAATGCCGTAGCTTCTGTTAAGCGTGAAGCAGGACTTGTGACCGTATCGGTTGGGGCTGATTTTGAAGAGTGAATCAACGCGACAGAAACACAAACAAAGTTTACAGATTTTGCAAAATCCTATGATTTTCCAACGGGAATTAGCTACAAGACAGGGGGAGAAAATGCAGAAAACCAAGATCTTGTTTTTGCTGTATTGATCGCATTCTTTATAGCCATTCTTGCGATATTCGCACTCCTTACACTTCTCTTCAATAGCTTTACACAACCAGTTATCGTCCTCTACTCGGTCGTCATGTCTCTCCCATTTGTTATGGTTGGACTCCTGCTTACACAAAATCAATTCTCTCTCCCATTTGGAATCGGATTTATCGCCTTCACAGGAATTGCCGTGAATCACGGAATTATCCTCATAGATGCCATCAACATCAACCTCCGTAAGGGAATGGCCTCATTCACTGCCCTCGTAGAAGCAGGCTCCAGTCGTCTCGAGCCAATGCTCCTCACTACTCTAACAACAGCCCTCGGTATCCTCCCCATCGCCCTTCGCGATAAGTTCTGGTCCGGCCTCGGGTTCACCATCATATTTGGACTGATCGCCTGTACGTTTATCACGCTCTTTGTCGTAAAAGGACTCTATTATGAGGTGTTTATGATGAGTCATCCATGGCTTCACAAGATCCGCTCGGTCATTACTTTTCCATTTAGACTTCCAGGAATGATTTTCAAGCGGATATTTGGCAGAAATAACGAGGAAACATAAATTTAAAGAGTCCCGCGTACGCGGGACTCTTTTTTATGGGGTGGGGGAGTATCAAAAGCATCAAAAGTATGAGACAATGGTAATCCCTCCGAGTATGACTGCAAAAATGACGTCGAGTGGCACGAGACTGAGGCTCGAGAGTCCCAGCTCTGTTGCATCAATAAAGTTGTTGATGCTGTCAAAAAATTCTTCCTGTGTCATGATGACGCCTCAAGTAGTAGAAAATCAGCAATGAAATCATACAAGCTCATCAGTGGCCGCCATGTGTGCAGAAAGACTGTTATCAGTATGGCAACTAGAAACCGAATGGTAGCATCAGTCATACGAAGCAAGGCCTTCTTCTTTGTGGCTTCTTTTAGCAAAACAATATATACGAACATGTCGTTCTCCTTTTTGTTTGTAGTTGAAAATTTGCAACTTCTGGATAGTATGTATTTCTTATGTCTTGTCAAACTTTATTTATGACGCAAACTATACAAACACCAGGGCAGATTTCGAATTGGAAACTCTATCTCGAGATTCTCGGAAAACAGGTCTTTATCACAAAGTCTCTCTATTGGCTCATGCCTCTTCTTTTGGTGTATGTTGCCATGGTGGTGAGTGAACCATATTTCTATAAACTCTTTGTCGACACACTTCAGGTGACTCTTGGAAAACCCGAGCTTTTTCAAGCAACTTCCCTCTATTTTATAAAGATTTCTGCACTCTGGATCGTTCTTGTTTTGCTTTCTATTGTGACATTTACTTTGTATGATTTTGCTATACAGTATCTTGCAAATAGTGATTGGAAGAATTTTACACTCACAACTACCAGAAAAATGTTGCACTTGCCGATGGAATACCATATTTCTACCGCTCCATGAGAAAAACAAAAGATTTTTGATCGTGGTGTTGAGGTTGTATGGAGTATTGTTTATGAAACTTATGTAAATATATTACCACAAATACTTGTGTTTATTTCGTTGCTCATATTTGGATTATATATCAATCCGACAATGATGATTATCTCACTTTTTGTTCTTCCGATCGGAGCGCTGATCTCTTTTACTATTGGGAAAAAGGCGTACCTACTTCAAAAAAGTGTCAATGATCTCTGGGATAAACTTTATGGACGTTTCGGAGATGGGCTTACGAATCTTGGGATTATTCGACTCTATACTCGCGAAAAACATGAATGGAAGATTATTTGAACTCATATTGATAATGCAGCAAGTCGGCAATTTCATATTCGTAAGCTTTGGTGTTTTTTGAATGCCTGAGGGAAAGTGCTCGAATTCGTCGGGAAAGTAGGGGTAACAATTGTTTGAGTATTTTTTATCCTTCATGGTCGTATGACCATCGGCGATCTCTTTTTCTTCGTGGCTATTGCGAGCCGAATTTATGCCCCACTTCAAACGCTCGAAGCATCGTATCGTAATATTGTTCGATATATTGCAGATTTTACCAAGGTTCGCACACTTCTGGAAATGCCAAATGAACCAGATAGTGGTACAAAAGTTCTCTCTAAACTCGAAAAAACTCTCACATATAATCATGTCGCATTCTCTTATCCAAGCAACGATCGTGAAGTACTCAATGATATCTCTTTTGAGATCAAAAAAGGTCAGAAAGTGGCGTTTGTTGGACATACGGGTTCTGGTAAGACAACGCTCACACAACTCCTGACTCGGTTTTATGATCCTATTTCAGGATCGATCGAGATTGATGGAATCGATATCCGAGATTTTACACTTGAGAGTTATCGATCAAAACTCGCAGCAGTATTCCAGGACACGACTCTTTTTAATGATACAATCCGTCATAATCTGGAATATGTTCGCGATGGTGTCACTTTTGAGCAGATTCGCGATGCCTGTCGACAGGCGAATATTTTGGAATTTATAGAATGATTGGAGAAAGGATTTGATACCGAAGTGGGGGAGCGAGGACTTAAACTCTCAGGATGAGAGAAACAGCGCATTGCCATTGCCCGAGCCATTATTGCTGATCCTGAGATCCTTATACTCGACGAGGCCACCAGTGCTCTCGATGCAAAAACCGAACGACTCATTCAAGAGTCATTTCACACACTTATGGAGGGGCGGACTTCTATTATCATCGCCCACCGCCTCTCGACGATTCGTCATGCAGATTGCATATTTCTCTTTGAAAAAGGAGAACTTATTGGTTCTGGCTCGCATGATGAACTGTATAAGTCCAGTTCGGTATATCGCGAGATGGTGGATTACCAGAAGAATGGATTTGTGGAGGAGGAGGAAATAATCGTAGAGATGTAGCAATGCTACATCTCTACGATTATAAATATGAAATTCCTAACAAAATTAATATGACCGACCCTGAATTCAAATTCCGCGATATCTATCGCGTTCCATCGAACCGATTGAAATGATACGATTATTCCTCCGAAGGGGCGTATTTTATAACGATTTGTACGAAAAATCGTGAGAATTATTTCGGGGATGTAGTGGATGGGAAAATGATGTTGAATGAAATTGGTGAAATTCTGAACAATGAAATTTTAGATATAGAAAATCATTTTGATTACGTGATTCTTGATGAATTTGTTGTTATGCCGAATCATGTGCATATTATTGTGATTATAAAATTCGACGATAATTGTAGAGATGTAGCAGTGCTACATCTCTACGATGAATGTGATAAATTCACCAAACCATATTATTCCAGTATTTCTCCGAAAAAATGAACCATTGGTAATCTCATAAAATTACTAAAATGATTTACGACTAAAAAAATCAATGCGTTGGATCAAATATTTTTTGCCTGGCAACCAAATTATAACGATCACATCATTCGCGATGAGGCTGAATGAAATCGCATCCGACAATATATCGTAGATAATCCCGCACAATGGGTGGATGATGAAAATTATCGGGAATA
>CAZRBF010000065.1:0-7966 GCA_964598195.1 uncultured Candidatus Peribacteria bacterium | reverse complement strand
ATGAACTAAAGTATTTTTATAACAAGCTCCCCGTTTATTTTTTCCCACTCAACATCGACAATTTCTATGTTATCACGAGTGTATCAGTAATCCTGTAAACAGTAGGCAAATGTAATATCATCTGGGATGTGGTCAGGAAAATGAGTAGGAAGACCCTTGAGAATATATCTACCCTGTATCTTTTCTATCATTCCTCATTTTCATCGCTCATCCTTGCCAAAGATATAAGAATCTTTCGGTCATTTTTTCTGTATTATCTTCTTGCTTGGAACCTGCTTGAGAAGATAATACATTTTTATAAATTCATCATAGCCATGAAATCATAAGGCCATTCTGTATCGTTCAAAGCGTTCTTTTTGTTCTACAGAAGGTTTGACCATCGGGATTGTTTCTATTTCCTCTTTCACAACCTTCACTATTCATGCGAATGGAAGACCCTTCCACGCAAAGAGAAGAAGGCCCAGTATTGATGTGAGAAGTACTATAATGTCTGCTCTGATAGTATCGGAATATTTATTGATGCTCATAGTTTTTTCTCACTGGAGTAGTATTTTGGTTCCACCGTGAAATTTTTCGGAAAGTGCAAGAACCTGTTTGATATTATCGGGATTGAGTGTATTGCGTTCTGGATTATTAAAAATAAGACCCAAGAATGTTTCTATATTTACCAAATTGAATTCTCATCTAAAATCCAATTCTTCAAAAAGATTTTTGAAAGTTTGGACTTCCTCATCTGTTAAAAATGACTGAAATCATTCTGCTCAAACTTTATTCTTGAGAGCAGGAATCTGCATTTCTATCATTTGAGCAATATCTTTTGTTTCTTTTTGCGCCAAAAGACCGCCATCTCGTATGAATTCTGGCTCTATGCCTCTTGTATCATAACTCCTGATGGTTGCCAATCCTCTATATTTTGCTACTAATGCAGAAGATTTTTCAGGATAGCTATTAAAAAAATTTCATATATCTCGTATTTCTTTTTCTGTGAGTGAATTTTTTCAGTGAAGGAGGGGGATATGTTTATCTCCCACGTCGATAAGTGTTGATACTTTTCAGCAGATATCTTCAGTGAATGATCCTTTTTCACCACACTCATACGTTGTTACCTCTTTTATGCCATACATCTTTTTTTCTGTTATTACTTTCGCTCTATTTGCGTAATTCTCAGTGAGTTCTTCGCGTAAACGATCTCCGGAGATAATGATTCAGCTCATTATAACACCAGCGATTATATGCCACGGAAGAGGCGCTTGAGCTCCAAAATAGAGGAGTTGCTCTATCTTTGAGAGATGTTTGGGTGATTCCAAGGGGGGTGTACCAGTGTTCTTGTTATCCATAAAGAGAGGAAAAATATGATATTCGTCTTAGTATATTACTTTCCCTTACTTGTCAAGACAAAATATAAAAACATGGTGTAGTATACTCTATATGGAATACAAGCAAAAAACACTCCAAAATTTTGGAGTGTTTTTAAGAAGTTTCCCGTATTATTTTCGACTTCCGAAGAGACGGAGGAGATTGAGAAAGAGATTGATAAAGTCAAGATAGAGGGTCAATGCTCATAGCACTGCCTCTTTGGTGTCATCTTCCGTTCATTCATTGCCGAGTATATTCATTTCTTTAATCTTCTGGGTATCGTAGGCTGTAAGAGCTATAAATACGATTACTCAGATGATAGATACAACGAAAGATACCAGAGAACTTCCTATAAAGAGGTTAACGAGTCCAGCGATGATGATCCCTATAAGTCCAAAAAATGCAAGAGTTCCTATGCCGGTGAGATCTTTTTTGGTGTAGTATCCGTAGAGACTCATGGAACCAAATATAAGTGCTGAAACACCAAAGATCGAAACGATCGAATCGAGCTTATATGCCAGAAATATCACCGAGAGTGTGAGTCCGGTAACAAATGAATAGAGGATGAATAGTGCCACCGCCACATTGGCGCTCATCTTGTTGATAAGCCAGGATAATCCCATTACGAGACCAAGTTCTAGGAGGATGAGTGGAATAAAAAGTCCATTCGCAAAAATCATTTTTGTAAGTTCGGAATCATAGGAAACATAGTAGGCCGTTGCTCCAGATATAACGAGGGCTACTGCCATCCAACCGTACACACGTTGCATGAATCTTGCTGTTTCTTCTAGTTGAGCTTGAGTCATAGAGGAATCTTGAGAGCCTCCTCCGAAAAATTCTGCCATAAAAAATTTGTAAAAATATAAAAAAGTACACCTTTCTCTTGTGATGAAAAATAAAAATATAAACGCACTCCACAATAGTTTCGTGCGCTTAGTGGGTATTACATATCATCCAACATCTTCAAAATATTGTCGGTGTTCTGATCGTCTTTGTCATTGGCTTCGGCTTGTTTGATCTTGTCACGACTTTCCTTGGATTGGAACTCTTGCCATTCGATCAGGTGACGTTCATTGAGAGTCTTGATCTCTTCTTGGTACTTGACCTCGAGCTCTTCGAGTTTCTTGCGTTCGGTCTCGAGGATATCAAAGAGTCGATCAACCTGTTCATCGGTCATCGATGGAAGTATATCGAACCAGTATTGTTTCTCAGTATTATCCATCGACTCGGTAGCGAGTACGAGCTTTACAAGTTCACCGTATTGGGCTTGAATCTCGTCCAATATTGTGAAAACATATCCATCTTTTGTGATCTGTGCCATAGTCTGACTTTTATTAAGATATTATAATTTCCCGCTTATTATATAGTTTTTTTTAATTTATCAAATTTCTTTTAAAAGAGGCTTTAAATGTGTTTTATATCGTTAAGCTTTTTGTGCTTCTCATCACTCTTTTTTCTCATCCGTTTTCACTGTCTCATGGAGACTCTTGAAGATGGCTTCTATCTCTATGAGGAATGCTCTAAAGTTCTCGACATCAGCATGGAGATTCATACCTATGAGAAGCGATGATGTAAGGATGACAATCCCTGCTATTTGCCACCAAACGAGATGTATCGTAACAAAGAGAGTCATGAGATAAAAATATACTGCGATGACCGCGAGATATATACAGATATACAAGAATAAAAAGAGTGCGATGAGAATCCTTCCAGGGAGGATTCCACGAGAGATAATGAAGTTTATAGAGGTGAAAATATAGCGTGTAGATATCTTGTATATGGCATAGTTATAGACCGAGAATATAACTCTTGAAATGATCTTGAGAATGGTTCAGATAACCGCAAAGGTTTTTACGAGAAACGAATTCACAAAGAGATTAGTAAACCCAGTGCGAAGCGACTGAAATATAACTGCCATAAGAGCTACGATAAGGATATTCTGGAGTCAGAAACTCTGAATGGTTCCATTGACCCCATCGGTGAGACGTCCAAGGAGAAGTGAATCCATAGCGACTTTTCCGAAAGCAAGTCCATTTGTGGATCCAGATCACTGAATGGTAGCGGTTATATCTGCTTGAAGAGTAGAAGCAATAGGTCCATATTGCCACGAAACTATACTGAGGAGGACGACAGAGAAGAAAATCCCAATCATGATAAGTGAGGGAGAAGAGGGGAGGCAGTGTCTTCTCTGGAGACGATGTAGGATGCTCGTAGATATAACTGATATGCTCCGAAGACGTTTCGAATCAATCGTTATGATATTTGCGCGCATAGAATCGCTCAGTCGATTTCGGTAGGTTATGATGAGGAAATAGAGATAGATAATCTTGAAAATAGCTTTTCCCTGTAAATGTCGATGGTTTTTCAAATAGAAGTAGAAGAGGATTCCTGAAAGGAGATTATTTCGTTTTTTCGGAATCTCATAGATTTCGAGGAGGAGTCCGTTGATTTCAATAGCATCTTTTTTACTCAGGTCTTTGATATCAGTGATATGAGTATTGAAGTCATCGAGATAGGTCACATACTTGAGTCTATTCTGTTCGAAAATCTCCTCGTTTCCTTTTTGGAGAAAGCGTTTGAATTGGAATATGAGATCGTCGAGGATATTTTCATCCTCATGAGACTGCTCGAGAAGCGCGTCGATCAGGTGTACGAGTTTATTGGATCGTATCGTCGAGTGGATGAACCGAGTAATCTGATAAGTTATCATATTTTAGAGAGTGGTAGTTATTTCTTCAATTGTAACATATTTCGTAAAATGAGGCAAATATAATCAAAATATTTTGCAACTTTTCCATTCCTCTATATAGTATGGCAGATATTTGAAGATTTTTGCAGGTATTTATATATCGCCCGTTCTGCTCCTGTCCCCCGATATAGTCTATTCTTTACACACTTTTATGAAGAAACTTATACTCATCCTGCTTTGAAAACTCACAAAACAGATTATCAAAAAACATCGCCCTTTTATTGTTGGAATTACGGGGACTGTGGGTAAAACAACGGCAACTAATTTTGTTTACGACTTCCTTCGAACACTTCATGGTGATCGGGTATATATGTCACCATACAACTATAATGGAGAGTTTGGGATTCCCATGACCATTCTTCAGACAAAGTCACCATACAAGAACCCATTTCGATGGATTTGGATTTTTATTAAAGGTATTATCATTTATTTCGGGAAAAACTATCCGAGATACTTGGTTCTTGAATACGGGATCGATCATCCTGGTGAGATGGATTTTCTGGTTGATATAGCTCCTCCGGATATTGCCATCATTCTTAATATCTCCAAAAATCATGTTGTTTCGTTCCCAGTTTTTCGTGACTATATAGAAGAAAAGATGAAGATTGGGCGGGTAGCGAAGCGTGTTATCTATAATAAAGATGATAAATTTATCCCTTCAGTCATGGAACTTCTTTCCGACAAAGAGGTTATTAATTACGGGATAAAGCATACCGAGAGTGATATTTGCGCCACCAATATACATGCCCATCTTGAGGATCTTTCTTTTTCGCTTATAAAATGAGAAGAATCCTGTGAAATGCATTTTCCACTTATTGGAGAGTTTCAGGTGTACAATATACTTCCAGTTTTTGCTCTGGGGATCAGCCTAGGTATGGATGTTCAGGATATTCGGGAACGACTCACAGATATCCATCCACAAAAGGGACGATGATCAGTACTTAAGGGGGTGCGTGAATCACTTATAATAGATGGAAGTTACAATGGATGATACAATTCTATCTCTGGAGGTATCGGGTATTTGAATGGTCTTGAAGATAAGTATAATAAGATTCTTTTCCTCGGAGATATGCGAGAACTTGGCGATGACTCCAAAGAATTGCATACCGAGATTGCAGAGAAAATTATTGCATCCAACGTACAATCAGTCGTACTTGTTGGAGAGGAGATGAAACGCTTTGTGTATCCGCTTTTGTTGGAAGCCTGGGGGGAGTTGAGTGAAGAATCCTCCGAGTGATTCGTTTCAGGAAAGAAAAGTGATCGCGTATTTTCATTTCTTCATTCACGTCTGGCTGGAAAAAAGGTTCGTGATCTCATTATGGCTGGTCCAGATGATATAAAAACTGTTGTATTCACAAAAGGAAGTCAGAATAGCATCTTTCTCGAAGAAGGAATAAAAGAGTTCCTCTATGACCTGCGAGATGTTGATAAGCTCTGTCGTCAAGCCGATTATTGGATGGACATAAAAAACCACTTTTTTGATAGTGTGATAGCAGAGATATAAAAAATCCCAGATTGCAAATGAAATAACAATAAAATGATTGAATGCTATAATCTTTATTTCGTAATTTTCCTGCTATGTTTTGGCTCGGCTTTGGAATCTACACACTGTTCATGGTCCTTATTTTTGGATTTTTTATCGTAGCGAAACTGCATATCTATAAATTTCGTCATTATAGTGTCAAGATAGAACCGGTTACTAAAATGCTTGCGATTACGCTTCTTTTGTTGGCTCTCATAGGGTATTATCTCCTTTTTTCAGGAAATACCGGAAGTACTCCAACTCAGACGGTAGAACAGACTCGAGAGACCGAGATATACTAAAATAATTTCCTTTTTTTCCATACTTCTATATAATGCACGACGAAAAGTTTATATCATACAATCCACACGATATGCAGGAACAAATCATGGGAATCACTCGCAATTTCTTTACACTTATGGGACTTTCTCTCGAGGATATTATCATCGAGTGCCAGGATGAGAAAAAGGGGATTTACCTTATACAGGTGAAAACCCCAGATTCCAAGATACTTATAGGTATTCATGGTCAGACACTCGAGATGACCAAGCATCTCCTTACTCGTATACTCGAAAAAACACTCGATGAATCATTTCTGATTCATCTTGAGGTCAATGATTATCTTCAGGCAAAAGATGAGAAGTTCTATCGTTATCTCGATGGGCGGATTGCTTATGCCATGAGATCCGGAGAAGAGATCACCCTCCCGAATCTTTCCGCCTACGATCGCAAAAAAGCTCATGGATATATATCCGATAAAAAGATCGAAGGGTTTAAGTCATTTAGTGTTGGAGAAGGGAAGGATCGTGAGCTTCACCTCATTTTCACTGGATCAAAGCCTGTACACACACCACCTTCTCATACAACTGTTCACTCAGCGAGAAAAATAACAATGACCATCGATGATGATGGAATAGGTATCTAAATTATACTTCTTATACTATGTTTACTAAGTTTCTCACTTTCCTTCTCGTTATTCTCTCCATTGGAGTATTTGTATATAGTTCAGAGATGAACTATAAACAACACACCGATACAAAACGAGCGTTTGTTAATCATCCAGAGTTTATCCCTACAGCCGAGGTGGTGGGTCTTTCTGCTGGGGGTTTTCAGAATATTGTTGCCGATGCATACTGGCTTTCTGCCATACAGTACATAGGATCAAATGCTCTGAGTTCACAATACAAGGCATATCTGTACGCCATGCTCAATCTTATTACTGACCTCAATCCACACTTTACCTACCCATATCAGATAGGTGAGCTCCTGTTGCCCTCATTTAATTATCGATACGAATCACTCTCTGAAGCTGAAATTCAAAAAAATACAGATCAGGCAATTCAGATTGGACTCAAGGGGCTTCGCGAGAATTGTGATGCAGTCAAGGCAGAAAAAGCAAGAAATGAATTTGACCTCAAAAAACTCTGGACCGATGAAAGTTATAAGAACTCATGTAGTGATCCTATGATCCCCTATTATTTGGGGTATATTTACTATTGGAATCTCCACGATGGGGCAAAATCATCCGAATACTATCGCATAGCTTCGACCAATACCGACGCTCCAACCGGAGCCCGTATTATGGCAGCCATTATGCAAGGAAAGTCTGGGGATCGTGAAAAGGCTATTATTATGCTTTTGTCTCTCGCTGAGAGCATAGAGTGAAACAAAAATAGTCTCTGCCAAGGTCTCTCGAGAGAATTGGGCAAGAGTCTCCTTGATGCTTTTGATGCTAAAGCTACACTTACCGGAGCAGGCCTACGTATGATAGAAAGTGCGAGACAGGAGATGATCAAGAAACTTGAAGAGCAGTGAGTAGATCCAACTACCGGGCAGAATGTTGATAATTTCTGTTCGACATATCTGAATAAAGCGGTGCGAGAGATGAATCTTTCCTATCTTGAGCAAGCGGATGCAAAATATTTTCAGGACAAAAAAGAGCATGCAGAAACTCCAGAAATCCTCCTAAAAAACAAGTATATCGATTACAGTCCCATCGATTTTCAGCAAGACAATAAGGCCAAGCAGGGGATTGAATACTTTTATAGTACAGAAATCAATAATTGGGACTATCGCATGGGGGTGAAAGAATAAAACAACAACTTGTCAATCACAATAAACTTGTATTTGCCCCACTGTACATATACTATCCATAGTTTATATCATAATCTCTCTATCTGTGAGCACCTGTAAAAAACTTATTCGTAAACCCTTCTGATTCACCCTCGTCGAACTCATCGTTGTCATCACCATCCTCGTTATTCTCTGAACTATAGCTTTTACCAGTCTCTCTGGTTACTCTGGCTCTGCCAGAGATAGTTCCAGAATATCAGACCTTA
>CAZRBF010000064.1:3157-8144 GCA_964598195.1 uncultured Candidatus Peribacteria bacterium | reverse complement strand
ATCTCTCCACCATCGAGACCGAATCGCATGATGACGATCTTACGCTCACGAGGAGTCAGGAAATCGAGCATCTCGTAGAGATTTTCTTTAAGGAGTGTGAGGTTAGCTGCCTTATCTGGGGTCAGATATTTATCGTCTTCTACGAAGTCTCCGAGGGTAGTGTCTTCCTCGCCTCCGACAGGGGAGTCAAGAGAGAGGATATCCTGCGATATTCGCATAATCTGGCGTACCTTGCGGATGTCCATGTCGAGCTCGAGCGCGAGCTCCTCCATGAGAGGTTCTCGGGCAAGATCTTGGGTTAATCGTCTGAAAGTGTGAGTAAATCGATTGATGGTTTCTACCATATGAACCGGAACACGGATCGTTCGAGCTTGGTCTGCAATGGCACGAGTAACACCTTGTCGGATCCACCAGGTCGCATAGGTCGAGAACTTAAACCCTTTTTCTGGGTCAAATTTATCAACAGCACGGAAGAGTCCTACATTTCCTTCTTGGATCAGGTCAAGCAGTCCGAGCCCACGCCCCATGTATTTCTTGGCGATCGATACGACGAGACGGAGATTGGCTTCTGCAAGTTTCTTGCGAGCATCTTGGGAACCTTTTTTGATGAGCCTACCAAGTCGCACTTCTTCTTCGGCATCGATCAGGTGAAAACGTCCGATCTCATTCAGGTACATTCGGATAGAGTCATCGGAGATATCAGAAAGATCGATCTCTTGAGCTTTTTCCTCGCTGGTATTTCCTTGCTTAAACATCTCGTCTTTGTCGAAACTATCCACGATTTCTATGTTCATCTTCATGAGACGAGTATAGATATCATCGAGTTTATCGACATCATCCTCTGCATGAGGCATGGCGGCGAGGAGTTCATCGTAGGTTATCTTTCCTTCGACTTTTCCTTTTTTAATCAGGAGCTGAAGATTCTCTGAGAGTCCCTCGAGAAACTCCTGAGGAACGGAGATATCTATGAATTTCTGCAATCCCTTTCCTATACGTCGCTTATCAGCACTGCGTTCGATGGGCACTTTCTTGAGTCAGCGCTCTCGTTTTTTGCGGCCAGTTCATTCTCCATCCTCTCCATCTTCATCATCATCCAAATCATCATCCATATCGTCAAAATCTCCGAGATCATCCTCGAGCAACAGGAGATCTTCATCTTTGAGGGGTGGAAGATCGTCTTCTATGAGTAGATGATCGTCTGGCTCTGGGGCATGGAGATCATCGAGATCATCAATATGTTCTTCCTCATCATGGTGCGCCGAGTCATGAGTAATGGATATTGGAGGTATTTCCTTTCCAAGGGCAGCTTTTTCTCGGATTTTTCAGAGATCAAAAATCCCTTCGGTACTTACAATAGTATTAAGATCAATCTCCTCTACCTGACTTACATCTTTTTTAGGGTCCTTTTTTGACATAGCAGTAAGGAAAAAAGTTAAAATTTAATATTCTCTATCATCTGTTTACTTTAATTCCCATACTCTTTCCTTTTTCTTGAAGTTCTCGGTGTTTTACCATGTATTCTGTACTGTTTGGGTCTATATTGGCGAGGAGGGTTTTTTTCTCCTGCTCAAAACAGAGTTTGTTTATGTAACTGATAAGCTCTAGGAATTTGAGAGTAATAACATCCTGAGACAGGGTAGCATTTTCCTCTTCGATATAGAGCTCTATAGCAGACAGTCTGTCCATGTCAACGCCCTCATTTTCCTCCGCATAATCCCGGGAAGAGATGAGATTTTTAACTACGAAAAAAGAGGGAATAAACATTCCATCCTCGAGAGTATACTGAAATTTTTCTAAAAACAAGTCAAAATAGGCATAAAGTCGTATATATCCTGCGATGAGTTCTGCTCTCTCGAAACTATTTTGTTTTTTTACATCCTCAATAACACGCTTTTCTCGGAAACTTTTCAGTTCACTGTAAAGCACATCGGTACTGAGATTGAGTATCTTTCCTATCTCCCGAATATAGGCGTCTATTTCGATAGGATTTTTGATATGTTTGAGCATCTTTTTGAGTTCCTCCCAGATGGCTTTTTTTCCGGTCATTTCAGCTATATCGTACCTTTTTGCTCCTTCTTTTATATAAAACTCGATGGGGGTGAGGGCTTTTTTGGTCTCTTGCTGAAAATCTCCTCAGGATTTTATGAACTCATCGGGGTCTTTGGCATCGCTCAAGGATATGACATAGATATCAAGATCTTCATTGTAGAGGTTTTCGAGACTCTTAAATGTCGCTTCGATTCCCGCCTTGTCTCCATCGAGACAGAGATAGAGTTTCTTGGTGAAGCGCTTGATGAGTGCGATATGCTCCTTGGTGAGTGCTGTTCCACTAATCCCGACGGCGTTATAGATCCCTGCTTGATGCAGGGCGACCGTATCCATCTGCCCCTCGACGATAATCACACTCTGTTCCCGGGCAATGGTACTTTTTGCCAGATGGAATCCGTAGAGAATGGCACTTTTGTTGAATATATCAGAAACGGGGGAGTTCAAATATTTTGGTTCTCATTTATCGGTAATCCGGCCCGTAAAGGCTACGGTATGACCTGCGAAGTTCGCGATAGGGAAGATAATTCGCCCATAGAACTTATCCCGCCCAGGACCCACAAATATCCCGGAATCGATAATGCCTTGTTCGGTAAAACCCTTGTCCTTGAGACGAGCAAAGAGCTCACGAGGGTTTCATGAGTACCCGAGTTTGAACCGATCAATCGTTTCTCGTGAAATCCCTCGATTCAAGAGATAGTTGAGTCTTTCTTTGTTTTCCTCGCGAAGTATCTCTTCGTAATAAAAATCAGTCGCGATTCGGTGCATATCGTAGACATCGCCCGTTTTTTCTCCGCGTTCTTTGTAGTAATCGGTTTTGAGCTCTACTCAAGCTTCTTTTGCCAGAGCATGCAGTGCCTCACCAAACTCCATCTTCTCGATCTCCATCAGGAACCGCAAAGGCCCACCTCCGTGGTGGCACGAGAAACAATATGCCAGGTTCTTCACCGGAGATATGACAAATGAAGCAGTTTTCTCCGTATGAAATGGGCACAGGGCCTTATAATTGACCCCTGCTTTCTTCATCTGCAAATATCGCCCAGCAAGCTCGACGATATTGATTTTGGATTCTATTTCTTGGGAGATAGACATGAAAGAATCGAATACTATTGGATATTTCGTGGGATTATATGCGGATTATAGGAAAATACAATGAAAAGTACTCATTTTTTTGCATTTAAATGAATAATGTGGTAATATAGAACTGTTTTATACATTCGTACGAACAAATATTTAACATTTAATATCTTATCTTTATGACTTCTGTCGATAAATCAGAGAATGTTGTCCCTAATAAGAAAAGCTCATCACAATCTCCTGAACAGGTTCTTTTAAAAGGGAAGGATCTCGCAGACTTTAAACAAAAATACGGCAAAATTATTAACGATGCCAATCATCCTAATTATGCATGAATATGAGAAGAATTCCCTGGGATTACAGCCGAGGAAGTAAAAATCATTGCGCTTCTGAGGGAATATAATAGCGCAGTAGATTGACAACTTTTCTTGTCACGAGAAAGATTCACGGTTCTTAAAAATGATGTAACTCCAGTACTAAATACATTCCGGGCTCCAGTAAAGAAAATAGCTTCCAGGAGTACACCAAAAATACAAAAATGACCAAAAGTGTTACCACGTACGCCTACTGTTGTTAAGCCAACTCAGTCTGAACCACTAGTAACGGCAGTAGAAAAAGCACCAGATTTTACAGAAGAACAAAAAAAGGCTGACATTGCCATAAGGGGGGCAATGAAATGAATGTCTATCAATGGTTCATTTTATTCTCAATGAGATTTGAAGAATCCTGATTACGCACTCGTGAAGCAGCCAGATGGTGAATTCTATCTCTGGGATAAGCCGGTTGGAGATAAGCGCATGATTTTTAAGCTGAATACACAGTTAAAAGTTATAGGATGTATACCTTCACAGAAAAATACGGTGATTACAGTACGATCATCGAACATGACGCATGTTCCGTATACTCCGCTTGAACCTGCTAAAAGGCCATAATTTCTATTTTTTAGCAAATATTTACTAACTTTAATTATCATGAAGTGATCTCAGGCTATGGGTGCTATTGCTCTCGGCATTGCCATGCACACAGCCAATGCAGGCGAAGTTTTTGTTGCACCAGAACCGATTATCATAGGATCCCCAGAATTTAAAAAGATCTGTGAAGCAGTGCATAATAAAACGGGACTCTTACTTGACGGTCAGGAAATATGTGAAATCTCCACAGACGACCAAAAATCTTGGATACCCCTGGAAAATGCTGTTGCGTTCGCAAAAACGGCGATGGCTCCGGAGAATCCTCTGGTAACAGGAACTGCATGAGGGGCTGCTCTTGTGGCTACAGGTGCGGCTGTATGGTATATGAGGCGTCGTTCTAAAAAACCACAAAATGAGACCGAAAAAGCAGGTGAGCAGCATTGAAATCGTCTAGAGTCAGCATCTCCGAGAGATGATATATTACCAGAGTCAGCATCTCTTGCAGATGATGAGCTCAATGTCGATACTTGCCTGAGTCAGCAAGCTCCTTTGTATGATGGACCTGTGATGGTAGTAGATGTAGAAATGGAAGAACTGGAAAGCGTCCTTAACGATGTTCGACATTCCCAGGAGGAAAGAGACACTGCAGGTACACTACAGCAACAGGTGCAGTCATGAACTTTCGAACCAGCAGAAGTGACTGAGGTTCCAACTGAGCTCATACCAGAGGCCTCAATAGATTCATGAGGAGTTCGAGAGCCAACCCCAAAGGTCTCAGTAGCTCCAGAATCAGTGGAATCACTAGTTCCTACAGAGCCAGCAGAACTCACTCCAACAAGAGTCGTTGAAAAAACTCCAGTCCTTGATCCGATCGATGATATGTACGGTGATGAAATTCCAGAAGAAAAACCAATAGTAAAGACAGAAGAAAAACCACATATACAAAGTCGTTT